>JBJKSF010000242.1:0-13150 GCA_046704285.1 Longimicrobiales bacterium | reverse complement strand
CCCCCCGACGGGCCGGCGCGCCTCGCCGTGGTGCGCTTCGGCCTGCTGGGCGACATGCTGCTCCTCGATCCCCTGCTCGCGGCGCTCGGGGAGCGATTCCCGGGCACGCCCGTCGACCTGGTCGTCGACGACCCGGCGCACGTCCCGCCCTGGATGGCCGAGCGGCGCGAGATCGACTTGATCCCCCTGGCGGTCCGCAGGGGGGTTGGGTGGGCGCGCCCCGGGGACGCTCCGCTGGAGGCGTCCCTCCGAGCCCTCGCGGCCCGCTGGCGGGAGGCGCCGCCCGACGTCCTCCTCTTCGCCACACAGGTGGACGGACCCGTCCAGGAGTACCTGGCCGCTCGCGTCTCGGCGCTCGCCCCCACGGCCTGGCGCGGCGGGCTCGGAGCGGGCCGCCCGGAGATCCCGTTCCTGCATCGCAGGGAGCCGCCCGGGCCTCCCGACCGGCACGAGATCGACCGGCTCCTCTCCCTGGGTGCGTTCGTGGGCGCCCCGTCGCACTTCCGGCTTCCCCGGGTCGCGGCGGGCACGAGTCCGGCCCTGCCGCCCACCGGCGAGCCGACCGTCGTCGTGCATCCCGGCGCATCGCTTCCGCAGAGGCGGTGGATGCCCGAGCGCTTCCTCTCCGTGCTGCGGGCCCTCCACGAGACGGAGGGCGTGCGCGCCGTCCTGATCGGCGGGCCGGCCGAGCGGGAGCTCGCGGCCGAGCTCGAGGGGGAGCGGGAGGGGGGGTGGCTCGTCGACCGCATCGGCACGACGACGCTCGAGGGTCTGCGCGACCTGATCGCGGCCGCGGACCTCTTCCTGGGCGGGGACTCGCTCCCCTTCCACCTCGCGGTGGCGCTCGGCCGCCCCACGGTGGTCCTCGTCGGACCGGGCTCCGCCCGCTACTGGGGTTATCCCGAGGAGCTGGCGACCCCCGTCCGCGAGCCGGTGGTGTGCTCCCCGCGCCGCGGGGAGGAGTGCCCGTTCTACACGGTGTGCCCGCATGCGGCGTGCATGCAGGCGATCAGGGTGGAGACGGCCCTCGCGGCGTGTCGGAGGCTGCTGGCCTCGCCGCCGTGACCTGCGACGTCCCCGAGGGGCCTGTCAGCCCCGCACCGTCGCGGGAGGCGCCTTCTTCACCTTGCCCCCGGCGATGCAGGACGTGCAGACGCGCACGCGCCGGCGCTGGCCGCCCTCGTCCACGATCCGCACAGTCTGCAGATTCGGGAGCCAGCGTCGCTTCGTCTTGTTGTGCGCATGGCTGACGTTGTTCCCGCTTCCGGGCGTCTTGCCGCACACGTAGCACACTCGGGCCATCTCCGCTCCGTCGCGCTCGGGCTGTCTTTATCGGGGCGGCCCGCTCAGGAGCCGCTCTTCGCCTTGGTCGTGATCACGCGCGCCTCGATGAAGTACGAGGCGGCAGCCGCGGCGGCGCTGTCGGCGGAGTTGATCGTACCTGCGCCGATCCACCGGGCGATCACCGAGTCCGCCAGGGGGCGCAGCGTGCCGTCCACCAGCGGCGCCTGCCCCGTCGCCACCGAATCGCCCTGTTGAATCAGGGACGGGGTCAGGGCCACCAGGAAGTGGCTCCCGTTCGGCAGCTTGAGCCAGAACCCCTGCTTGCCGAGCTGGCCCTCGACGTTCAGTCCGCTCACCTGGACGAGCTGATTGTCGTAGAAGCCCGGGCGGGATTGCAGGGTGTCCGGCGAGACGATCGTCGCGCCGGGGATCGCCGTATTCGCCGCGGCGTTGGCGGCGAGCGCGACGCTGTCCTCGTGGATCTCGACTGCCTTCTCCTTCGCGGACCGAATGCTGAGCCAGTACAGGAACACCCCTACGGCCACGAAGGCCAGGATCATCATGGGAACACCCAGGCTCGCGGCGCCGCGCCGAGATGCTTTGTCGGCCATTTCCTCGCGTCCTATCCGGTTGAGTGTGTCGAACAACCGGGGGAACTTAATCGACCAGCTCGATGAGCGACATCTCCGCGGCGTCGCCCTGGCGGTTACCCAGCTTCAGGATGCGCGTGTAACCTCCCGGGCGCTCGGCGTACCGCGGCCCCAGCTCGTTGAAGAGCGTGCCGAGGACCTCCCGGTCCGCGATGCGGCGCGCCGCCAGGCGCCGCGCGTGCAGGTCCCCGCGCTTGGCCAGCGTGATGATCCGCTCGGCGTACGGCCGCAGCTCCTTGGCCTTGGCCGTGGTGGTCTGGATCCGCCCGTGGCGGAACAGAGACGTCGCCAGGTTCCGGAGCGTCGCCCTACGGTGGCTCGCCGTGCGGGAGAGCTGCCTTCCCTTCTTGCGGTGCCGCATTACTGCTCCTCTTCGCTGGGCGGCTGCGTCTCGGGCTGGCCCTCGACGAAGAACAGCCGGCCGTCCTCGCCCTCCTCGAGCGTCATTCCGAACCTCAGGCCGTGCTCCTCGAGGAAGTCCGAGATCTCCTTGAGCGACTTCTTCCCGAAGTTCTCGATCCCGAGCATCTCCTCCTCGGTGCGCCGCACGAGGTCGCCCAGAGAGGTGATGTTCTCCTTCTGGAGCGAGTTGCGGGAGCGCACGGACAACTCGGCGAGCTCCTCGATCGGCCTCGAGAAGAGGTCCTTGAGCCGGTCGGGTACGGCGACCGCGCCCGGGCGCGTCGCCTCGGGCATGCCGTCCCGGCCGAAGTAGAGCATGTACTCCATGTACTTGCGCACGAGCTCCGACGCGTACGCGACGGCCGCCTCCGGGTCCACCGACCCGTCGGTCTCGACGGAGAGCGTGAGGCGGTCGAAGTCCGTGCGCTGCCCGACGCGCGTCTCCTCGACCGAGAAGTTGGCCCGGCGCACGGGGTTGTAGATCGCGTCGATGCGGACCAGGTCGATCGGTGCGCCCCTGGGAAGCTCGTGCTGTTCGGCGAGCACGAACCCGCGGCCTTTGTTCACGTGCAGCTCGACGTTGACCGTGCGGTCCTCCTCGAGCGTGAACAGGTGGTGGGCCGGGTCGAGAACCTCGCCGCCGCTGAACGGCTGGACGTCGCCGGCGGTCACGGGGCCGGCCTTCTTCGCGTGGATCTCCAGCACCATCTCGTCCACGTCGGGGTCGAGCGTGACCACGAGCGACTTGAGGTTCTGGATGACCTGGTGCACGTCCTCGACCACGCCCGGGATCGTCTGGTGCTCGTGGACCACCCCGTCGATCCGGAACGCCCACACGGCGGCGCCCCTGAGGGAGGACAGGAGGACCCGCCGGACGGAGTTGCCGAGGGTGTAGCCGTACCCCCGCTCGAGGGGCTCGATCACGAAGCGGGCGGAGCGTCCGTCCTCGGACTTCTCCGCGACTTCCGCGCGCTCCGGCAGCACCAATCCGGTCAGATCCATCTCCACGTTCTCCTCCTGCTCATGGCGGTCCAGAGACTCGCTCCGCGGCTTCTCATGCTACTTCGAATACAGCTCCACGATGAGCTGCTCCTGCACCGCGAGCGGGATGTCCTCCCGCGTGGGGCGGCGCACGACCCTCCCGACCCTGGCCTTCTCGTCCAGGGCGAGCCAGTCCAGGAGCTTGGGCCGGGTCCTCGCCTCGAGGCTGGACTGTACGGTCAGCAGCTCCTTCGACGCGGCCCTCACGGAGACCTCGTCGCCCGCCTTGACGCGGTAGCTGGGCACGTCGACGACCCCGCCGTTCACCTCGACGTGGCGGTGGCGCACGAGCTGGCGCGCCTGGTTCCGGCTCGCCGCGAAGCCCATGCGGAACACGATGTTGTCCAGCCGGGACTCCAGCGCGACGAGCATGTTCTCACCGGTGATGCCCGGCGTCTGGGCGGCGTGCACGAACAGGTTGTGGAACTGCTTCTCGTGCAGGCCGTACATGCGCTTGACCTTCTGCTTCTCCCGGAGCTGGACGGCGTAGTCCGACTGCTTGCGGCGCCGCTGCTGCGCGGGGCCGTGCTGGCCGGGCGGGTACGCGCGCCGCTCCACGGGACACTTCTCCGTGTAGCACTTCAGTCCCTTCAGGAACAGCTTCTGGCCCTCGCGGCGGCAGAGCTTGCAGGCGGGTCCGGTATAGCGTGCCATTTCTGTCCTCTAGACGCGGCGCTTCTTCGGCGGCCGGCATCCGTTGTGGGGCAGCGGGGTCACGTCCTGGATCGACTTGATGAAGAGGCCCGCGCTGGCGAGCGCCTGGATCGCCGACTCCCGGCCGGAGCCCGGTCCCTGGACGCGCACGTCCACCCGCTTGACGCCGAGCCCGGCCGCCTCGCGGCCCGCCTGCTCGGCGGCCATCGTGGCGGCGAACGGGGTCGACTTCTTCGAGCCCTTGAAGCCGGCCTTTCCGGCGCTGGCCCACACGACCACGTTGCCGGAGCGGTCCGTGATCGTGATGATCGTGTTGTTGAAGGTCGCCTTGACGAAGGCGATGCCGTCGGCCTCGACGACCTTCTTCGTCTTCTTGGTGCGCGTCTTGGGATTCGCCACTGATCTCCACCTGCTGCTGGTCACGGACGACACGAATGCGAGGCCCGGCGTCCATCGGTGCCGGGCGCCGCCAGGACGCCCCAGGATCCCCGGGGCTCGTCGCCCTACTTCTTCGGCGCCTTCTTCTTGCCCGCCACCGGACGCCGGGAACCCTTGTGGGTGCGCGCGTTCGTGTGGGTGCGCTGCCCACGGACGGGAAGGCCGCGCCGGTGGCGGAGGCCCCGGTAGCAGCCGATGTCCATGAGCCGTTTGATGTTCATCGAGGTCTCGGTGCGCAGCGCGCCCTCGACCTTGTACGTCCCCTCGATCTGCCGGCGAAGGCGGTTGACGTCGTCGTCCGAGAGGTCCTGGGTACGCCGATCGCGCTCGACGCCGCAGGCGTCGACGATCTGCCGCGCCCGGGTGCGCCCGATCCCGTAGATGTACGTGAGGGCCACCTCGATCCGCTTGCCGCGAGGCAGGTCCACACCGGCGATACGTGCCATGGGGTCAGTCCTTTAGCCCTGGCGCTGCTTGTGCTTGGGATTCCGCGAGCAGATGATGCGCACGACGCCCCGGCGCCGGATCACCTTGCAGTGCTCGCAGATCGGCTTCACGCTGCTTCGGACCTTCACGATGTCCCTCTCCGCATCTGTTTGTGGCAGAGCTAGGTAGTATAACCAGCCTTCTCAGGCCCTTCAAGCGCCTTCGGGAACCGTGGCGCCCGTCAGGATCCTCGGTCCGCTCTCGGTGATCGCCACCGTGTGCTCGAAGTGGGCGGACAGGGCCCGGTCCGCCGTGATCACCGTCCATCCGTCGTCCAGCGTCCGGATGTCCGGCGTGCCCGCCGACAGCATGGGCTCGATCGCCAGCACCATCCCGGCCCGCAGGAGGGGACCGTGCCCTGCGCGCCCGACGTTGGGCACCTGGGGCTCCTCGTGTACCTCCCGCCCCACCCCGTGACCCACCAGGTCACGCACGATCCCGAAGCCCGTGCCTTCCACGACGCCCATGATCGCCGCGCCGATGTCGCCCACGTGGTTGCCGCGCACGGCGGCCCCGATGCCGGCCGCGAGCGAGCCCCGCGTCACGTCCAGCAGCCTCTGCGTCTCCGGTTGGACCTCTCCCACCGCGAAGGTCCACGCGGAGTCCGAGCACCAACCGTCGAGCCGCACCCCGACGTCGATCGATACCAGGTCCCCGTCCCGGACGATCCGGCTCCGCGACGGGATGCCGTGCACCACCTCCTCGTTGAGGGACGTGCACACGCTGCCGGGGAAGCCGTACAGCCCCTTGAAGGCGGGCACCGCCCCTTCGTGGGACCGGATGTACTCGTCACAGAACCGATCCAGGCCCTCCGTGCTCACCCCCGGCCTCACCTGGTGCTCCACCTCTTCCAGCAGCCCGGCGATGATCGCCCCACCGCGCGCGATCGCCTCCACCTCCTCCGGGGTGCGCAGGTGGATCATGCCCGGAGTCCCACCGCCTTCCGGAACGCCGACTGGACCTCGTCCACCGGCGCGTCGGAGGGGATCCGCGTCACGGTGGTGTCGTGCTTCTCGTAGTACTCGATGAGCGGAGCCGTCTCCGACTCGTAGACCTCCAGCCGTCGACGCACCGTCTCCGGCGCGTCGTCCTTCCGCTGCACGAGCGCTCCACCGCAGCGGTCGCATACGTTCTCGCGCGAGGGAGGGTTGAAGTAGACGTTGTACACGGCGCCGCATTGCGGGCAGCTCCGCCGCCCGCTGAGTCGCTTGACGAGCGTCTCCGTGGGTGCCTCGAAGAGCACGACCCTGCCGACCTTCCGCCGCGACTCGGACAGCACCTGCGCGAGCCCGTCCGCCTGCGCGGTCGTGCGCGGGAAGCCGTCGAAGAGGATCCCGGCCTCGGGCGCCAGCCCGTGGAGGCGCTCCCGCACGAGATCGATGATCAGCTCGTCGGGAACGAGCTCCCCGGCCTCCATGTACGCCTTGGCCTTCAGGCCCAACTCGGTACCGTCCCGCAAAGCGGCGCGCAGCAGGTCTCCCGTGGAGAGGTGCTCCCAACCGACGCCGTCGCTCAAGCGAACCGCCTGGGTTCCCTTCCCGACTCCCGGAGGACCCAGCAGAATGACCACCATCACGATGTCCTACCTCCCTCAGCGCCGCACTACATGTAGTGCTGGCGGCCCCGAAGCTTGACCCGGCCTTTCTTCATGAACCCGTCGTAGTGGCGCAGGAGCAGGAGTTGCTGGGCCTGCTGGACGGTGTCGAGGCCGACGCCCACCACGATCAGCAGGCTCGTGCCACCGAAGTAGAAGGTCTGGATGTTGAACCAGTCGAAGATCCAGAACGGGACCAGCGCGATGATCGCCAGGTAGATCGCGCCGGGGAGGGTCACACGGGTCAGTACACGATCGATGTACTCCGCCGTGCGCGTGCCCGGCTTCACGCCCGGGACGAACGCGCCCTGCTTCTTCAGGTTCTCGGCCAGATCGACCGGGTTGAAGATGATCGCCGTGTAGAAGTATGTGAAGAACAGGATCAGAATGGAGTACGTGATGTCGTACGCCCACGTCTCCGGCTGGAACATCTGGGCCAACTGCTTCAGCGGCTCCCACGACGTGAACGCCGCCAGCGTGCCCGGAACCACGATGAACGACTGGGCGAAGATGATCGGCATCACGTTCGCCATGTTCACGCCGATCGGGATGTAGCTCTTCTGACCCTCCTGGATCCGGCCGCGCCCGACGACCTTCCGGGGGATCTGGATCGGGATCCTGCGAGCCGCCATCGTCATCGCGACCACGCCTGCGGACACGCCCACCACCACCCCCAGCAGGGCGAGGAGGCCGAACGTCCCGATCTGCCCCAGCGTGAACGCCTCCCACGTGCGCCCCAGCGCGCTCGGGAAGCTCTCGATGATCGAGAAGAAGATCAGCAGCGAGGCACCGTTGCCGATGCCGCGGTCCGTGATCTGCTCGCCCAGCCACATCACGAACACCGCGCCCACCGTGAGCGCGAGGACCGTCGTGAACACGAAGACGAAGCCCGGCGACTGCACCGCGCCGTGCATCGCCTCCAGGAACTTGGCGTAGCCGAACGCCTGGAGCGCCGCCAGCCCGACCGTCGAGTAGCGCGTCCACTGCTCGAGCTTCATCCGGCTGTCCTCGCCCTCCTTCTGCATCTTCTCGATCGTCGGCGAGACGGCCGCTCCGATCTGGAAGATGATGGAGGCCGAGATGTAGGGCATGATCCCCAGCGCGAAGACCGTCGCGCGGCTCAGCCCACCTCCCACGAACATGTCGTAGATGCCGAACAGGCTGTTCTGGAGGCCCCCGGCGAACTGCTTCTCGATCACCGAGAGGTCGAGCCCCGGAACGGTGATGTGGGCACCGATCCGGTAGATGAGCAGGATGAACAGGGTGAAGAGGATCTTGTCCTTGAGCTCCGGGACCTTGAACAGATTTCCGACCGGATTCTGCATGGCTCGCTCTCGGCGACCCTCAGGCCGCGCTCTCGGCGCCCAGGACGCTCACCGAGCCCCCTGCCGCCTCGATCTTCTCGCGCGCGCTCTTGCTGAAGGCGTGCGCCTCGACTTCGAGCGCCTTCGCGAGCTCGCCCTCTCCCAGGATCTTCACCGGACGGCCGAGCGACCCGACCAGCCCGGCGGCGTGCAGCGCCGCCGGGTCGACCTTGCCCTCGAGCCGATCCAGGTCGCGCACGTTCACGACCTGGTACTCCACCCGATTGAAGTTCTTGAAGCCCCTCTTCGGGATGCGGCGGACCAGAGGCATCTGGCCGCCCTCGAAGTAGGCGTGGACCTCGTGGTGGCCCGTGCGGGCCTTCTGCCCCTTCTGGCCGCGGCCGGCGGTCTTGCCGGTGCCGGAGCCGGGGCCCCGGCCCACGCGCTTGCGGTTGCGGTGGGAGCCCTTCGCGGGCTTCAGGTCGTGTAGCTCGGCCATGCTGGTTACTCCTCGATCTCGCGCACCGAGACGAGGTGGCTGATCTGGTCGATCATCCCCCGGATCTGCGGCGTGTCTGCGTGCACTACGCTCTGCTGGTGCCGTTTGATCCCGAGAGCCCGCAGCGTGCGCCGGTGCTTCTCGACGCGCCCGATGCCGCTCCTCACCTGGGTGATCTCGAGCATCTTCGCCTGCTTCTTCTTAGCCACGGCGCACTCCCAGGGCCTCGACGGGGACCCCTCGCTCCTCGGCCACCTGTTCGGGCGTGACCAGGCTCGTCAGCCCGTTCATGGTGGCGCGCACGACGTTGATCGGGTTGTTGCTGCCCAGGCTCTTGGTGAGCACGTCGCGAACGCCGGCCGCCTCCAGGACGGCGCGCACCGGACCGCCGGCGATGACCCCCGTGCCCGGAGCCGCGGGGCGCAGCAGCACCCGGCCCGCGCCCCACTCTCCCATGATCTCGTGCGGCAACGTCCCGTTGGTGACCGGGACCTTCACCATGCTCCTCTTGGCGCGCTCGATCGCCTTCCGGATCGCCTCCGACACCTCGTTCGCCTTCGCCAGCGACACGCCGACGTTGCCCTTCTGGTCGCCGACCGACACGAGCGCGGAGAACGAGAACCGCCGGCCGCCCTTGACCACCTTGGCCACCCGGTTGATGTGGATCAGGTTCTCGACGAGGTCGCTCTCGCGCCCGCGGGGGCTCTGCTTCTTCTCTCTGGCCATCAGAACTCCAGACCGCCCTCACGGGCGCCTTCGGCGAAGGCCTTGACCCGGCCGTGGTATTTGTAGCCGCCGCGGTCGAACACGACGCTCTTGATGCCCTTTTCGACGGCCCTCTCGGCGATGAGCTTGCCGGCCGCCTTCGCGTGCTCCACGCGCACGTTCCGGCCCTCGGCCTTGAAGGCCCGCAGCTCGGGCGCGAGCGTGGACAGCCCGACGAGCGTGCGGCCCGCAGCATCGTCGACGATCTGTCCCTCGATGTTCCTGAGGGACCGGAAGACCACGAGACGCGGCCGCTCTCCCGAGCCCTCGATCTTCCTGCGCACCCGAAGGTGCCGCCGCCGGCGCTGCAGGTGCCGGCTGTTCCTGATCTTGCTCTGCTTGATGATCGTCATGGCCTACGCTCCGGCCGTCTTGCCGGCCTTGCGCCGTACGTGTTCGCCCTGGTAGCGGATCCCCTTGCCCTTGTACGGCTCCGGGGCCCGCAGAGACCGGATCTCCGCCGCCGCCTGGCCGACCTTCTGCTTGTCCGGGCCCGACACGACGACCGTCGTCTGGTTCGGACACTCGACCGTCACGCCCTCGACGGGCTCGTACTCGACGGGGTGCGAGTAGCCCAGGGCGAGGTTGAGCTTGCGGCCTTTCACCTCGGCCCGGTACCCCACGCCGATGATCTCCAGGGTCTTCGTGAAGCCCTTCGTCACACCCTCCACCATGTTGGCGAGGAGCGCCCTGGTGAGCCCGTGCAGCGCGCGGTGCTCCTTCGTGTCGGACGGGCGTTCGACCCGGATCTCGCCGTCGGCGACCGTCACCTTCATGGCCGGGTGCACCTCGAGGCTCAACTCGCCCCTGGGGCCCTTCACCGTGACCCTCCGGTCGACGAGCTTCACGTCGATCCCCTCGGGCACGGCGACCGGCATCTTTCCGATTCTCGACATCGTCCGTTCCGCCTTACCAGATCAGGGCCATCAACTCGCCGCCGACCCCGCGCTCACGCGCCAGTCGATCGGAGAGTACACCGGCCGAGGTGGAAAGGATGGCCATCCCCAGCCCGTTCCGTACGCGCGGGATGTCCCCGACGCCGACGTACCGGCGCCGGCCCGGGCGCGATACGCGCTCGAGGTGGCGGATGACCGGCTGGCCGTCGTGGTACTTGAGGTAGACGCGCAGCAGCCCGTGCTTGCCGTCGTCAAGGATCTTGTGCGCGTGCACGAAGTGGTTCTCGGAGAGCAGTCGCGCGATCTCGATCTTCTGCTTGGACACGGGCATGTCCACCCACTTGTGCCCCGCGGCGGCCGCGTTGCGCAGGCGGGTCAGCATGTCCGCGATGGGATCTGTCATCATGACGGTCTACGCTCCTTCACCAGCTCGCCTTGCGCACGCCCGGGATCTCCCCGCGCAGCGACATCTCACGGAAGCAGATACGGCAGAGGCCGAACTTCCGCAGATACCCGCGGGGACGCCCGCACCGCTGACAGCGGTGCCGGACGCGGACGCCGAACTTCGGCTTGCGCTTGGTCTTCTCGACGAGTGCCTTCCTGGCCATCGAACACCCTCTCTGAATGTGTGCGGCGCGGGGGCTCAGGCCCCGACGCCGACCTCCACGGGCACGGACCCACGGAACGGGAACCCGACCGCGCGGAGAAGGGCGAGCGCTTCGTCGTCCTTGTCCGTGGACGTCACGATCGTGATGTCCATTCCGTGGATGCGATTGACCCGGTCGTAGTTGATCTCCGGGAAGATGATCTGCTCCCTCACGCCCAGCGTGTAGTTCCCGCGGCCGTCGAAGGAGCGCGTGTTCAGTCCGCGGAAGTCGCGGATGCGCGGAATCGCCGTGCTGACGAGCCGGTCCAGGAAGTACCACATCCTGTCCCTGCGCAGCGTCACGGAGGCGCCCACCGGCATGCCTTCGCGCAACGAGAAGTTGGAGATCGAGCGGCGCGCGCGGTTCACGTTGGCCTTCTGGCCCGTGATCACCCCGAGCTCCTCGACGGCGCTCTCGAGCTGCTTCATGTCCTTGGCCGCCTGGCCGATCCCGACGTTGAGCACGGTCTTCACGAGCCGCGGGATCTGGTGCGGGTTCGTGAACGCGAACTCCTTCTGGAGCGCGGCGCGCACGTGGGTCTCGTAATGCGTCTTGAGCCTTGGTTCCATCGTCGTCCTCTACTTGCGCTCGGGCCGCGGGATCGGCTGGCCGCTCTTGACCGAGATCCGCTCCTTGGCCCCGTCCGGCTCGGTCTTCACGCGCACCCGGGTGGGCTCTCCCGTGCCCGGGTCGATGAGCATCACGTTCGACAGCGCGATCGGCGCCTCGAAGGTGATGATGCCCCCGTCCGGGTTCGCCTCGCTCGGGCGCTGGTGGCGCTTGCGCCTGTTCACACCCTCGACCCTCACCCGGCCCCGGCTCTTGATGACCTCCAGGACCGTCCCCTCCATGTCACGGTAGTTGCCACGGATCACGCGGACCTTGTCGCCCTTCACGATCCTCGGCTTCTTCACCGCCGATCGGTTCTCCGGCTTCATGGCCATCACAGCACCTCGGGGGCGAGGGAAACGATCTTCATGTACTTCTTCTCCCGAAGCTCGCGCCCGACCGGCCCGAAGATGCGCGTGCCGCGCGGCTCTCCCTGCGGCGTGATGATCACGGCTGCGTTGTCGTCGAAGCGGATGTACGTGCCGTCCTTGCGCCGAGTCTCCTTCGCCGTGCGCACGACGACGGCCCGCACCACCTCGCCTTTCTTGATCCCGGCGTTGGGCAGAGCGTCCTTCACCGTGGCGACGATCACGTCGCCGACCCCGGCGTAGCGGCGTCGCGACCCGCCGAGGACGCGGATGCACAGGGCCGTCTTGGCTCCCGTGTTGTCCGCGATGCGGAGGATCGACTCCTGCTGGATCATCTCGGTATTCTCGCTTCCATATGCCGGCAACGTGGAGCGCGTCCCAGAGGCCCACACCACGTCGCGTCCATTACTCGGGGCGCTCGATCAGCTCCACCACCCGCCACCGCTTCGTCTTCGACAGCGGGCGCGTCTCCATGATGCGCACCGTATCCCCGACACGGAACTCGTTGCCCTCGTCGTGGGCGTGGACCTTCTTCGTGCGCCGCACGCCCTTGCCGTACAGCGGGTGCGCCACGCGGCGGTCCACCTGCACCGTCACCGTCTTGTTCGCCTTGGCTCCGACGACGACGCCGACCCTCGTCTTCCGGCGGTTCCGTCCGGACACGGACGCGGCGCCCTCACCCTGCACGCTCTCGCCCTCCCGGGCCTCGTTCTCTGTCATGGTCCCTTCCGTCACGCGTTCCGGGCCTTGGCCAGCTCGCGCTCGCGCAGAACCGTCTTCATGCGCGCAATGTCGCGCCGGATGCCCTTGAGGAGATTGGGGTTCTCGAGCTCCATCATCGCGCTCTGGAACCGGAGCTTGAACTCCTCCTCCTTGAGCTCCCCGAGGCGAACCTCGATCTCCGTGTCGTCCCAGTCTCGAATGTCTTCCGCCTTCATGGCTTCGGCTCCCTAGAGCTGCTCGTCGCGGATGACGAACCGGCACTTCAGCGGCAGCTTGGCCTCCGCCAGCTGCATGGCACGCCGGGCGATCTCCTCCGTCACCCCCTCCAGCTCGAACATCATGCGTCCGGGCTTCACCACCGCCACCCAACCCTCCGGGTTGCCCTTCCCCTTGCCCATGCGCGTCTCGAGCGGCTTGGACGTGAACGGCTTGTCGGGGAAGATCCGGATCCAGACCTTCCCGCCGCGCTTGATGTGCCGGGTCATCGCCACGCGGGCGGACTCGATCTGGCGGTTCGAGATCCGCGCCGGCTCCGTGGCCTGCAGCCCGTATTCCCCGAAGGAGACCCTGTTCCCCCGGGTTGCGACGCCCCGCATGCGGCCCTTGTGGGCCTTGCGGTGCTTGACTCTCTTCGGTGCCAGCATGGTCTAGGTCCCTGGTCTGCTCTGGCTCAGGCGCCCGTCGAGTAGGTGCGGCCCCGCCGCTCCTCGACGACTTCCCCGTTGAAGATCCAGCACTTCACGCCGATGCACCCGTACGTGGTGAACGCGTGGAGCTGCGCGTAGTCGAT
>JBJKSF010000241.1:0-21175 GCA_046704285.1 Longimicrobiales bacterium | reverse complement strand
TGCTGGCCCAGGTAGGGACGCCGCTGGGCGGTCCGCTGCCGAACGGCACCCACCGCCCCGGCCCGTCCGTCCCGACTCCCGCGGGAGGGCGCTTGCGGCTCGTGGGGTTCGTGCCGCCCGCCCATCGGCCGACCCGGCCGGACGACGCCGGCGCGCGACCCCGGGCTCGCCCCTCCCTGGTGGTGCTGGAGTTCGAGCCGCTGGTGGCCGAGCGCCTGACGGCCCAGGCCCGGGACACCTTCGTGCTGTCGACCGCGGTGGCGGCTACGCTGCTGGCAGCGGCGCTCTTCTTCTGGCGCCTCACGCTGCTCCAGGAGGAAGCGGACCGACGGCTCGAAGAGCACCGCCGGCTCGGGGTGCTGGGCGAGATGTCGGCGGTGCTCGCGCATGAGATCCGCAATCCGCTGGCCTCGCTGAAAGGCCACGCCCAGCTCCTGGCGGAGCGCATGCCGGAGCCCGGGGCGGACCGGCGCAAGGCCGAGCGCATCGTCCAGGAGGCCGAGCGACTCGAGGCCCTGACCACGGATCTGCTGGACTTCGCGCGCGCCGGAGCCATGGACGTTCGTCCCGAGGATCCCGTGGCGCTGCTGCGGGCCTGCCTCGACGAGGTCGGCGCCGAGGAGTTCGACGTACGGGTCGACGGCGCGCCGCGGGCCTGGCCCCTGGACGCGCTTCGCACCAGACAGGCCCTCACGAACGTCCTGCGCAACGCGCGGCAGGCTTCACCGGCCGGATCCCGGCCCGTCGTCGGTCTGGAGAAGCGCGGCGGCTCGCTGGTCTTCACCGTGCGTGACTTCGGCCCCGGCATCCCAGCCGGTGACGAGAAGCGCATCTTCTCTCCGTTCTACACGACGCGCACCACCGGAACGGGGCTCGGGCTGGCCGTGGCGCTGCGCGCCGCCGAGATGCACGGCGGGACGATCGTCGCCCAGAACGCTCCGGAGGGCGGGGCGCTGTTCCAGATGACGATCCCCGGGGGCTGAGCCATGGCGCGGATCCTGGTGGCCGACGACGAGGAGGGGCTGCGCGAGTACATCGCCGAGGCGCTCGCGAGCGACGGCCACGCGGTGACTCCGGCGGCCGATGGCATGGACGCCGCACAGCACCTGGTGAGAGAGAGCTTCGACCTGCTCATCACCGACCTCCGCATGCCACGTATGGACGGCATGACGCTCCTGCGCCGGGCGCGTGCCGAGCAGCCGGACATGGAGGTCGTCGTCCTCACGGCGCACGGCGCGGTGGGCACGGCCGTAGAGGCCATGAAGCTGGGCGCGTTCGACTACCTGGAGAAGCCCATAGGCAGCCCCGGCGAACTGCGACTGCTCGTGTCCCGGGCCCTGGAGCACCGCGCGCTGGTGGCCTCCAAGGACCGCGCCGCGCGCGACGCGCCGACCCTGCCGCCCCTGACGTACGGTGACCCGGCCATGGTTCCCGTGGTGGAGGCACTGCGCAAGGTGGCGCGGACCAACACGACGGTTCTGCTCACGGGCGAGAGCGGCACCGGCAAGGAGGTGGCCGCCCGCACCCTGCACGCCTGGAGCGGCCGCGCGGCGGGGCCGTTCGTCGCGGTGAACTGCGCCGCCATCACCGAGACGCTCCTGGAGAGCGAGCTGTTCGGCCACGAGAAGGGCGCGTTCACCGGCGCCACCACGGCGCACCGCGGGCGCATCGAGCTGGCGGAGGGCGGCACGTTCTTCCTGGACGAGATCGCCGAGATGAAGCCGGAGCTGCAGGCCAAGCTGCTGCGCGTTCTCGAGGAGCGCCGCTTCGAGCGTGTGGGTGGCTCCCGCAGCATCGAGGTCGACGTGCGGTGGGTGGCCGCCACGAACCGCGACCTCGACGAGCTGCGCGCCTCCAGGGCCTTCCGCGACGACCTCTACCACCGCCTGGCCGTGTTCCCCGTCCGCATCCCCCCCCTGCGCGAGCGGCGCGGCGACATCCTTCCTCTGGCCGAGACGCTCCTCGTGCGCATCGGAGGCCAGATCGGCCGGCCGCACCTGAGCCTCACGGACGACGCGCGCCGCCTGATCGCGTCCGCGCCCTGGCCCGGCCACGTGCGCGAGCTGGCCAACGCGCTGGAGCGCGCCGCGATCCTGACGGAGAACGGGCGGATCGACGCGGCGGCGCTCGACGCCGACGCCTTCTCCGCAGGTGTGCCGACGTCCTCGGCGGCACGGGCGGCGTCCGGAGCGGCCCCGACGCTCGACGACATCGAGCGGGCCGCGATCGAGGAGGCCCTCGCCTCCGTAGGAGGAAACCGCCGCGCCGCGGCCGAGCGGCTCGGCATCGGTGTGCGGACGCTCTACGAGAAGCTCCGCCGCTACCGCGGGGGATCGGACACGGACCGGTGACCGGGGTGGGCCCTACGCCCCCCTCAGGCCCACCGGGGTGCCGTCGCCGTCCGCGAGCACGCACACACGGACCCCGGGAGCGACCTGTCGAGGGGCGCTGCGCTCCGTCGCGCCGGCGGCCAGGAGGCGCGCGCGCGCCTCGTCCAGGTCCTCGACGTCGGCGTAGGCGACCGCCCCGGCGCCCGCGCTACCCTGTTGCGGGACCAGGGCCACCTCGAAGCCGTCGGCGTTGTACCCGACGTAGTAGGGCTGGTCGGTATGCGGCTCGCCGAGCAGCGCGGTGTAGAGGGCCTTGGCGGACCTCAGGTCGGACACGGTCACGACCAGGCTGCGGAACGTGGGGCTCATCGGCTCGTCCTCCAGGGTAGGGTGGTCACATTCGCGAGCGTCGCTTCGTCGATGAAGATGACGGATCGAACGATCCGCGCGTGACCGCGACGGGTCCGTACGAGGATCGTCGAGAGCCACACCTCCACCCGCGAGTGTGACCGATGGACGAGCGCGAGCTGCTGGCCAGACGATTCGAGACCCACCGTGTGCGCCTGCGCGCGGTCGCCTACCGCATGCTCGGCTCGACCGAAGAGGCGGACGACGCCGTGCAGGAGGCGTGGCTGCGTATGAGCCGTGCGGGCTCCGACGGGGTCGACAATCTCGCCGGATGGATGACGACGATCGTGGGGCGGGTGTGCCTCGACATGCTGCGCACCCGCAGGGCGCGCCGGGAGGAGGCCCTGGAAGCGGACGCCCCGGAGCCCGTCGTCGCACGGAGCGGGGAGCCCAGCCCCGAGGAGGACGCGGAGCTCGCGGACTCGGTGGGGCTCGCGCTCCTGGTCGTGCTCGATGCCCTCGAGCCGGCGGAGCGCGTTGCCTTCGTGCTCCACGACATGTTCGAGCTCCCGTTCGACGAGATCGCGCCCATCGTCGGCCGGACGCCCGTGGCCGCGCGACAGCTGGCCAGCCGCGCGCGGCGCCGCGTGCGCGGCGCCTCACCGTCCGACGTCGACCGCAGTAGAGAGCGCGCGGTCGTCGAAGCGTTCATCGCCGCCGCCAAGGCCGGGGACTTCGAAGCGCTCGTCGCGGTGCTCGATCCCGACGTGGTGTTCCGGGGAGACGCGCAGGCTGTCCGCATGGGCGGCCCCGCCGAGGCGCACGGCGCCGCCGCGGTGGCCGGATTCTTCAAGGGACGCGCGGGCGGCGCCGTGGCGGGCCTCATCGACGGCGAGGTCGGCATCCTGGTGCCGGTCAAGGGGCGGATGCTGCTCGTGCTGAAGCTCACGGTGGGCGGAGGGAGGGTCACGGGCATCGAGGCCGTAGCCGATCGCGACGCGCTCGCGTCGATGGCGTTGGAGGAGCTCGAGACGGACTCGGCGCGGGGGTAGCGGCGCCCGCGATCGCCGCGAGGAGGAGCGGGCCTGCACGACGCCCGCTCCCCTTCCTCAGCCCACCGCCCTCTTCACCAGGCCGGCGATCCTCTTCTCGACGGCGCTCGTCCACTCGCTCAGCGCGAACGCCGTCGGCCACATCGCGCCCTCGTCGAGACGTGCCTTGTCGCTGAAGCCGAGCGTCGCGTACCTCGTCTTGAACTTCCGCGCGGGCTGGAAGAAGCAGATGACCGCGCCGTCCTTGGCGTAGGCGGGCATGCCGTACCACGTCCTCGGCGACAGTCCCGGCGCGCTGGCCTTCACGAGCGCGTGGACGCGCTCGGCCATGGCGCGATCCGGTCCCTCCATCTCGGCGATCTTCGCCAGCACGTCGCCTTCCCCCTCTGCCTCGGCGGCCGGACCGCGCCTCCCCGCCGCCCTCAGCTCCCGGGCGTGCTCCCTCATCGCGGCGCGCTCGTCCTCCGTGAATCCCCGGGACGACGCCCCCTTCGGGGGAGTGCGCCCAGGGGGCCGCTGCGTGCTCTTCTTCGGGCTCATGGCAGTCTCCTCGTGCTGGGTCGGAACCGAAGCTCACCGTGTTGACGGAATCCGGCCGTAGCGTGTGACCGACGACGATGAGACGGGCTCCGCGCCGACGCAATCGCGAAGCTCTTGCCGGAGGCACCACCCGGTGCCACAGTGGTGGAGTGCCACGCTGCGCACGAGCAGGACCCGGCGGCCGCGCCCCGGCGGTGCCCGATGTCCGATCCCGCGAGGCTCCCGACCATGAGACGTCTTCCGCTCCGCGCCGCGACCGTGGCCCTCGCCGCCGTGGCTCTCGCCGGTCCGGCGCCGGCTTCCGCTCAGCTCCACCTGCTCATGGAGGGGGGCCTGAGCACGCCGGTCGGCAGCTTCGCGAAGGTCGCGGGGTCCGGGTACCTGGGGCGGCTCGGCATCGAGTTGGACCTGCCGCGTCTTCCCGTCGCCTTCCGGGGCGAGGGGGAGGTGGACCACTACTCCAGCTCCACGTCGACCGGGCACGTGATGATCGTGGGCGGCTCGGCGAGCGTCGTGCTCTCGCTCCCCGACATCGGGGTCTCGCCGTACGTGCTCGCCGGGATCGGCGAGTACTCGACGGAGATCACCGACGTGACGGGCTCGTCGTCGATCGGAGCCGGCTACCACGTCGGCGTAGGGCTGCATCTCGGCAGGAGCGGGTTCCTCGAGGTGCGGTACGTGTACGCGAAGGGCACCAACGACTACTCGACCAGCTACTTCCCGATCACGGTGGGGCTGCGCTTGTAGGGGGCCCGCGCCCTGCCACGGCGCACGGCGAGACGCCCGCGCTCCCCCGGCGCCCGACGGACACCGCACCGGCATCGGGACGAAGGACATCCGCTCTCCCTCCCGGCCGGCGCTCACCGTGGTCGCCCAGAGCGCCGAAGCGCAATCTTGGCGGCCCGAGCGGAGCGTCCTTAGCTTTCGAGATACCCCTCAGGGCCACCCGGATCGTATCCGAATCTCTGGAGGAGCATGATGCGACGCGCCGTTCTTCTCCTCGCCGTGGCGGCACTCGCGGCTTCGACCCGACCCGTTACCGCCCAGGCGGCCACCGACACGACGCCCACCGTCTCCCAGCTCGTCGTGGGCACCGTCGTGCAGAATCTCCAGCCGGCCGGCGTCGCCGACACGTTCCCGGCGGACGTCGGTACCGTGGCCTGCTTCATGGCCGTGGAGGGCCACTTCGCGACTACGGAGCTCTACCACGTCTGGATGCACGGCGACCAGCAGATGGCCCGCGTCCCGCTGGTCGTGAAAGGTCCGACCTGGCGGACCTGGAGCACGAAGAAGATCCTGCCCGCGTGGACCGGAGCATGGAGCGTGAAGGTCGAAGACGCGCAGGGCAACGTCCTGAAGTCGGTGGACTTCACGATCCAGTAGCCTCGCGGCGGCGGGTTGCCTGGCCGGAGGCCGCGCGGGCGGGCGGCTTAATCGGCCCCGCTCGGCTCCATCGCGGGCGGTCCGTCGTCCTCGGGAACGGGCGGGACCCTCCGCATGAAGGCCAGTTGGCGGATCACTGCCGTGATGGCCGCAATGGCCACGCCGCCGATGAAGGCCGATCCGGAGCACAGCGTCAGCACGATCAGGAATGCCGCGAAGGCGATGTAGCGGCCCATCTGAACGAGGTACGCCGTGCGCTGGTGGAGGTAGAGCTTGCCGTGGAGCCCACGCCGGCTGGCCCGGTACCCGACGAGGTTGCCGATGTGGGTCGTGTCCACCGTGAGGTAGAGTCCCCACACGTAGCCGACGAACGTCTCGCGCCAGCCGCTGGGCACGAAGGCCATGACGTACGCGACAGCGGCACTCAGGATCAGGCTGAGAAAGAGGTGTCTCGGCTCGATGAAGCGCGCCTTGCCGACGGCGGACTGCATGAGGGGGTGACCCTCGATCGTGTTGACGGGATAGCTCTGGTAGTGCTCGGCGTAGTGCGCACGTCTCTCGCGTTCCTGGAGCACGGTCAGCAGCCAGTCGGTCCACATGAGCAGGAACGTGGCGATGCCGAAGAAGACCGGGTTGGCTATGAACCAGTGCACCATTGGGATCTCCAGACTGACGGACGCTCCGCCTTCCAGCGCTCGCTCACACCGATCGGGGGCTTGACTCGCCGGCAGCGGGAGGGCGGGCCGGCACGCGTCGAAGGAGGATCTCCGAACGCACGAGAGCTAGGAGACGTCCGCCGATTCCGCAACCACCCGCACCTAATCCACGGGCATCGAATCCAGGAGCGCCTTCACCGCCCCGCGATGGCGAGTCGATTCCTCGCCCGTTGACCTCTGCAACCAAGATTCATTAGGTTGCCGAACCCAGAAAACATGGGTTGCCGGCCGTCGACATCATCCGGAGGTCGTTCATGGGTGACCGCAGCTTCCTGGGCGAGCTCGAGCACCTGATCCTCGCGGCGGCGCTGCGGCTGGGCGACGGCGCGTACGGTGCCGCCCTCATGCGCGAGATCGAGGAGCGCACGGGCCGCTCCGTGCAGGCAGGCTCGGTCTACGTCACCGTGCAGCGCCTGGAGGACAAGGGCCTGGTGCGCTGCTCCGTGGGCGAGCCCGACGAGGGCCGCGGCGGGCGTCCCAAGCGCTTCGTCACGCCGACGCCCGTCGGCGTGCGCGCTCTGGCCGAGCACCGCGAGGCCATGCTCCGCATCTGGGACGGACTGGAGGCGTACCTCCAGGAGGGGTCGCCATGAGCACACCGCACCTTCCCCGGCCTCCGCGCGTCCTCTCGACGCTCCTCCTGCTGGTGCTCCCGCGGGGCTCCGGGAGCGACGCCCTCGCGGGCGACCTGGAGGAGCTGTGGCGCGAGCGCCGGACACGCCACGGAGCGCTGCGGGCGAGCCTCTGGTACGTCGGACAGGCGCTGGGCATCGCGCTCCGCCTCCTGCCCGGCCGACTGAAGCCCGGGACGACGATGGATCACTTCGTCCGACAGCTCCGCTACGTGGTGCGCAGGCTCGGCCGCGCCCCTCTCTTCACCGGTGTGGCCGTCCTCACCCTGGCGGTGGGCATCGGCAGCAACGCGGCCATCTTCAGCGTGGTGGAGGGCGTGCTCCTCAAGCCGCTGCCGTTCCCGCACCCGGGCCGCCTCGTGACCATCTCGTTCAGGGCGCCGGGCATCGGCTGGCGCGGTGGTCTTCCGGAGGACCCGGCGCTGCACTACACGATCGCGGCGTCGAACCACTCGTTCGAGGACGTCGGGTTGTACAAGGGCGGGACCGCGTCGGTGACGGGAGGGGGCAGCCCGGAGCAGGTCGCCGTGATGCACGTCACCTGGCGCACGATCCCGCTCCTGGGCCTCCGGCCGCTCCTCGGGCGCACCTTCACACGCAACGAGGACACGCCCGACGGCCCGCATACGGTCGTCCTGAGCTACGGATACTGGCAGCGGCGCTTCGGCGGCGACCGGAGCGTCCTGCGGCGCACGCTCACGGTGAACGGCGTCCCGCGGGAGATCATCGGCGTCGTGCCGGAGGACCTCGACTTCTCGGGCACGAACCCGGACCTCTACCTGCCCTTCCGCTTCGACCGGAAGGAGCTGCGCATGGGAGAGGACTTCAGCTACCCGGGCATCGGGCGCCTGAAGCCCGGTGTGACGGTGGCCGAGACCGACGCCGACGTGAACCGGATGATCCCGCTGGCCATGGAGCGGTACCCCAACCCCCGCTTGACCCCGGGGATGCTCGAGCAGGCGCGCTTCGGCGCCGACGTGCACCCGCTGAAGCAGGACGTGGTGGGCGACGTGGGCAGGGTGCTCTGGGTGCTCCTGGGCACGGTGGGCATCGTCCTCCTCATCGCGTGCGCCAACGTGGCGAACCTGTTCCTCGTGCGCGCGGAGGGTCGGCAACGGGAGCTGGCGGTGCGCGCGGCCATGGGGGCCAGCCGAGCGACGCTGGTCGGCGAGCTCCTCCTGGAGAGCCTGGTCCTCGCCGTGGCGGGGGGCCTCGCGGGGCTGGGCCTCGCGTTCGCGGGCCTGAAGCTGCTGGTGGCGTTGGGACCGACCAGCCTCCCGCGGCTGCACGACATCGGCATCGATCCCACGGTGCTGGGCTTCACGCTGGGGATCTCGCTCCTCGCAGGCGCGCTCTTCGGCCTCTTCCCGGCGCTGCGCCACGGCCGGACCGACACCGTATCCGCGCTGAAGGAGGGCGGACGGTCGTCCAGCGCCGGCCGGCGCCAACACCTCGCCCGCAACGCGCTCGTCGTGACCCAGATGGCGCTGGCGCTCGTCCTCCTGATCGGCTCCGGGCTCATGATCCGGAGCTTCCGGGCCCTGCGCTCCGTGAAGCCGGGCTTCACGGATCCGGAGGGGGTGGTGACGTTCCGCGTCGCCATCCCCGGCAGCGAGGTGGCGGAGCCCGCCCGGGTCGCCCTGGACTATGGCGAGATGCTCACCCGGGTGCGTGCGGTCCCCGGCGTGGCATCGGCGGCGCTCACGTCGTCGGTCACGATGGACGGGGACCACGACAACGACCCCGTGGAGGTGGAGGGCTTCCCGTTGCAGAAGGACCAGGTGCCGCCCATCCGTCGCTTCAAGTGGATCGGAGCGGACTACTTCGCCACCCTGGGCAATCCTCTGCGGGCGGGGCGCTCGATCACCCGCTCGGACGTCGAGGACCGCGCCAGGGTCGTGGTGGTCACCGAGGACCTCGCGCGCGCCTACTGGCACGATCCTGCCGCGGCGCTGGGCAAGCGCCTCCGCTACTGGGGCCGGGCGTCGTCGCGCTGGTACGAGATCGTGGGCGTCGTGGGTGACATCCACGACGACGGCGTGAACGATGCGTCCGTGCCCACCGTCTTCTGGCCGCGGACGCAGCTGCTCAGAAGCGACCGTGGCGACAGCCTCTACACCCCGCGGTCCATGGCCTTCGTGGTGCGCGCCCGGAGCGGCGACCCTGCGGCGCTCGTGCCCGCGCTGCGCAGGGCCGTCTGGTCGGTCGACCCCGATCTTCCCATCGCCGGGGTCCGCACGCTGGCCGACCTCGAGGCGCGCTCCATGGCCAGCACGTCGTTCACGCTCGTCATGCTGGGCATCGCGGCCGGGGTGGCCCTCTTCCTCGGCATCGTGGGCATCTACGGCGTGATCTCCTACGTCGTCTCGCAGCGCACCCGCGAGATCGGCGTGCGCATCGCCCTGGGAGCGGAGTCGTCCGCGGTGGGCCGCATGGTGCTCCGCGAGGCCGCGGCCCTGGCGGGTGCCGGCGTCGTCGCCGGCCTCGCCGCGTCGTGGGCCCTCACGCGGCTGATGGCTTCGCTCCTGTACGGGGTGAGCCCGACCGATCCGCTGACGTTCGCGGCCGTGGCCGGCGTCCTCTCGCTCGTGGCGCTGGTGGCGAGCTGGGTGCCGGCGCACCGGGCCTCACGGGTGGACCCGGTGGAGGCGCTGAGGTCCGAGTAGGGAGGCGCGGGAGGGCGTGCGCCCTCCCGCGCCTCGTCACCCATCGCGGCCTACAGGCCGCCTCCGTGTCCGCCCCCACCTCCGTGGGGGTGGGATCCGGCCGCCGCCGGCAGGGACGTGGGTCGCCTGCCGGACACACCGCCGTTGGCCGGCACTCCAGCCGGTGGGCCGGCACCGGCCGGCACGGAGACGCCGCTCGCCGGCACGGTCATGCCCGAGCGCGCGCTGCCCAGCGCCGTTCCGACCTCGGACGGCTTCATCCCCCGGGAGAGCATCTGCCCGGCGGCGTCGGGGAGCTGCGCGAGCTGCTGGTCGCTGCTGTGCGCCTGGAGCCGCTGCTCCACCGCCTCCAGCGCGTTGTCGGCCGGAAGGCCGCGGCTTACGAGCGCTCCGATCACCGCGAGAGGGACCGCGAGCGAGCGGCCCGACGGGGCCGCCTTGGCCAACGCACTCACCGTCGAGCCGTCGACGCCCTCCTTCATCGCGATGGCACCCGCCTGGGTCTCCTGGGAGGTCGGCGCCCGGCCGCCGGCCGCGAGCGCGTCGTGGGCGGCCCGCAGCGTCGCGACCATCGACTCGACCGCGGCACGCACCTGTCCGCCGCTGCGGCCCATGGCCACGCCCTGGAGCGCGACGTTCGCCACGGCGTTGCCCGGAAGTCCTTTGGCGATGGCATCCTGCACGATCGGGATCACCTGCGTCGCCACGGCCGGGGGCAGCACCGCCTTCAGGTGTGCGATCGGATCCGTCTGAGCGGTCAGCGACGCCGGGACGATCACCAGCACGCCCAGCGTCACGAGCATCTTGCGTAGTCTCATGTGTGTCGAACCTCCGTGTCTGCCGACGGGCGATCCGTCGTACGATCCGAGCTAGAGACTCGGTGAGCTCCCGCTCGGTCACTCACGGAACGATCAGGAGGCCGCTCTGGCCGCCGTAGCCGTTGTCCACCTTGGGCACGCCTTCGGGGACGATCCAGCGCTTGCCGTCCACCACGAGGTTGAACTCGTAGACGCCCGAGCCCGGCGCGACCTCCAGGATCCACGATCCGTGCCCTCCCTTCCGCAGCGGAATCGGCCGCCATCCCGTCCAGTCTCCGACGATGGCCACCTCGGTCGCGTGGAGGACGTGGAAGTGCAGGGTCGCGCCCCCGCTCCGGATCTCGTAGACCGGCCGCCCGATCCTCCTGACCCGCGGCACCGAGGGCCGGTGCGTGGCGATCCGGATGCCGACGGTGAGATACTGCCCGGACGGGAGACCCTGCAGGATGGCGGCAGGATAACTGCCACCGGTGAGGGTCAACGCCAGCCGATCCGTCAGCCACCAGGACGCGCTCGCTCCCGCCCACGTCTCGGACGGGATGCCGCTTCCCGCCGCTCCCTGTCGCCATCCGGCGTAGCCCGTGAGGTCCAGTGGCCCGCGGGTGATCGCCACCTGCGCGTCCCACCGGGGGAACCAGTATCCCGCGATCCTGAGTGGCGTGAACGTCGTAGACCCACGGACGCGGTCGTAGCTCCCCCACACGCCGAGGCTGGGCCCCAGGCCTGTCAGCAGCCCTCCGCCGGTGGACGTCCCGCCCGTCGTGACGACCCCACCGAGCCACGCGCCGGCATGGGTGCCGGCCAGGTGGAGCCGGACCTCACCGCGCGTCGCGCCGGTGCGCAGCCCGCCCGAGTGGAGCGTTCCGGACGCCACGCCCACCAACTCGAGGCGGAAGGGACTCACCGTGCCGGCGGGCGCAAAGAGCAGCGAGCCGGTGCCGCTGCCCTGTGCGGCCCACTGCGATCCCTCGTACCTCGTGACGAGCCCCGTGACGTCCGCATACAGCGGCCCGCCGTCGTACTCGAAGGACGGCATGAGCGAGAACGAGCCGAGCGTCGAGCCGGTGTTGAACCGGACCTGGGATCCGAGCGCCTGCAGCTCCCAGCGCTGCGCGCACGCGGGAGCGGGAGACAGCGCGAGCAGGAGGAGACCCGACGCGATGAGCGCGCCGCGCGCGTGTCCCGGAGGCACGCCTCTGCCTCAGTCCTGGACCTGGGGCACGACCAGCACGCTGTTCTTCTCGCCGAAGCCGTTGTCGACCTCCGGGGCGTTCGGATCCGGGCGCCACCGCCTTCCGTCGATCACGAACTCATATTGGTGCACGCCGGGCTCCAGCCGCAGGACCCCCACCCAGATGCCCCTGCCGCTCGGATCGCGCTGGAGCGGGACCCCCTTCGGCGTCCACCCGACGAAGTCCCCGGTCACCGCGACGCTCGAGGCTCCGGGCGCGAGAAAGACGAACCGCGTCTTCACCAGATCGCCCTGAACCCGAGAGGCGACTGCGGGAGGTGCCGCCACCCGGTAGCGAAGCGCGGCCGCGACGGCGATGCCGGCCGCGAGCACGAGGGCCACCGTCGCCGGCGTGACCCGCACGAGCCTGGGGGTGAGCAGCCAGTCGAGCAGCTCCCGCCACTTCGCGCGCGGGGCCGCGCGCACGCGGCTCATGACCGCCGTGCGCACCCAGGGCGGTGCCGCGATGCGCTCGCGCTTCAGTCCGTCGAAGGCCCGCTGAAACGCGTCGGCCTCGGCCTGGAGCTCGGGCGGCAGCGCCTCCCGCGGAAGATCGCCGTCGAGATACCGTGTGAGCAGTTCGTGTTCGTGCCTCATAGGGTCCCATCGAGCCTCGCGCGCAGCGCCTCGCGCCCGCGCTTGAGCCGCATCTTGAGCGCCGGGATCGACGCGCCTGCGACCTGGGTCATCTCCGCGATGCTGAGATCATGGATGTATCTGAGCACCAGCGCCTCCCGCTGCTCCGCGGGCAGCTGCAGCAGCGCCTCCTCGAGACGCAGCTTCAGCTCCGCCTCCCGGGTCTCGGAGTCGGCCTCGTGCGGCGCCGCGAGCACGTCCGCGACATCGTCGAGCCGATTCCGCCCACGGTGTGCCCGCCGGGCCACGTACGTCTTGCACTGATTGCTGACGATCCGGAACAGCCACCCCTTGAACCGGGCCGGGTCACCGCAGCGACCCAGCGACCGGTAGGCGCGCACCAGGCTTTCCTGCACGATGTCCGCCGCGTCGTCCGCGCTCCCCGTCATGTGCTTCGCGTACGCGGTGAACTCGTCCTGATACCGGTCCACGAGCACGGCGAACGCCTCGACGTCTCCGGCGCGCACGCGCGCGATGACCGCTGCGTCTGGAACGTCTTCGCCCATGTCGCTCGCTGTCCGGGATGGTCCAGGCTCTGGAGGCACATTCTACGTCTTCCGGTCGCATGGTCCTCGCGACCTTCACACTCGACCGGGCTCGTATCGGTCACATCGCGCGCCGACGGCCCGCGCGCGGGGCGCGCTGCAGGGGGCCCCGCACGCGTCCGAACCGATGGCCGACCCGACCGGTCTTCCCCTCGCTTCTCCGGAGCTCAGTCGTCCCGTCGGGACTTCTGGTGGTACCTCATCGTCTTCAAGGCGGACTTGTGCTCGGCGACGGCCGCCTTCCGCGCGACGGGGTCGTTCTTGCGTGTCTGATACTCCGCTTCGGCTCTGAGCTTCCGGTAGCTGGCCACGCGATCCGCGGAGATGCGACCCGTCGCCTCGGCCTCGATGACGGCACAGCCCGGCTCCGAAACGTGACGACAGTCCGCGAACCTGCACGCGCCCGCCAGCTCATCGATGTCGGGGAATGCCCGGTCCAGGCCCTCGTCCACCGACCACAGCCGGAGCTCGCGGATGCCCGGCGTGTCCAGAAGCAGGGCGCCCCCTTCGATCCGGTAGAGCTCCCGCCGGGTCGTCGTGTGTCGTCCCTTGCGATCCTTGCTTCGGACGGCGGCGGTCGGCGCCCCCGCCGAAGGCGCCAGGAGGTTCACGAGCGTGGACTTGCCGACTCCGGACGGCCCCATGAGCGCCACCGTGGCCCCCGGGCGAAGCGCCTCGCGCAGGCGGGCGACGGAGTCGGGATCGGCGGTGCTCACCGTCCGCACCCGCACGCCCGGCGCGACGCCCTCGGCCTCCTTCACGGCTCGGGCGACGTCCCGGCAGAGATCGCTCTTGCTCAGCACGACCTCCGGCACGGCCCCGCTTTCCCAGATGACCGCCAGATACCGCTCGAAGCGCCGCTGGTTGATCGGCAGGTCCAGTCCGTGCACGACCCAGACGACGTCGACGTTGGCCGCCAGCACCTGCTCCTCCGAACCGGCCCCCGCCGCACCCCGGACGAGGCGGGACCTCCGCGGAAGCAGGCCCGTCACCGTCCAAGGGTCCGTCGGAGACGGCCCCGGGGCGACCACGACCCAGTCTCCGACGACGGGCGCGAACGGCACCCGGGAGTCGGACGCGATCCGTGCGATCACCGACTCCGCCGCCGTGCGGACCGACCACCGGTCCCGGTCCTGCGCGATCACGCGGCCGGGTTGGCCTCGCGCCGGCCCGTGTTCCGCGATGTGGGCCTCCCACGTGTCGCTCCATCCCCAGTCTCGAAGCGACACGCTGCGGCCGTCGTGCCGTGCGCCCTCGCTCAGTGGCTCGAGACCTCCCGGGCAGCCGTGATGTCGGATTGCAGACGCGAGACGCCCGCCCCCGCATCCTGGATGTACCCATCCGCCACCTGCACCATCGCGGGCGTGGGCGGCACGAGTGCCTCGCTCACCTGGGACGCGATGGAGGTCAGCCAGGACCGCAGCCGGCCGGGATACACGAGCGCACCTTCACCGGACTGGATCCTGAGATCCACCAGGTCGTCGATGTCACGGCTCAGGCCGTCCAGCGCCGGCTGCGCCCGACTCGTGGACACGCTCTTGTCGGCCACTGCCTTCTCGAGCGCGCTGCGGGCGTCGATCGCCCGGTTCAGGCTCGTGTCGAGCCGGTTCACCGCGTCGTGGATCCGCATCAGCAGGTCGAAGCGCTGCTGCAGCTGCGCCTGCGTGGTCTGCAGCCGCGGGTCCAGCTCGACCACGAACGGCTGCTTCTGCGTGACGCTGCCGTAGGTCAGCGTCACGTAGTACGTTCCCGGCACCACCTCCGGACCCACGGGCACGGCGGCCGAGAAGTACGAATTGTAGACGCCCTTCACGTCCACCGCGTCCGGGTATCTCAGGTCCCACTGGAAGCGGTTCATGCCGGGCTCGACCGCCGTGAGCTTCTCCTCCCGTTGCTTCCTCTGCTCCTGCTGCTTCTGCGCCGCCGAGAGGCTGGACGTGTGCGGCTTCGACTTGGCCTTCGTCTTCAGGTGGAGCGTGAAGCTGCGGATCAACGTACCGCTGCCGGTGCTGAAGTCGAGCTTGACCGGCGTGCCGCCCTTGTAGTCGGCCGGAAGGTGGAAGAACACCGTCGCCCCGGCGGGTCCGCCCCCGCGGCCCGCGACCAGCCAGCTCTGCTGCGGCTTGAACAGGTACGGTGCATCGTCCGTCACCCGGGCCGCACCCACCTGCTCGAGGAACTGGAGGTTGTCCAGCACCCAGAAGCCACGGCCGAACGTGGCGAGCACCACCGCGTGCTGCTCGGGCTGGATCTCCACGTCGCTGACCCGCACCGGCGGCAGATCGAGGGTCAGCGGCTGCCACTTCCGGCCCCCGTCCAGGCTGAAGTACGCCGTTTCGCTGGTGCCGGCGAACAACAGGTCGGGCTCGTTCGGGTCCTGGCGCACGCTCTCGACGTACTGGTCCTGCGGCAGCCCGGTCGTGAGCTCCGTCCAGTGCTTGCCGTAGTCGGTGGTCTCGTAGACGTACGGGTGGAAGTCGTCCCAGTCGTACCGACTCGCCGACACCCAGGCCGTGCCCTCGTCGGAGTGCGAGGGCTCGATGCAGGTGATCGTGGACCAGGTCGGCAGCGTCGGGGGACGCACCTGGCTCCAGTGCCCTCCCGCGTCCGTGCTCACGTACACCAGGCCGTCGTCGGAGCCCGTCCAGATCACGCTGTCCGTGAGCGGGGAGAAGGCGATGGAGGAGATGGTGCCGAACATCTCCTCTCCGGTCACGTCCGCGCTGATCGGGCCGCCCGGCCGCCCCTCCTTGCTCTTGTCGTCACGCGTCAGGTCCGGGCTGATGACCTTCCAGTGCGTGCCCTCGTCGAAGGTCTCGAACAGCACGTTCGCCCCCATCAACAGCTCTTTGGGGTTGCCGGGCGCGAACACCACGGGATGGTGGATCCAGCCGTAGCGATAGGGGATCTTGGACCCGGCGAGGCCGAACTTGTAGGAGGGCCAGGGGCTCACGTTGGTGACCAGCCCCGTCCTGCGATCCTCTCGCTCCTCGATGCTGTAGTACCCGCTGCCGTACGTGACCCAGGGTCGGCCCGGCGTCGGCACCACCCAGCTCATCTCCCCGCCCGCCACGCTGGTCCAGACCGCCGGGACCCGCCCCGAGCTCGGCGCCTCGTCCGAGCCGCGATCCTGCTGCGCGCCGTAGATGTGGAACGGGAACTGGTCGTCGAGATTGGCGTGGTAGAACTGCCCGGTCGCCTGGTTGTCCTCCGAGCTCCAGGCCTTGCCGCCATTCTGCGTGACGGTCGCGCCGCCGTCGTTGCCCTCGACGAAGAGCTGGGGATCCTTCGGGTTGATCCACAGGACGTGGTTGTCGCCGTGCGGCGGATGCAGGGAGGAGAGCTTCTTGCCTCCGTCGTGCGACACGTACAACCCTGCGTTGGGCAGATAGATCGTGTTGGGGTCCTTGGGGTCCACGAACACGGTGTTGTAGTAGAAGGCGCGCTGCGTGATGTCCATGCTGTTGTTCATGAGCTTCCAGGTCCGGCCTGCGTCCTCGGACCGGAACAGGCCGCCCGCCTGACCCCTGTAGCTCGCCTGGATCAGCGCGTACACCACGTCGGGACGGCTCGGCGCGACCGCCAGGCCCACCTTTCCGAAGATGCCGGTCGGCAGCCCCGGGCGGTGCGAGATGTTGGTCCAGGTCGCTCCCCCGTCCGTCGTCTCGTAGATGCCGCTGCCCGGGCCCCCGCTCGAGAACGTCCAGTGCCTGCGGGACATCTGCCACATCGCCGCGTACAGCACGCTCGGCTTGGACGGATCCATCGCCAGGCTGATGGCTCCGGTCCCGTCGTCCACGTAGAGGATCTTCTTCCAGGTCTTGCCCCCGTCCGTGGTCTTGAACACCCCGCGCTCGGGGTTGGGCCCGAAGAGATGGCCCAGCGCCGCCACGTACACGACGTCGGGATTGGTGGGATCCACGAGGATCCAGCTGATGATGTGGGTCTCGCCCAGCCCGATGTACTTCCAGGTCTTTCCGCCGTCGGTGGACTTGTACATCCCCTCGCCGGTCAGGACCGTGTTCCGTGGGGAGGAGTCGCCCGTGCCCACGTAGATGACGTCCGGATCGGAGGGCGCGATCGCCATGGCTCCGATGGCGCTGGTCTTGAAGTCCTTGTCGGAGATGTTCTTCCAGCTGTAGCCGTAGTCGTCGCTCTTCCACACGCCCCCGCCCGCCGTGCCCATGTAGAAGACGTTGGGCTTGCCGGGGATGCCGGCCACCGTGGTGACGCGCCCGCCCGTACGGGGACCCACGCTGCGCCACTTCAGGGCGCTCGTGAGATGGCCCGGCGTCACCTGAGCGGCGAGGGCCGCCGGGCGGGCCAGGGGCAGACAGCAGAGCAGCAGGAGGCTGCGCGCCTTGAGCATGGGCAGGTCCCTCCCTCTCGATGAACGCATCGCGGCGAAATGGTCCAAAGGGCCTCGGAAGTCGGAAGCCAAGGTGGAGAAGGGATCGTGACGGGGCAAGCGGGCCGACCGGGATCCGGCGGCTGGATCGGGAGACGTCAAGCTCGCCTGCGGTAGGGCCGGTAGCGCGGCTCCCAGACACAGTCGGCGATGCGGGCTGCGAGCGTCTCGGGGCTGCACGGCTCCGCGACCCCGTCGGCCTGCGCCTGGAGCGCCACGGCGGTCGCGACGGAGACGGACACGGCACGGAGGTCCCTGACAGGGGGCAGCAAGCGACCACCTCTGTCGCTCCTCGTCGGCGAGAGCCCGGCGAGCGCACGAGCGGCCGCCATGAACATGCCGTCGGTCACGCGCGTCGCGCCCGCGGCCAGCACACCCAGGCCCAACCCAGGAAAGACGTATGCGTTGTTCGTCTGGGCGATCGGAATCGACTTCCCGTCGAGCGGAACGGGTGGAAAGGGGCTACCGGTCCCGATCAGGGCCCGTCCGTCCGTCCAGGAGAGAAGCCGCTCCGGGGTCGCCTCGCTGCGGGTGGTGGGATTCGAGAGCGGGAAGACCACCGGACGGTCCACGGATCCTGCCATCGTGCGGACGACGTCCTGCGTGAACGTCCCGGCCTGGCCCGAGACGCCGATCAAGACGGTCGGCCTCGCATTGGCGACGACGTCCAGGAGGCCGATCTCCCCGGGCTTCCGGAGAGTCCAGCCGGCGACCGAATGCCGCGGCTGCGCGAAGGGGCGCTGCGCCGGGGTGAGGTCGGTCATGCCTTCGACGAGGAGGCCGTGGCGATCGACACCGAAGAAGCGGCGGCGGGCCTCCACCTCGGACACCCCGTCTTCCACCATGGCACGGAGCAGGAGCGAGGCGATCCCCGTGCCGGCCGAGCCCATTCCCAGGATGGCGACACGCTGCTCGGCCAACGGCACGCCCGTGACGTTCACCGCCGACAGCAGCGCTCCCACCGCCGCCGCCGCCGTTCCCTGGATGTCGTCGTTGAAGGTGCAGAGCCGGTCGCGATAGCGATCGAGGAGGCGGCCCGCGTTGGCGCCCGCGAAGTCCTCCCACTGGAGCAGCACGTTGGGGAGGCGCTCCGTCACCGCGGAGACGAAGTCCTCGATGAAGGCGTCGTACGCTTCGCCCCGTACGCGCTCGTGCCTCCAGCCGATGTAGATCGGGTCAGCCAGCCTCTCGGCGTTGTCGGTGCCGACGTCGAGCAGGATGGGCAGCGTCTGCTCGGGGTGGATGCCGGCGCACGCGGTGTAGAGCGCGAGCTTGCCGATGGGGATGCCCATGCCGCCCGCGCCCTGGTCGCCGAGGCCGAGGATGCGCTCACCGTCGCTGACCACGATGACGCGCGCGCGGTCGTAGCGCGGGTGGGCCAGGATCTCGCGCATGCGACGCCTGTTGGCGTAGCTGAGGAAGAGACCACGGGGCTTGTGCCAGACCTCGCTGAAGCGTTGGCAGCCTTCACCGACCGCCGGCGTATAGACGAGCGGCAGGGTCTCCTCCAGGTCACGAGTGAGGAGCGCGTAGAACAACGTCTCGTTCGCGTCCTGGAGCTCGCGCAGAAAGGCGTAGCGCTCGAAGTCCGTCTCGAGCGCATGCAGCACCTTCAGGCGGCGGGCGATCTGCTCGTCGAGCGTGCCGACATGCGGCGGGAGGAGGCCGTGCAGGCCGAAGACGTCACGCTCCTCCTCGGAGAACGCCGTGCCCTTGTTCAGCAGGGGCGTGTTGAGGAGCGCGAAGCCCGACAGGTCGGTCTCGACGTGCGCGTCGGGTTGCTGGCTCAATGGGAGATCCGTTGGATGGTGTCTCGTGGCCGGGGACGTCCCTCCGTCCAGAAGACTGGAGGTCGGAGGTCGGCATCCGCAACGCGACGGGCCCTGGCCCGCGCGCGGTGGCGTGACCCAGGGCCCAGGTCTGCATCGAGCGGCGGGCCCGTCCGACGGGGCATCCGCCCCTCGCGCGACTACCCTTCCACGAAATCCACCGCAGCCTCTCCGCCGCAGCTCGACCACACGATCTTCACATAGCCGCTCGGTCCGCCCGACAGAACCTGACCGTGCACCTCTCCCGACGTCGGGAACGGCGACCCGCATGTAGGATCCCACCGGATGGGCGTCGGCGTCGACAGAGAGAGCGTCGCCGTGGTGCCGCTCTGGGTGAACACGAACGATCCCGTCACGACCGTGCCTCCGTCCGGGAGCTGCATGCCGAGCCCCAGGACGGCCTCGGCGCCCTGCACGGGCGTGAAGACGGCCTGCCAGGTCTCGCTGCCCGCGGCCGTCGGATGGGTGGTGACGTTCAGCGTGAACTGGACGTTCTGGGTGAGCGTCAGGCTGGTGGGCGAGCCCGCCACCTGGCGCGGCCCCGCGAGCGTCAGGTTCTCGACCGATGCGCCCCCGTTCAGCGTATAGATCGTCGCCAGGCCATCGAGGCTCGACGAGAACCCGAACGCGTTGCCCGGGTCCGTGACGTGGACGGTACCGGACGTCGTGGCGAAGCCGTCGCCGATGTCGAAGCTGCAACCCGTCTCGGAGAAGACGAAGTCCGCTTCGTCGGGCACACCGTCGCTGTCGGCGTCGTCCAGGGACGATAGCGAGAGGCACCCCGGTGGTCCGTTGGGCAGCATCATCGTTCGCTCGAGCGCTCCGAGCTCGCTTCGGAGCACGTAGGCGAGCATGTCGAACTCCACGTTGCCGATCTGTTCCTCGGGGCTGGTGTTGCCCTTGCACTGGGCGCCCAGCGTCGCCAGGCAGAGGGACCCGGAGAGGAACAGGGAGACGGGACGAAACCGCATGTGACCTCCTCACGGCCCTGTGGCCGCCCACCGGGGGTTGGGCAGGAGATCACCGCCAATATCGGACATCGCTGTCCGAAGCGCGATAGCTGCGTTTCCCGGCGCCGGGCGCCGGGTCGCAAGGTGTCAGACCGCGCGAGGTCCGGACGCCCCCGCCGGAGGCCACGACCGCTCGACCCGGCCCCGGTGCATCAGCCGCAGCTCGCCCGAGACGAGGTGGAGGAGGAGACGTCCGTCCCGCGCCCCGTGAGCGCGGAAGAGGTCGAGCATCATCGCCTCTTCGCCGCCCCAGGGGTACGCGTACACGAGATCGAAGTCGCCCAGGGACGCACCCAGCTCGATGTAGCCGGAGGGCCCCTCGCCGATCGTGCCGAGCCGGCCGTCGCCATCGCGCGGACGCCAGGCCCATCCCTGGGGAAGGAAGCTGCCCGCCGCGAAGCGCGCACCCGACCCGTACCGGGTGGCCGTCTCCCTGGCCGTGCGTACCAGGCTCTCGTCGATCTCGATGCCGCACGCCTCGTAGCCGAGCAGATCCGCCATGATCGTGATGATCCCCATGGCCGAGCCCAGCTCGAGGAAGCGGAGCCCCGGACGCCGGATCTCGGTGAGGACGGCCAGGACGCGGTCGTATTCCGAGGGCACGAAGGAATGCCATCGGTGATGCCGCACCTCCCGGTCGAAGTGCGACCACATCGTCCAACCCTCCTCACCCAACCGGGTGAGCAGGGCATGGAGCTCGGGATCGTGCGGACGCTCTCGAGTCTGGGTCAACCGGACATCCACCGGGGAAAAAGGCGAAGCCCCCCGGCACCGAAGAGCGCCGAGGGGCCGTCGTGAGGCGAAGCGACGGGGTCGACTCAGACCTTGACGACGTTCTCCGCCGCCGGGCCCTTCGGGCCCTGCGTGACGTCGAACTCCACACGGTCGCCTTCGCTCAGCGACTTGAAGCCCTCCGCCTGGATGGCGGAGTGATGGACGAAGCAGTCCTTGCTGCCATCGGAAGGGGTGATGAAGCCGAAGCCCTTCTGATCGTTGAACCACTTCACGGTGCCGGTGCTACGCATGTTCCT
>JBJKSF010000240.1:0-22098 GCA_046704285.1 Longimicrobiales bacterium | reverse complement strand
CGACCGCCCTGGTGCGGCTCGGCGAGGCGCATATGGCGCTGGCCCTGGCAGCCGCGGTCGCCGTGCTCGCGCTCCGCTGGCGCCTGCGGGCGAACGGCGTCGCGCGCGCCCCCACCTGGGGATGCGGATACGCCGCGCCGACGCCACGCATGCAGTACACGGCCGGGTCCTTCGCGGCCACGCTCACGGGGTGGACTTCCTGGATCCTCCGGCCGCGCCGGCACGTCGTGCGCCCCGCCGGGATCTTCCCGCGGGAGGCACACCACACGGTCCACACGCCGGACGTCGTGCTCGAGAGCGTGGTGGCGCCGGTGGCGTCCGGCGTGAACGTCGTGGCGGCTACCGTGCGCCGCCTCCAGCACGGCCGGGTCCAGCTCTACGTTCTCTACCTGGTGGCGGGCCTCGCGCTCGTCGCCGCCCTGATGCTCATGGGAGGCAGGCGATGACCGCGGCGGCTCTCGCGCTGGCGCGGATTCTCGTCTGGCTCGTCCTGGCTCCGCTCGTGCCCGCCGTCGCGGCGCGTGTGAAGGCTCGGTTGGCAGGAAGGAAGGGCACGCCGCTCCTCCAGCCCTACCGCGACCTGGCGCGCCTGTGGAGGAAGGGTGTGGTCCTGAGCGAGGTGGCGTCACCGGGCTTCGTCGCAGCTCCGGCGGTCGCCTGGGTCGCGTTGCTGGGCGCCGCGCTCCTGGTCCCGCTGGGGCCGCTACACGCCACCGGGACGTCCTTCACAGGCGATGCGCTGCTGCTCGTGTATCTGCTGGCGCTGGCGCGCTTCGTCACGGCCTGGTCCGCCCTGGAGACCGGGTCCTCGTTCGAGGGGATGGGCGCCGCGCGGGAGGTCAGCTTCGCCGTGCTCTCCGAGGCCTCGCTGATCACGACGCTCCTCGCGCTCGCGGTCGGGAGCCGAAGCACGCGCTTGGACACCATGCTCTCCGGGGCCCACGGCGCCGGCGCGGCGCTTCTCGCCGCCGGGCTCTTCGTCGTGCTCCTCGCCGAGAACAGCCGCGTGCCCTTCGATGACCCCGACACGCACCTCGAGCTCACGATGGTGCACGAGGTCATGGTCCTCGACCACAGCGGCCCGCTGCTGGCGACGGTGCTCCACGGGTCCGCCTTGAGGCTCCTGCTCTTCGCCGTCCTCCTGGTGGAGGTGGCCCTCCCCGCCGGCTCACTGCCCGCGGCCTACAGCGCCCTCTTCCTGGCGGGGGGCGTGCTGGCGGTGGCCGTGGGGGTCGGGCTGGTGGAGTCTCTCCTCGCGCGGTATGCGTTCGCGCGCGTGCCGCTTCTGCTCACCACCGCGTTCCTGCTCTGCCTCTTCGGGCTGCTGTCCGGCCTCCGGGGGATGGGCGCATGAGCGTCACCATGAACCAGATGGTGGCGGTGGCGATGGGGCTCAACCTGCTGGCCTTGGGGAGCAGCCGGATCCCGTCGGTCATCCGCGCGGTGGCCGCCCAGGGTGTGATCCTGGGCGTGCTTCCCCTCTTCCTGCACGGACGTGGGATCGGATGGCCCGTGGTGCTCGTGGCAGCGGCCACCGTGGCGGTGAAGGGCTTCTTCATCCCGGGGCTGCTGGGCCGCGCCGTGCGCACGGCGGGCATCGAGCGTGACATGGAGCCGCTCGTCGGCTTCGTCCCCTCACTCCTCCTGGGCGCGGCTGCGACCGTCCTCGCCATGCTCGCGGCGGGCGCGCTCCCTCTCGGCGCGGAGGATGCGGGCTCGCTTCTCGTCCCGGGCTCGCTGGCCTCGGTGGCCACGGGGCTGGTGCTCCTCATCGGAAGGACGAAGGCCATCAGCCAGGTGTGCGGCTACCTGTTCCTGGAGAACGGCATCTACCTCTTCGGGCTTCTGCTCATCCGGTCCATGCCGCTGGTCGTCGAAGCGGGAATCCTCCTCGACCTCACCGTGGCGATCTTCGTCATCGGCATCATCGTCGATCGCATCCAGCGGGCGTTCGACACGCTCGATACACGCCATCTCACGGCGCTGCGGGAATGATATCGCTGGCGCTCGTATGGATCCCGGCGGCCGGCGCGGTGCTGGCCGCCCTCTGGCGTAGCGAGCGCACGCGCCCGCTCTGGCTCCCGGCGGTCGGGGCGGTTCACGTCGTGCTGGCTTTCGCCGTGCTGATTCGTGCTCCGGAGGTGCCGCCGACGGCGTGGTTGGGCGCCGACGTCCTGGCGCGTGCCGTGCTGCCCGTCGTGGCGCTCCTCTTCCTGGTGTGCGCCGCGTACGCGGTGACCTACCTGCGGGTGCGCGACGAGCGCTCCAACCGGGTCTTCGTGACGGCTCTGCTGGTGCTCCTGAGCGCGATGAGCCTCGCCATCCAGGCCCGCCATCTTGGGCTGCTCTGGGTGGCGGTGGAGGCCGCGACGCTGTCCACCGTGCCGCTCCTGCACTTCAACGGGACGCCGCGGGCATTCGAGGCGACCTGGAAGTACCTGCTGGTGGGCGGCACGGGCATGGCTCTGTCTCTCCTGGGGACGTTCTTCCTGGGATACGCCGCGCTGCAGGGGGGAGGGGGCGGCGGCCTGACGTTCGCGGCTCTGGTGGCCCACGGCGCGACGCTGTCGCGTCCGTGGGTGCTCATGGCGTGGGTGCTCCTGCTCACCGGCTACGGAACCAAGATGGGGCTCGCCCCCATGCACACGTGGAAGCCCGACGCCTACGGCGAGGCGCCGGGCATCATCGGAGCGCTCCTGGCCGGAGGGCTCACTACCGTCGCGTTCGTCGCGATCCTCCGCGTGCGGGCGGTGGTCGCGGCGGTGGGCGCGGGTGCCGCGGCGGATCGGACACTCCTGGGGCTGGGGCTGGTGTCCGCGTGCCTGGCGGCGCTGTTCCTGGTGCGGACCGTGGACTACAAGCGGATGCTGGCGTACTCCAGCATCGAGCAGATGGGCGTCCTGGGCGTGGGTGCCTCCCTCGGCCCGCCTGGCATAGCCGCCGCGCTCTTCCACGTGTGGAGCAACGCCCTCACCGAGGGGGCCCTCTTCTTGGCGGCGGGGAACATCCGGCGGGCGAGCGCCGCGCAGACCCGCACGGAGGTCGCCGGGATGGCGACGGCGGCACCGGCATCGTCGCGCATGCTGGTGGTGGGCATGCTGGCCGTGACCATGCTGCCGCCTTTCGGCCCGTTCTTCAGCGAGCTGCGCGTGCTGCGCGCCGCCCTCTCCGCGGGCCAAGGCGCCGCGGTCGGCTTGCTCCTGGTCGCGCTCTGGCTGGCGTTCGTCGGCATGAGCAGGCTGGTCTTCGCCATCGTCGACGGGCGCCCCAGGAGCGCCGCGCGCGCCTCCGATCGGCGCTTCCGCGAGCGACTGGGCCTGCTCCTTCCTCCGATGGCCTTCCTGGTGCTGTCGGTCTGGGTGGGACTCGCGACGCCCTCCGTGATCAGCCACGCCTGGAGGGGCGCCGCGACGCTCCTGACGAGGCAGCCGTGACGCGCCCGGACGGTTTCGTCGGTGTGGGCAACGGTGGGGCGGTCTCCCTTGCCGACGTTCCCGAGCGAGACGTCACGGACCTGGTCGAGGCCACGGTCGGGCGGGTGGCCCGCGGCGGGCGCGTCTGTGCCTGGTTCGGTGTGACCGAAGGCCCGCACACGCGCATCATCGCCGTGGTGGCACACGACGCGCGGAGCGAGGTGGTCGTGTCCCGCAGTGAGCCTGTGCGAGGCGCCTATGGGGCGCTGACGCCGCGCTGTCCCCAGGCGCATCTCTTCGAGCGGGAGCTGTGCGAGCAGCACGGCCTCGGGCCCGAGGAGCATCCCTGGCTGAAGCCCGTGCGGCTGGACCGCGGCGCGGGGCCTGCGGTCATCCCCTTCTTCGAAGTCCAGGGAAGCGAGGTGCACGAGGTGGCCGTCGGCCCGGTGCACGCGGGCGTGATCGAGCCCGGCCACTTCCGCTTCCAGTGCGCCGGCGAGGAGGTGCTCCATCTGGAGATCGCGCTGGGGTTCCAGCACCGCGGCGTGGAGGAGGCGGCAGCGGGCGGACCGCACCGCGCCACGATGAGCCAGATGGAGACGGTGGCGGGAGACAGCACGATCGGCCACGCCACGGCCTACGCAGGCGCGCTCGAGGCTCTGGCCGGGGCGGAGGCGCCGCTGCGTGCCCAGTGGCTCCGGGCGATCCTGCTCGAGCTGGAGCGGGTGGCCAACCACGTTGGCGACCTCGGTGCGCTCGCGGGAGACGTGGCGTTCCTGCCCACCGCCTCCGCGTGTGGGAAGCTTCGCGGAGACGTGCTGAACGCCACCGCCGCGGTGGCCGGCAACCGCTTCGGCCGGGGCCTCGTGCGTCCCGGCGGGTGCCGACGCGACCTGGACGCGGATGGGGCCCGCGCGCTCGGACAGGGGCTACGGGAGACCCTGGACGGCGTCGAGCGCGCGGTGGATTGGCTCTGGGACGCCGCCTCGGTGCGCGCGCGCTTCGAGACGGCCGGCAGCCTCGCGCCGACGGTCGCGGACGAGATCGGCATGGTGGGCCCGGCCGCCCGGGCGTGCGGTCTCGTGCGGGACGTCCGCTACGACCATCCCGCCGGGTGGCATCGCTTCGCGCAGATCCCGGTGGCGGTGTGGCCCGGTGGGGACGTGCTGGCGCGGGCGCGCGTGCGCTGGCTGGAGGCACAGCGTTCGGGAGCCTTCCTCCTGGAGCAGCTCGCGGACGGCCCGCAGGGCCCGGCGCGGCAGGAGACGGGGGCGCTCCGACCGCAGGCGCTCGCGGTGGCGCTCGTGGAAGGATGGCGCGGGGAGATCTGCCACGTGGCGCTCACCGACGGCGCCGGCCGGCTGGCCCGCTACAAGATCGTCGACCCGTCGTTCCACAACTGGACCGGGCTGGCCCTGGCCATGCGCGGACAGCCGATCTCGGACTTCCCTCTCTGCAACAAGAGCTTCAACCTCTCCTACTGCGGCTTCGACCTGTAGGGCGGCTCATGTTCCTCCAGGACCTCCTTCTGCATCGCCTGCGTCGCGGGATCGAGACGGTGCACTGGCCCGACGGCCCCGCCCCAGCGCTCCCCGAGCGTCACGGCGGAGCGCTGCGCGTGCGTGCGGAGCGCTGCCCCGAGGGATGCCGAGCGTGCGTGGACGTCTGCCCCACCGGGGCGGTGATCCACACCGAGGGCGGCACGCTGCGCGTGGACATGGGGCGTTGCCTGTTCTGCGCGGAATGCGTCGAGGCCTGCCCGCACGAGGCCATCACCCGGACCGGGGACCACCGCATGGCGGTGCGCCACCTGGAGGACCTCGTGGTGGGCCCCGAAGGAGTGGAGGTTCTCACTCTGGCCGAAGCTCTGGACGCGAAGCTCCTCGCGCTGTTCGGCCGCTCGCTCCGCCTGCGCCAGGTGAGCGCCGGGGGGTGCAACGCGTGCGAGGCCGACGTGAACGTGCTGGGCACCATCGGCTGGGACATCGGCCGCTTCGGCATCCAGATGGTGGCGTCCCCCCGGCACGCCGACGGTCTGCTCATCACCGGCCCGGTGACCCGCAACATGGAGGCGGCGCTGCGCGCCACGTGGGAAGCCGTGCCGGAGCCGAAGATCGTCATCGCGGTGGGAGCGTGCGCGCTGTCCGGGGGGCCCTTCGCCGATCTTCCCGACCAGCTCGGCGGCGCCGCCGCGGTGGTGCCCGTGGACCTGTACATCCCCGGTTGTCCGCCGCACCCGCTCACCGTCCTCGACGGACTTCTGCGTCTGCTGGGCCGCGTGGGGAGCGGTCGCTCCAGCTCGCCCTGACCCCGCGGCCCCGGTGGATCCGTCGCGCCCGGCACCTCGCACGTGTCGCTTCGCGGCTGCCGAGCCCTCTCAGATCTTCTCTTCCGCAGGTCTTGCCACTTCCCTGACTGGGCACGACCGGACACGGCCCGTTGGGGCAGCGGCCCGAGTCCTCGCGTGGAAGCGTCCGGATGCTCCACGCCTCGGGCAAGCGGCCGGCGTGACCACGAGTCGCGGCCAGCCGGGGTCAGGGACATACTTCGACGGAAGGGGCCCTCGCGCGGGACCTCGCCGCATCACGGCAAGTCCCCGCGCCGCTCTCCCCATCCGTCGGGAGAGGGGCGCGGGGGCGCTACGGGTGCGCGGCTTGTGGCGACGCGGACGGCATCGACCGGCGTCCGAGCCTACGGTGCCAGGACGGCCGCCACCAGCTGGTAGTCCTGCCGCGACGTTCCCTCGTAGTAGAAGACGTAGAGCTTGTGCGTCCGTGGGTCCACGGCGCACGTCCGCGCGCCACCGCCGGTGGGGAAGCGCCCGACCACTGTGAACTTGTTCGGCGAGTCCTCGTGGAACACGGTGACCGTGCTGTCCACGCGGTTGGGGTTGAACGCCAGCTTCGTCACCGGGTCGAAGCAGTTCATGTCGGCACGGCTGGGCACGGGGATCTTCTGCACCACGCTCCCGTCGTCGGCGTTCACGATCATCACGTCCGTGTCGCACGCCATGAACAGGCGCCGCGTCCGGGTGTCCATGGACAGCCCCTGAGCGTGGCCGCACCCGGGGATCTTGTAGACCGGCCCGATCTCGTACGTGCGCGTGTCCAGCCGCTCGATGAAGCCGGAGTCCTCGACGTTGAGGTAGAAGTGGCCCCGCCCGTCGGCCACGCCCGACTCGAGGCCGTCGCCGATCGGCGTCGTGCCGATGAGCTTGCCGGTACGCATGTCCACCTCCCACGCGTGCGCTCCCTCCCAGGTGAACGCCTTGTGGGTCACGGGATCGTAGCGGATGCCGTCTCCGTGCGCGTCCACGTGCCCTTCCACGGCCAGCGTCCGGAGGTTGAACACGGTGCCGTTGCGAACGAGCCCGCGGTCGAGGTCGTGGGCGATGGCGTAGCCGCCACCTCCACCCTCCACGGTGCCGACGATGCTGTCGTTGTCGACGTCGAGCACCTTGTCACCGAGCCCGTACAGTCGGCGGCCGGCGGCGTCGAGGTTCAGGTAGTCGGCGCGCGTGTGGCCGAGCTGAATCGTCTTGACGACGTGGTAATGCGGAGCCGCTTGCGCGGCGGCCGTCGCAGGAAGAGCGCCGAGGGCGGCAAGCGCGGCCCCTGCAACGACCGCGACGGCGGCGCGGGAGCGTGCCATGGGAATCTCCGGAAATGGGGTGGCCGGGAAGACACCGTCTGATACGCTAAGGCGCGAACCTGAAGGCAGGATAACAGCGACCGCTCGAAGAGCGACCCGGCACCACGCGCGGACTCCACGGACGCAGCGATCTCATGCGTGCTGAAGCTTTCGCGACCCCACTGCGGCCCCTTCCGGCTCCAACCCGTGCCGGCCGCTATTTCGTGCGTGTGAACAGACGAGCTTTCGAGGATATCCGTGCCGCCATCTGCGCCTCGATCTTTCCCGCCTCAGCGATCGCGGAGGCCTCAGTCTGGCCCGGCGTCGGCTTGAAGCCGACGCCCAAGACGCCGATGGTCCTTCCTTTGGCGTCGTGCAGGGGGACAGAGACGTCGAAACCGCCCTCCTCCTTCCCGACGGATGGCTTGCCGGTCTTCATCGGCTGGACGTCGTCGGCCTCGCACTTCTCCCCGATGTCGCTCGTGTCGGTGGATGCGATGCCGATGCATCCCCTCCTCGTCGTCGTCATGATGCCGATCTCGTCCACCTCCGGGTGCTGGGCGTGAGCAGCATCGACGAGCTTCTGAGCGAACGACTTGAGCGTCTGGGCCGCCTGCGCCGACACGGGGCAAGGGCGCAGGCCCACGAAGGCCACCAGAGCGAGAACGCTGGCGCCGGATGCCAGGGAATGACGGTTTGTGCGACGTGCGCGCATGGGATCCTCCACGGGTTCACCCGATGCTCCTCCGATGGGCATCGTTCGGCAAACATCGGCCCCGACACCTTACGGCACGGTAACATGCGGCTCCGACTCGTCCGGCGAGCCTCCGCGGCTCTCTGTAGCCCGCGCCGCCACGACGTCGTCCCCTCCGCCCCCAGTCCCTGGATGCGGATTACGCAAGAGGTTCCTTTCGATCCGTTCTCTCCTCGAGGAACTGCAGGATCGCTGATTGCTCTTCGGCCATCGCGTGGACCTCGGCGGTCAGGACATGAATGGCAACGAGCGTTTCATGGTCGCTTTCCGCACGCGCGTCGCTCGCAGCCGCCAGCACGTTCTGGCCGACCAGGATGATGGGCAGCAATACCAGTTGGAAGAACGTCTGCGCGATCCAGCCGACGATGATGACCGAGTTGCCGGATTCGATCGCCGCCGGCAGGGAGATGAGCGCGATCGCGGCGAAGAGGTACGCACACCACATCGAGCCGACGGACTTGGTGATCTTCACCGCGAGCCAGGTATTGAAGCGTCCGGCGAGATGTTCACCGTGCACGGTTCCGTGGACGTGGCGGCTCAAGACCAATCGGGGCGTGTGGGCTCTTGCCTGCATGATCTCTGCGTCCCTTTCCATGGGAGACTCCATGCGGAAGGAGTTCGGGAGGGTGGGGGGAGTCTCTGAGCTGACCCGCGGACGGCTCGATCTGATTCCAGCGGCCCGTGTGCTCCGCTTGCCGCGCCGCCGGAGTGCGGGATGAGACGTTGTGACGCCAGTCCTTCGACGTGAGTAGATATCGAGCCGTCGAACCCCGCGCCAGTCCAGCGTCTGTGCGGACAACAGGGTGACGATCGAGGCCGCGTGGACGAGGCACCCGCAGCGCGCTATCCCGGGCGCGCGACCACCGCGCCCGACCGTGGTGGACGACCTTCCGATGGGCTCTCAGCGCCGCGCCGACGCCTTCGGCCATCCTCCGGTGGCGGCCCGACGACGTGGAGCGGGAGGCCCGGCTGGACAGCATGCAACGCCGGGCGACCGCCAAATGCGAGGGGGCTCATGCTGTGCGCGTGGCTTGCGTTCCCCGGGGACGCTACATTGCCACAGCGTGCCGCTTGCCAGGCGCAGGCGTCGAGATGGACGGGCTCGTCGAGCGTGTGCTGCCGCGACGAGTCCCGTCGGGTCGGGGGGCCCCACATCTCGCGTCAGGGCAGCCGTCACGCGTACCTCGGCTGATCGCACAGGATGGCCCCCATGGAAACACCCGCCGAAGACTCGACTGCCGTCGCCGCCGGCAAGGCCAGATTGACCCACGTAGCCGACGCCGCGGCGACCTGCCAGCAGCACGGTCTCATTCCCGGCGAGACGTTCTGCCCGTTCTGCGCCATCAAGGACGGCGCGAGCCTGGCGCTTCAGCGCGCCGTGTGGTTCGCCGCAGAGACGCACCGGGGCCAGATCTATCGGGGCTACGCCGGTCGACCCGACCAGCCCTACATCCTGCATCCGCTGCGTGTCGCGCTGGCGGTCAGCGAGCGCGCACGCCCCGCCGCCGTGCTCCACGACTGCAGGGAAGACCACGGCCGGCTCCCCGACGACATCGACCCGAAGACGCTGAAGGCCCTCCTCATTCTCACGCGGGACGAGCAGCGGGAGTCGTACGAGGAGTACGGCGAGCGCATCGCCACGGCGCCCGGCATCGCCGGCGCCATCGCACGCGAGGTCAAGAACGCCGATCTCGACGACAACCTCGCGCACGACCCGCCGCCCCACCTACGTGAGCGCTACCTCATGCTGAAGCAGCGCCTCGCTGTTGCCGCTGCCGCGCCCACCGGCACGAGAAGGCGGCATTAGGGAGCCAGACCCGGTAGGGTCGTCCTGCAGCAGGCGGCGCCATCCTCTCTCGTCGGAGGAGAACCGATAGGCGCCGCGGCCCGGTCTCAATCCCGCGGGACGCTGGACGTGTGCCGCAACTGTCGTTGGCCCGCCCGCTGCACGCCGCGACTGGGCCACGGTTCGTAGAGTGCGTCCCCTACCGACACCGTGCGGTACCCGTGCTCCTCCGCGATGAAGGGCGCGGCCGCAGCCCGATCGAGGTAGGGCGGCAGCGGCATCACGTGCAGGCCACGGCGAATCGCGTAGAGCGCCTCGGAGACCTCGACGACGCCGCCCGCCGCATTCTCGAGCTGGCGCAGCAGTCGCTCGAATCGGGCGGCCAGGGAACGCCCTCTTCCCCCCGCCGTCGCCTCGGTCCCGGAGGCCACCCCCACCTCCGGGTCCGCGAATGCACGCACCAGAGCCTTGAGGGCGCCGTGGTGCACGCACACCGAAGGTGTGGTATTCACCACCACGTCGCCCTCGATGCGATCGACGGCCGCGTCCTGCGCCACGGTCCTCCCGCACGGCTCGTCGAGCCGTACCAGCTCGACTCCGTCCTCTTCGTACTCACGGATGATGGCGTCGCTCGCGTCACCGGAGGCGTCCGAGACGACCACGATCCTGCGTTTGCTCGCCGGATAGTCTGCCTTCGTGAGCGCGTCCAGCGCGTCCCTCACGCGCCGTGCCTCGTCGCAGACGACGAGAATGATGGTCACGTGGGGCCAGAAATCGATGGACATCCCAGGACAGAGAGGCCTCATAGTCGTCCTCCTTCTGACATCGGCCGTCGGTGGTCAAGGCACGACGTCGTGCAAGAACGGAGCCCTGATTCGCGGAGACATCCAATGGCCGAATGGTGCACCTGAGCGCTTGACGTCTGTGGCGGCTGCGCGTCGATCGGGGAGACAGACGATGCGTGGGTGCCGCGGTCCGGTCCCGGAGCGCTCCATGGGCGCACACGGAAGAGATGCAGCTGAAGAAGGCTGAATGCGGGACGCGGGGACGGCTCTTGATCCCTGGCTCGCGGAACGAGGCTCGCTCACTTGCATCGAGGCTCCGTGAAGCCTCTGCGTGGAGGGGCAGAAGCCCGGCTGCGAGCGCCGCGAGGCGGCCTGCTCGGGTCCCCCGGACCGCTGCTCCAGGTGGCATCGTTCTTGCGCCCGGTCCCCGCTCACACGGGCGGCCGCTTTGCCGTCGACACGGCACTGGCGGCCCAATGAGAACCTTCGTCGCGAGCGGGCTCGACATGGCATCGCAGAGACAGGGGCTGTCGACCCGGTGTGTCCTCTACATGGTCGAGGAGCAGGCCGAGCGACGCCCGAACGAAGTAGCCGTCGTGGATTCGGAGAGAGCCCTCACGTACCGCCAGCTGGAAGACCGATCGAGGCGCCTGGCCAACGGCCTGCGCGCTCTCGACGTCCACCGGGACATCCCGGTCGGACTCTGCATGTCGAGCCGCGCAGCCATCGTCGTCGGTGCCGTGGGCATCCTCAAATCGGGCGGCGCCTATCTGCCTTTGGATCCCGACCACCCGCGCGACCGGCTCCTCTCCATCCTCGACGACGCGGGCATCTCGGTCGTGGTCACCGATGATCGCGGCGCGGCGCGGGCGTGGGGAGAGGACCGCGACGTCCTGTCGCTGGACGCCAGCGGCTGGCTCCAGGGCGCTCCGCCGCCAGAGAGTCCGGAGCCGGACATCGCGCCCGACGATCTGGCTTACGTCATCTACACGTCCGGCTCCACGGGGACTCCCAAGGGGGTCGAGATCACGCACCGCAGCCTCCTCAACCTCGTCGCGTGGCACCAGCGTGCCTTCGCAGTCTCGCCGGCCGACCGTGCCAGTCAGCTCGCCGGTCCGGCGTTCGACGCCGCTGTTTGGGAGCTGTGGCCGTATCTGTCCGCAGGAGTGCCGGTCCACATCGCGAGCGACTCGGTGCGAAGCGAACCGCAGGCGTTGCGCAACTGGCTGGTGCGGGAGCGGATCACGCTCGCGTTCGTACCGACCGTCATGGCCGAGCGCGTGCTCGAGCTCGACTGGCCTGCGGATACGCCGCTGCGTTTGATGCTCACCGGAGGGGACGCCCTCCACCGATACCCTCCGGCTGACCTTCCCTTCGAGTTGGTCAACAACTACGGCCCGACGGAGTGCACCGTCGTCGCCACGTCGGGCACGGTGCCGCCGGTCGCGGATCCATCCGTTCCGCCGAGCATCGGTCGGCCGATCACGAACGTGCGCGTCCACGTCGTGGACGAGGCTCTGCGCGAGGTGGCCGACGGCAGCCCGGGTGAGCTGTGCATCGGAGGCGTGTCCCTCGCCAGAGGATACCGCAATCGTCCCGACCTGACCGCCGAGCGCTTCGTCTCCGACCCGTTCAGCGACGAGCCACGAGCCCGACTGTACCGGACGGGGGACCTCGTACGCAGGCTGCCGGACGGTGACATCGCGTTCCAGGGGCGCATCGACGACCAGGTGAAGATCCGTGGCTACCGCATCGAGCCCGGGGAGGTCACTCATGTGCTGGAGCGTCATGCGGCGGTGCGCGAGGGTGCGGTCGTGGCCCGGGACGATGGGTTGGACGGCAAGCGCCTGGTGGCGTATTGGGTGCGCGTGGACGGCGTGAAGGCAGATCCCGAGGACCTGCTGGCTTTCCTCCGCGGGTCCCTACCGGACTACATGCTGCCGTCCGCGTTCGTACAGCTCGACGAACTCCCGTTGACCTCGAACGGCAAGGTCGACCGCGCCGCGCTCCCACCGCCGGACCCTGAGCTTCCGGACACCTCGGACGACTTCGTGGAGCCCGTCACGGTCATCGAGCAGGAGGTGGCCGAGATCCTCGCTCCCCTGCTGGGCCTCGAGCGCGTGAGCACGGATGCCAACTTCTTCCTCCTGGGAGGGCACTCCCTCCTGGGCACGCAGCTGATCGCCCGCATCCGGGACCGCTTCGACATAGACCTGTCGCTCAAGGCTCTCTTCGAGGAGCCTACCGTGCGGGACATCGCGCGTGAGATCGAGCGCCTCATCCTGGAGAAGCTCGACGCGCTGGAGGCGGCGGAAGGAGGCGAGATGCTGGGCGCCACAGCCGGGAACGGAGAGCGCCGATGACCCCCGCGATCGCCACCGGCGTCACGGCTGTCGATACGGATGCGACGGACGCGCTGAGCCTCCATCACCTGATGGAGCCCGAGGTCCTGGCTGATCCCTACCCCCTCTTCCGCCGGCTGCGCACGGAGGACCCTGTCCACTGGGATCCGTTCCTGCACTGCTGGGTGGCGACGCGGTACGACGACGTGGTGCGCGTGCTGCACACGTTCACCGCCGCGCGCACGCCCACTCCCGAGCAGCTCGAGGCGATGGGCCTGGAGCGGCTGACGCCGCTGGCGCGGATCATGGTGCGCCAGATGCTCTTTCTCGACCCCCCCGACCACACGCGCCTCCGGCGCCTGGCCTCCGCCGCGTTCACCCCGCGGCGTGTCGAGGGTCTGCGCTCCCACATCCGCGCGATCGCGAACCGTCTGCTCGACCGCGTGGTCGACTCCGGGCGCATGGACGTGATCGCCGACCTCGCCGCGCCTCTTCCCGCCATCGTGACCGCCGAGCTGTTCGGCGTTCCGTCCGAAGACCACGAGCGGCTGAAGAACTGGTCCTCGGACTTCGCGGAGATGCTGGGCAACTTCCAGCACAACCCCGACCGGTTCGCGCGCGCGCTCGCGGCCGCCGAGAATATGAGCGCCTACTTCCGCGAGCAGATCGCCGAGCACCGTCGCCACCCGCACGACGGGCTCGTCCAGGCGCTCATCGAGGCGGAGGTGGACGGCAGCAGGCTCACGCTGGACGAGTTGGTCGCGAACCTGATCGTGACGATGGTGGGCGGGCAGGAGACGACGACGAACCTCATCGGCAACGGCTTGCTGAGCTTGCTGCGTTGGCCGGATCAGCTCGCCCGGCTCGACTCGGATCGCTCGCTCATGCCCTCCGCCGTGGAGGAGTTGCTCCGCTTCGAGGCGCCGAGCCAGCAGACGGCGCGGCTCGCTCCCGACGACGTCGAGATGGGCGGCAGGACGATCCGCGCGCGGCAGGCGGTGATTGCCGTCATGGCTGCGGCCAACCGCGACCCGGAGCGCTTTCCCGATCCGGACCGGCTCGACCTCGGGCGTGCCGACAACCGCCACGTGTCGTTCGGGTGGGGTCCCCACTTCTGCTTCGGCGCCCCGCTGGCACGCATCGAGGGGCAGATCTCGTTCGACACGCTCCTCGATCGGCTGAAGGACCTGGAGCTCGACCCCGGTCCGCTCGTGTGGCGCACGAACCTCGGCCTGCGCGGGCTGACGGCGCTGCCCGTGAAGTTCACCCCGTCATGACGGGCGGCGGGCGGGCCGGCGTCCTGCCGGAGACGAGGCGGACGCGCCTCGATGCCTACCTGCGCGCTCGCTCGGGTCGGCGAGAGAGGGTGCCGGAGGCACCCATCGCCGTGCGGGCGGACGCGGGCCCCGCCCCACTCTCGTTCGGCCAGAAGGACATCTGGCGCACGGCGCAGTCGATGCCCGCAGTGCCGCTCTACAACGAGACGATCACGATCCACCGCCGCGGGCCGTTGGACGTACGCGCCCTCGAGCACGCCCTCGGCGAGATCGTGCGACGACACGAGGCCTGGCGCACGACGTTCCACGTCACGGATGAGGGCCAGGTGGTCCAGCGCGTCGAGCCGTGGGAGCCGGTGGCCCTGGCCTGGCACGACCTGCGGGCCCTTCCCGAAGAGAGACGACTGCCGTCGGCGCTGCGCCTGGCCGGCGAAGACGCGCGCCGGCCGTTCGACCTGACGCATGACCGGCTCTTCCGCGCGCGGCTCGTGCGCCTGGGCGACGACGAGCACCGCCTCTTCATGGCCGTGCACCAGATTCTTCTGGACGGGGTGTCGGTCTACCGGGTCCTCGTGCCCGAGCTGGCCGCGCTCTACGACGCGTTCGTCGCGGGCAGGCAGGCCTCCCTGCCCGCGCTGCCCGTGCAGGTCTCCGACTTCGCCGCCTGGCAGCGCGCCTGGCTCCGAGGCGAGGTCCTCGAGCGCCAGCTCTCCTACTGGAAGGGACAGCTCGCGGATCGGCCCGGGCCTCTGTGCTGGCCCGCCGACCGCCGGCGGCCGCCGCACCAGACGCACAGGGGCGCCATCCATCCGTTCACGCTCCCCGCGGCGCTCGGCGCCGAGCTCCATGCGCTCGCGGCTCGGGAAGGCACTACCCTGTTCGTCACGCTGCTCGCGGCGTTCGCGCGTCTGCTCCACCGCTACACGGCGCAGGAGCGTCTCGTTCTGGGCACGCCCTCGCCGGCCGGGCGCAAGCGCTCGGAGGTCCAGGGACTGCTCGGCTACTTCCTCAACCCCGTGTCGCTGTGTCTGGACCTCTCGGGCGGGCCGACCTTCCCGGAGTTGCTGGCCCAGGCGCGCCGGGTCGTGGCGGATGCGGTGAGCCACGACGACGTCCCGTTCGGACGGCTCGTGGACGAGCTCCGCGCGGGCGACGATCCCGCCCGCCACCCGTTCTTCACGGTGGCGATCTCCCAGGAGCCGCCGATGCCCGATGTCGGCTCCGGCTGGGACATGACACCGATGGACGTCACGAGCGGTGCCGCCCGCTGGGATCTGTACCTCGTGCTTGACCACCGGCCGGGCCGACAGGTGCTGGGGCGCGTGCAGTACAATCCCGACCTGTTCGAGGCTTCCACGGTGTCCGCCTTGGTCACGGACTACGAGCGCGTGCTGGAGGATGCCGTCGCCCATCCCGAACGTCGCGTCTCCGACTCGTCTCCCGTGTGACCATGGCCAGCCGTCGGACGCTTCCCGACGAGCGGCGCCGCCGCCTCGCCGGGTACCTGAGCCGAGCGGTCCGAGCCCGGGCAGCCGGGGCCGAGGTGTCCCCACGGCCGCCGGGCATGGGCCCCGTCCCTCTCTCACTCGCTCAGCAGCAGATCTGGGTGCACGCGATGATGGCGCCCGACGCGCCCATCTACAACGAGCCGCTGACGGTGCACCGAGCGGGCCCGCTCGACGCCTCCGTCCTGGAGCGTGTGCTGCTCGAGATCGTGCGCCGCCACGAGGCGCTGCGCACCACATTCGCATGGGCCGGTGACGAAGCCGTGCAGGTCGTGCACGACTCGCCAGAGGAGATCGGTCTTCGGACCGTCGACCTGCGCGGCTTCCCGGCCGGCGAGCGGGAACATCGGGCCCGCCGCATCGCGGAGCACGACGCGCGCGCGCCGTTCGACCTCGAGCGGGGGCCGCTCTGGCGCGCCCGCCTCGTGCGCATGGACGACGAGCGGCACCGCCTCTGCATGACCATCCACCAGATCGTGTTCGACGGCGTGACGGCCTACCGGGTCCTCCTGCCCGAGATGGCGCGCCTGTACGACGCGTTCTCCCGGGGAGCGCCTTCCCCGCTGCCCGACCCCCCTCTCCAGTACGGCGACTATGCAGTCTGGCAGCGCCGCAGGATGGAGGACGGCGGGGGCGCAGCGGAGATGGAGTATTGGAGGGAGCGCCTGGCGGGCCCTCCGCCCGCACTGGACTGGCCCGCCGACCGGCTGCGCCCCGCCGTCCAGACCCACCGGGGCGAGCTCTGCAGGCTCGCCATGCCAACGACCTTCGTGACCGAGGTGCGGGCGCTGTGCGCGCGGGAGCGCGTGACGCCGTACATGGCGATGCTCGCCGGCTTCGTCGGGCTGCTGCAGGCGTACACCGGCCAGGACGACGTGCTGCTCGGCACACTCGCTCCGGGGCGCGACCGCCCCGAGCTGGACGGCATGTGGGGGTACTTCCTGAACCCGGTCGCGCTCAGGCTCGACGCTTCCGGCGACCCCACCTTCCGCGAGATGCTGGCCCGCGTGCGCGAGGAGGTCCTGGGAGCGCTCGGCCACCAGGAGACGCCATTCCAGCACGTCGTGCGGGAGGTGCGCAGAGGAAGGCCCGATCCAGGCCGCAATCCCATCTTCCAGATTCTCGTGTCCCTGGAGCCTCCCCCACCGCCCGTCGAGACCGGGTGGAGTCTCACCCAATTCGACGTGCCCACCGGCGCATCCAAGCTCGATCTGTACATCAACCTCGAGGAGTGGCCGGACCGGATTGCGGGCCCCATCACGTACAACCCCGACCTCTTCGAGCGAGACACGATCGAGCGCATGGTGGCCGATTGGCAAACGTTGCTGCGCCATGCGGCGCTCGATCCCGGGCGCAGGCTCTCCCAGCTGGCGCCGTGCGGCCTGCGGGCCGCCGCTGGGGCGTGAGCGCCGGGCGCGCGGCGTCGGCACATGCCTTGCACGTGACCAGCACCGTGCGGGAGGTCGATCATGCGACATGACGGGACGGGCGACGGAAGGACGGCGACCTGGCGCGCACTCGCGCCGCTCCTCGCCGCGGGCCTCATACTGACCGGGGCGCTCTCGGGATGCAGGGTCGGCGACCTCGTGTCTGCGCTTCCGTCGGCGGACACGCTGGACGTGACGCCGTCTCCTCTCGACCAGACGATGGTGTCGGGGATGGGCGACGTCATCGACGCGGAGCTGGAGGTCACCCCGGCCGACACCGGCACGCAGGTACCGTGGGTGGCCAGCGTCGTGGGCGGTGGATCCTGGCTCGCGCTGGGTACGGGAGGCGGAGAGGCTCCTGCGACGCTCATGCTCAGCCTCCAGCCGGGCCATATGTCGGCCGGACGCTACGACGCCACCATCGCGTTCGACGACTCCGCGAGCCACGTGGAGGCGCGCGTGCCCGTGCATCTCGATCTCGTATCGCCGTCCAACGCGCCGCGCACGGCCGGATGCGTCGTCCTGACCCTTCTGCCCGGAACGTCGGTGACGGGGCAGATCACTTCGGACTGCATGTCGACCACGCAGCCTGCGCGCTATGCCCGGGTCTTTCAGTTCGACGGGCTGGCTGGCGACACCGTGACGCTGTCTGCCTCGTCCTCCGACCTCGGCCCTCGCATCTCGCTCTTCGCCCCCGGCGACTGGCCGGGAGGGTCGACCCTGGCGCTCGTGAAGGACTGCAACGGCTCGGGCACGGGCATGCAGGCCTGCCTCCAGGACTTCGTCCTGCCCCAGGACGGAACCTACTCGGTCGAGATCTGGCCGTGGGAGATGGACTGGCCGGGATCCTTCACGTTCAATCTCGTGGAGCGCGGACCCCGGTCTGGACGCTGAGGCGCCGGCGCGGCTCCGTTGTGCGCAAGCGACATGCGGCCTCGCTTCCGCCGCTCCGGAAGAGCGCACCCGCGCAGGCATGAAGTCGTTGTCCCGCAAGGCCTGTCGGGCCCGCGTGACGACGAGGCGGCAAAGGACGGTCCGAGGTCCGCCGCTTGCTCTTCATCCCGACGAGAAACCATCTACTCGTCGGCGTCACGACCATGCTCGTCGTCATCTTCTGGCTCTCCGGCTTGACCATCCTGTTCACGTATGCCGGCTATCCGCTCCTGCTGCGCGTGCTGACCACCCTGCGCCCCATGCCTCGACGCGGGATCCAGGAGGCCGTGCCGTTCATGCCTCGCGTGACCCTCCTCGTCTCCGTGTACAACGAAGAGAAGTCGATCGAGGCCAAGATCCAGAACGCGCTCGCGCTCGACTATCCCAGGCAGCTCGTCGACATCCTCGTGGTCTCGGACGGCTCCACCGACCGCACCGACGCGATCGTCGCTCGCTACGCCGGGAACGGCGTGCGCCTCCTGCGCTGTGAGGGACGCATCGGCAAGACTGCCTGCCTCAACCGGGCCGTCCCCCGGGCGAGAGGTGACATCGTGGTGTTCTCGGACGCGAACTCCGAATACGAGCGCGGCGCGATCCGCGAGCTGGTCCGGCCGTTCGTGGACGAGCGCGTCGGATTCGTCAGCGGGATCACGCATTACCTGACCCGCGCGGGCGACATCTCGGACTCGATCGGATTGTATTGGCGGCTCGAGCAGGCGACCAAGGAGATGGAGAGCGCGCTCGGGTCCTGCGTCGGCGCGGACGGCGCCATCTTCGCGATCAGGAAGGGGCTCTACCGCCCGCTGCATCCGTCGGACATCAACGACCTCGTGATCCCGCTGCGGATCGTCGAGCAGGGCTACCGGGGCACGCTGGCGCGCGGAGCGATGACGGTCGAGGAGACGGCAGGGGGAAGTCGGGAGGAGTTCGGCCGGCAGGTGCGGATCAGCAACCGCACCATCCGCGCGCTCATGACGCACCGGCACTTGCTCAACCCCTTCCGGTACGGATGGCTCGCGTTCGAGCTCTTCTGCCACAGAGTGTGCCGGCTCCTGGTGCCATTCCTGATGGCGACACTCCTTGTTGCGGACCTCCTGCTCATCGACCACGGCGCGCTGTACGCGGTGGCGTTCGCAGGACAGGTCGTCTTCTACGTGCTCGGGGGCCTGCCCTCGCTGGGGGCACGGGCGAAGCTTCCGCTCGTCGCGAGGGTCGTCTCGCTCGCCCACGCATTCAGTGTGACCAACTCGGCGATCGCGTACGGATGGCTGAAGTTCCTGCGCGGGGAGACTACCGTGGTGTGGGCGCCGGCGCGCCGGTAGGCGGGATCCACGGGGCTTCCACGCCGTAGTGCTCCCGGAGCCTCGCCATGTCTTCGGCGAGCCCCGCCCTGACGCGCTCCTCCTCCTCCGGGCTCAACCGCCACCGCCCCAGCGCCTCCTCGCGCCCCCGTCCTCCGCGCGCGAGCCAGCGCCGCAAGCGCTGCTTGCCGTTCCTCGTGAGCACCCGCCTCGCCGCCCATGCCCCGAACCGGCTCTTCGCCGCAGCGGACACGAAGCGCGGCACCGTGTAGAAGTCGCCGGCGTTGCGCGGCACCTCGACCGCCGTGAACTCCCGGTCCTGCGAGACGCCCAGAAAGGCGCACGCACGGCGCAGCACGTCATGCGGCGAGCGCCGCATCTCGTCGAGCGTGAGGAGCAGCAGATCTTCGCGCGAGAAGATCGCCGTGTACCGGTCGAGCTGAGCCGCGTAGCGCGAGAAGTCCAGGAGATCCTCCGTGAAGCCGTCTTCGTCCAGGGATCGCCCCCACCCCTCGTACAGGCTGTGGCGCACCTGCGACTCGATGCGCCGCACCGGATCGCGCATCATATAGATGAGCTTGAAGCGCTCCCCTGGACTCCGGGCGATCTTCTCCGGCACGCCCTGGACCCACGGATGCTTCGTGCAGGACGTCGAGGCCTCGAGCGCAACCTCGTGGTGCCGGGGCTCCCAGTTCCACAGCCGCAGGTACTCGCTCCAGGCTTCCCGCGGATCATCGACCGAGGCGAAGAAGTCCGGCTCCTTCTCCGAGGAGGCGCAGATCGCGGGGTGCTGCGCGAGCAGATCGAAGAGACTGGTGGTGCCACACTTCATCGCGCCGATGATGATGGCGAAGGAAGCGGGGCGGGCGGCTGCGTGGCCGGGCATCCTGGGGCGCATGGTCGGATCCTGGGTCGAGCGGGAGACAGGTCTAGCGTCGCCGTTGCCGGCGGTGCAAGGGCGAGGCCATCGGACGGATGGGCGCACTGGGAAACACGATGGCGGGGCCCGGCCGCTGGTCCCGCCGCAGGGGCGCCGAGGCCGTTCGGACCCGCTCTCGAATGCGGCCGCTACACTCTCCGATGTGGCGACCCAGGAAGCTCCACCAGAAACGAGCCGCGCTCACGATCCCCGGCATCGGGTCGTCGGCCGCGAAGCCCACCCAACCCGACCCGAGCCAGGACCGGACGCAGTGGCCGACGCTCATCCGGCCCGAGGCCACCAGGTGGCGGCACGCCTGGAAGTCGTAGTAGGGGTAGATCCACGAGCGTCCCGACCGGTACTCGCCCACGCCGGGCACGGGGAGCCCGAGCGCGTCGCGATAGATCATCTCGACGAAGTTCACGCCGCACGTCTCCGCGAACTCGATGTACCACCAGGGCCGCACGTTGATCTCGATGCAGCGCAGCACGCCGTCGCGCGCGTCGCGCTTGAGCTCGGCGCTGTACGCGCCGCGGTAGCCCACTCCGGTCATCAGGCGATCGAGGGCCCGCACGGCCGGCGCGACCACGTCCAGCGGGACGCTTCGCGTGGCGGAGCTGTTCGTGAAGTCTCCGGGCGGCATGCGCAGGCGCTGGCGCGCGAAGTGCGCGCGGACGGAGCCGGTCGCATCCAGGAACCCCTCGACGTAGTAGTGATGCCAGCTCGGACCGGGCACGTACTCCTGGAGCACGACCGGGACGTCCTGCTCCATCAGCCCACGCAGCAGAACCAGGAGCTCGGAGTGGTTCGAGGGCCGGACCGCCTTCCTGCCGAAGCGATTCAGGAACTCCTGGGAGTCGCGGGGCTTGATGAACACCCGCCAGATGTCGAGAGCGTCCGCGAGGTGGACATCGGCCTCGCTCTCGATGGCCACCGTGCGCGGGTGGGGAACGCCGAAGCGATCGAGCAGCCGGCGCAGTCCCTCCTTGTCCGAAAGCTGCGCGAGGAGCCGGGCGGAGGGAACGCAGGTCGGGAACCTCCGCCGCAGGTCCGGAGGGAGTGAGGCGGCCGCCACGGCACCGTGGTCGGAGGCCGCGATCAACACGGCGCGGTCGAGCGGAAGCGGTCGCAGATAAGCGGCCAGATCCGCTCCGTCCCGGAAGAGCTTCGCGCCGGGCAGCCGGCGGTACCATCGGCTGAACCGGGCGATCTCCGGGTCGGCCGAGATCCCGTAGACGGGGACACCCAGCCGGGCCAACCCCCGCACCACCCCAAGGGCCGTGATCGTCTGGCCCAGCACGAGCGCCGGCACCGCCGCGCCGACCGGTACCGGAACGCGCGGCGCCGGGATCAGCACCGACGCCGGGCCGCGCGCGTGGGTCGCAACGGGGGATTCCCGGGCGTGTCGCTCCTGCAGCAGCATGGTCCCTTCCTCCGTACGGGATTTCCGGCGTCATGGGTTCGTCGTGAAGGCCCTCGCGGTGCGGGCACCGACGGAGGTCGCAAGTCGCGGGCCAGCGCCGTCAGGAGGCCTCACGTGCGCGCCCACCGCGTCGTCACCGCACCTCACCGGCCCGCAACGGCACTCGGTAGCGCCTCCGGGAGGCGCTCATGTGGCGCCGCTGCCGCGACGAGGTACCGCCCCGATGCGCTGCGGCCACGCATCGAGGAACGGGGAGCGCCCGCGCCCGACGGGCCGGAGCGCTCCAAGCTCCTGCCTCTCCCCGGCTTGACGCTTTCCGCCCGAGGCGGCCGGCGGGCCGTCTCTCCCAGGCCCGCCTCTTGCCTGCGGGATAGGCACCCTCACCTTCCCGCCCGCCTCCCGGAGGCCGTCATGCTCCGCCGCACCGCCGTCACGCTCGCGGCCCTCCCGCTCGTCGCCCTCGTCGTCTCCTGCACGGACGCGCCCCGAGCGTCCAACTCGATCGTGGCCCCGTCCGCGAGCCGGGCCCTGGCGGCCCCGCAGCTCGTCTCCGACACCATCCCCTACACCATGGAGGACCTCGGCACGCTCGGCGGTGTGGAG
>JBJKSF010000239.1:0-13462 GCA_046704285.1 Longimicrobiales bacterium | reverse complement strand
GCTTCCGTTTGTCGCCCCCTCGCGCCCTCCTCGACGCCTCCCACGTACGTTTCATCGACCTCGACGATGCCGTTGAGGCGGTCACGACCGGGACGCACCATCGCGCGACGGAACTTGTGGAGCCATGCCCAAGCGGTTTGGTAGCTCTTCAGCCCGAGGTCTCTTTGGAGGCCCAGAGCATTGGCCCCATACTTCTGGCTGGTGATCTGCCACGCCGCGAGGAACCAGGTCCGAAGGGGGCTACGTGTGCGATGGAAGACGGTCCCGGCGACGACGGAGGTGCGCCGTTGACATGCCCGGCACACGAGCAGCCCATCGCAGGAACGCCATGGCTCCCCGCCCCATCCGCACCGGGGGCATACGAAGCCGCTCGGCCAACGAACCCGCTCGAGGTATGCCCAGCAGCTCGCCTCGTCCGGGAAGAACTCATCGAGCTCGATCCGGGTGCGCGGGTAGTCCACGCCTCCCACGAGCTTCTCAGCCGATACCCCCATGACCCCAAGATGTAGGCCCCACTTCAGTTAAGCAAATACCCCATCCTGATCCAAACCAGGGAATGTGAAATAAACCTGCTGCGTAGACGAGTCGTGGGTTATCGCATAACTGCTGTCAAACGGTACGGGTGGAACAGTCCAGTACGCTTCAATCCCGCCGTAACTACTGGATGAGGTCTCCGAATACGCCCACTCAACCCAGCCGCTATACGACGGAGCACTCGTCGCAGACGGCTTACTGAAGGGGCCCGGTCGCTGGTGCGCAACTGGGTGTGCACATGGTGGGATCTGGTAAGTGGTTCCATCGGGCCGCGTGACCACATCATTCTCATCTATAGACGAGCCGCTTTCCACTTCATGCACGCAGGAACTGGCGTAGACTCCTGCGGGGGTGGTCACGTACTGGACCGGGTTAGACATGAGCGCCCGTCGGGCGCCCGGCGCAACAGATGAGGGGGGGGGCTGTAAGCCGCCGTCCGGAATCCCCGCACGCAGCTAGCGTTAGCAGCGCAAGCGTTAGCAGGACGCTCTTGCGCATGTTCATTATGCACCTCCCATGAGGAACCTGATCTGCGAACGTGATCTGCCGAGGAGGGCCCGTCTGCACCTCGGTTTCACTCGCCGCGCCCTGGGGAAGCTACGGCACTGCTAACCGTGTGCGGCGGCTCTGTCAAGATGCCGCTGGGCCGCTGCTCTCCACCCCCACCCCCATACGCCGCGTCAGGCTCACGGCCGCCGCGTCGGTGGGAAGCGCCGCCGCCATCGCCTCCAGCCTTTCCGCGAGGGTCACGGCGCACCTCCGTGGGTGTCCCTCTGTGCGCGTTGGGTCAGCGGTACAGTTCGGGGCAGGACGAGTCCCCACCCGCCGTTCGCCTCCACGGCCCGGTGCGACGTGATCCTCTCCCACTCCCAGGATCCCAGGGCCCCGCAGGCCTCGCACGGCGCCTCGAACTCGTCGTGCAGGTCGTCGGGCTGGACGTCCTCGCTGTCCGGCTCGCGCGAACGGCCCTGGATCTTGCGGAGCGCCCCGGCGATTCCGACCCGGTGGACGCTGTAGAACGCGTATTCTACGGCGGCTGCGCGCGCGGCCTGTTCCTGCCTCGTCCCTTCCGCCTTCGTCGCGTACTTGAGGGCCTCGCGAATCCCGTGGGTCGGGTCGTCTGGATCGACAGCCCGGATGTCCACGACGGCCGGGCCGTCCAGGCCCAGCGCCTCGCCCCAGCTCCGGGCAAGCTCGTCCTGGGGGACATACTCGCCGTAGACGAGAAGGTGAATGTGGACCATCCCGCTGGGGGCAATCTCAATGGCGTAGACGAGGGAGGTGTCCCTGCGGACCCGTTTGCTTCGTGACCCTGCATCGCGCGCCTGGCGCCCCCATGGCGTCGAGCGCCACCAAGGCATGAGCGCCTTCCGCACGCGGCGCACGGCCTCACGGAGGGCCTCCGGCTCGAAGCGGGTCTCCTCATCGCTGAGCGCCGGGCATGTGAGCGTCACGAGCTTCCAAGCCCGCCCGTGGCGGTCACCACCGCTCCATGGGTGCGGCTCCCCGGGCCCGTCCCAGGGCTCGGCCTCCATGAGGAGGTCGTGAACCCGGATCCGCTCCAGAAGGCGGTCCGCCAGGGCGGCGGCTCCACGCCGGGCGCAGATCGGACAGGTCCTCGAACCACATCGGACCGGGAACAGGTGAACGGACCCACACTCCCGGCAGCGCATGACGACCACGCCCTCCCCACACTCCCGGATCCGCTTCGCCCTGATCGGCAACCACTCGGCCAGCTCGCGCGCCACCTCGTGCCGAAACTCGTGGATCCATGCGTCATCTGCGGGGTGGGTGCACGATGTTTGCGTAGTATCAAGTGAAGTAGGACCGCGCGCGGGATCCGCCGCGCGCTCCCCACTGTGGTCGGCCCTTGGCACCAACTCGGCGGAACGCTTGCGCGAGGCGGGCGCAGGCCTTGCGGCACCGCCGGAACCGCGCGCCGCGCCCGCGGTTGCGCCGCGGTCGCAGTCCGTCCCCCTGGGGCCCGCCCCTCCCTCCCCCACCCCTGCGAGCCCCTCCACCGCCGAGACGGGGTAGGGGGACGAGGGCTTCGCGGCGCCGATCCGCACTCGTCGGCCTGTGGCCGGCTCTTCACTGGGTAGCCCCCTGGGTAGGCCCCCGGGTACCCCCCGGTGCCAGCGCTGCGGCGCGGTCGGCGGCAGCTCGGCGGCATCAATCCGCGCCCGTTGACCTGTGGAGGCTCGCTCCGCCGCCGGCGACCATCCGGGCGACCCGAGGTCCGATTCGCTGCCGTGGGGTGGCTTGGAGCGTGTGGACGACCGCTCAGAACTGGAGGTCATCGTGCAGGCGGCCCTTCCCGGCCGGCTCCGCTCTGTTTTCTACGGCTTTGACCTCAGCCCGGGGCGAGCCGAGCATCACGAGGTCCTGGACCACGATTTCGGTCCAGTAGCTCGTGGTGGCGTCATCCCGCTGGCTCGTGGAGTAGTGGAGACGGCCCTCGACGTAGAGCCGGTCGCCCTTGGCTATGTGGGCTTCCACGACGTCCGCGAGCCGGCCGAAGAAGACGAGCTGATGCCAGTCGGTCTCGTCGATCTGGCGGCCCTCCGGATCCTTCCACGTCCGGTTCGTGGCCAGTCGGAGCTTGGCGACTCTCGTTCCGGAGGACGTGGCGCGGACCTCGGGCGCCGCGCCCGCGTTTCCGATGAGCTGGACCTTGTTCAGGGAGCGGCTCATGGGATGCTCCGGCAGCAAACGCAGACAAACTCCCGGAGATGCGGAGGCAGGATCGGCCTGTCGGTGGTCCGCCTCGTCGGGCCGCCCCTGACGAGCTGGAGAAGGGGCTCGCCCGCGTCCTGGCGGCGGATGCGTTCGACGAGGCGGACGAACTCGCTGCCCAGGTGGGGCGGTGCCGCCTCCGGAGGCGGCGTCCCCGGCCGCACGGCACCCGGCCAAGGGCGTTGTGGGGCAAGAGCTTGGTGCTTATCGTACGGGCACACGGGACCTCCCGTGGTTGGGCCCCGGGGAGGAAGGTTTCCTAGGCCTCCGCCTCCGCCGGGGCGTTCGTTGGTCGCGGCGCCTCGGGGTTCGAGCCCCGAGGCGTCCGCGTATGTCAGCTACTCGTCGTCGTAGAGGTCGTCGTCCTCCTCCTCTTCGTCATCGAAGCCTTCGTCCTCGTCGGGCAGCATCTCGTCCTCTTCGTCGAGCCGCTGGCCAACAAAGGCCTCCGCCTGGTCAGTAGGAATTGCCCACTTGTTCCGGAGGATGCGCGCGCCCGGGAAGAACCCGTCCCGGGCCCACGCCGCGACGGTGGCGGGCGTAACTCCCAGCGCGTCCGCAATGGCGTTGGTGTTCACATACATGGTGACCCCTCCTGTCTTGGTTTAAATGCGCCACCGCCCACGGCGGGAGACGACGGCGTGGTAACGGGCTCCCGGTCCTCTACCCACTGCTGCACTTCAGAGGCCCGCCACCCGACAGCGTTGGGGCCGATGCGGCGGCGCCGAGGGAACCGCCCCGCGCGCTCCCATCTCCAGAGCGTAACGGTCGATACGCCCACGGTCGCCAGCACCTCTGGCAGTCTGAGCAGTCGGTCCATGGCCCCCACTCCCTCCAAATACGCCATGTTCCCGCGTCGCCGGGACATTCCCGACCCGCGCATGCGCGAAGCTCAGGGGATTCTCCGACCCGCGCAATTTGGGAATCTCTCCTGGGGTTAGATTCCCGAGCATCTAAGCAGCGGATCCGTGCGTCGGCGGCCGGACTCCCGAAGGGGCCGAAGTGAAAAGTCAAGAGGGAGCCGGCGCCCGTGCAGGTGCCGGAGCGGGGAGCGCTACACCCGCTATCTGTCGTTCCGGCGTCGGTGGCGTTCGGGCTCCAGGGCGATCCGCTTGCGGGCCTCCTTGAGCCGCTTCGAGGTGTCGTTGAACCGCTCGCCACGCAGCTTCACCTCGTCCAGCCTCCGCCCGAGAAGGTGGAAGCGCACGAGGGCGCCTAGGTCGCGGTCCAGCGTGAACTCCAACGGAACGTCCTGGAGATCGTGACGGCCCTTGAGCTCGCGCTTCACCTTGTCCTTGTAGTTCTCCACGCGCCGCATGTACTCGGTCTCTGTCTCGTTGCCGGGATCCCACCATGGGGGCCGAGCCACGGTGCCGCCGACCCCAGAGGAGATCCAGCGCCACGGGCCAGGAAACTTCGAGGGCACGATGGCGTCAAAGAGGTCCTGCTTGCGCGAGCGTTCGGCGAACTCTTCCCCCGGAAGGGGCCCGGGGTCCCGCTCGCCAACGATCCTGCGGTAGAGGATCCATTCCGCAACCCACGCGTTGTCCGCGTGCGCCAGGTTGTACGTCCAGTTCCAGCAGCGTGCGAACCGGCGCCAGGCACGCGGAGCTACGGGTCGCGGGAGAATGTGCATTAGCGCCCGGTACTCGTCGGAGCGCTCGGGACTCCTGCTCCATGCGCGCTCGATCATGCGGCCGTTGGCCCCGCACCACACGTACCGGCTCCATGGCGGCAGATTGATGGTCCGCCCGAACGATTTCCAGACCTCGACCACTGCGCGGAGGGCCGCCACTGGTTCCTTGGCGGGAGTGTCCAGGCGCTCCAGGATCCGCGCGGCCAAGTCCTCGACCTTGCCGTACGCCTTAGGCGCCTTCTCGCGTACCGCGTCCAGGAAATGGTCCCGAGCAACGAGCAGGGGCTCTTCCAACCCCAGTGGGTAGTCGGGCCGATATGGCCGGTTGCCGAACTGCCTTGATGGAGAAACGACGTAGAACTCCCCCTTCCCAAGCGGCTTTCCACGCTTCCCTTTCCCGAGCCCCATGGCTCCTATCCATCTCCTTCGAGAGCGCTAGCGACGAACCCGCCCCACCTCCGGAGCGCCTCGCGCTTCTCCGCCAGGAGGTAGCGGTCGCGGTCGCCCGTGTAACGCGCGAACCCAAGCGACGCCTCCTTGTGGCCCAGCACCGCATCCGCCACGTGCGCGGCGACCCCGAGGCCTCCGTCCTCCGGAGAGCGGACCGCCCAGGTCCGGAACGTCGTCCGGAAATCGTGGAGCGTCCAATGCGGGAGGCCCGAACGGTCGCGGATCCGGGAGAGCGAGCCGGACAGGTTCGTGACGTACGGTCGTCGCGTTCCGCTCCGCGAGGGAAACACCCACCCGCTGCGCTCCGTCCCGGTCTCCTCCAGGAGGGCGGCCAGCACCTTGAAGGACTCCTCCGAGAGGGGCACCATGTGCGGGCGCTTGCCCTTGAAGTACTCCGCCGGAATCGTCCACTCCGGGCCCTCGACCGTATCCCAGTTCATGCGGCAGATGGAGCCGATCCGTTGGGCGGTGAGCAGAGCGAGGCGGACGGCGCCGCGCACCTGCGGGCGCTCGGCGTCCGTGGCCTGCCAGACCTTCTGGATCTCGTCGGACAAGAGGTAGCGGTCCCGGCCGCGTTCGACGCCCGGGTGCTCGACCAGGTGGGCGGGGTTCGCGGTGACGTTGGGGAACCCGCGCCGGATGGCATCGTTGAACAGAAGGCCCACGAGCGTGAGCGTGCGGTTCGCCGTCGTGGGCGCCCCCCGTCGGGCGATCCGCTCCACGAGCGCAACGACCTCGCGGCGCTCGATCGTCCACGGAGCCCGCTCTCCCCACTCAGGGATCAGCTCGCGCTTCAGGATGCGGGCCCGCTCGCGCTGGGTCCGCTCCCGCGTCCGCAGCTTGCGCGCCTCAAGGACCTCCTCGGCCATGGCCTTGAACGTGAGTGCGCCGCTGCGGAGCTCCTCCCGCTCGCGCCCGGGGTCACCCCCCGCATCCGCCTTGGCCAGGCTCCGACGTGCGGCGTCCCTGGCCCCTGCCAGGGACAGCACGGGGTACTCCCCGAGCTTGGTCCGCCGATGCGTCCCGTTCGCCCGGTAGCGCACGAGCCAGGTCTTCCGTCCCGTCACGCCCGACACACGCAGGCAAAGCCCGGGAGTAAGGGCGTCCCAGAAGTCTTCCTGGGGCCGGTCGGCGCGCAGGGCTTCCACACCCTTCGCGGTGAGCTTGAGTCTGGCCATCCCCTTCCCTCCCCGGGGCCCTGGCCGCCCCGTGCCGGCACCCATCTGCCCGGAATGCAGTCGCGCCGTTCGTAAGCGACACCAGAAAGGCAGTCGCGCCCCGATAGGGCACTCCTAGGGCACATAGTCGGCCGTTACCCCCTGAAATCGGGTGAGACGGTATGGAGGGAAAATGGGGACGAACGCCTTGGTGCACAAGGCTTTTGTGGGGCAGCGATGGAAGGCGATGAAACCCCGCGAAACCTAGCGGGATCACCTTAGGAGGCAGTCGCTCTATCCACCTGAGCTACGAGGGCGTGACTGGAGCGGAAGATCGCCAAGGGGCCGCACCTCGTCCACCTTCGCCGGCCCCGGCGGGCGGCGTCACGCCGGGTCGTCCTCCGCGCGCCGCCCGGCCAGGTATCCCACGCAGTAGGCGCGCAGCGTCGCCTCGAAGGGCGACATCCCGCGCTCGGTCCGCAGCCCCGCCTCACCCCGTCGCCTCAGGGCCTCCGCGAGCTTCGCGACCTTCTCGACGAGGTCGAGCACGTACGGATCCCCCGCGGCCGCGAGCTCCCCGCGGTCCAGGTGCGCGTCGTCCCCGAGGCCCGTCACCACCGCCTCCTCCGGGCCGATGCGGTCGGGCTCCCCCTCCTGCCGTACGATGGGCTCATCGGGGTCGATGAACGCGCCGGCGGGGACCTCGGGGAGCCACGGGATGGGCTCGTCGGGCAAGATGAAGGCGTCCTCCGGAAGGTCGGAGTCGGCAACCTGCTCGTACGGAGCGAGCCCTTCTCCCAAGCCGGCATCGCGGTCCCGGATCTCGTGCTGGCGGCGCGTGGCGTCGGGCGGAAAGGCCGGAGGGGGGAGACGGCCGACCGACGACCTGGTGCCGTCGCCTCCGGCCGGCTCCGTCCTCTCGCGTCCGGCCGAGCCAGCGCTCTCGGGGTCCTGGCTCATGGGTCGACTCCGTGCGGGGTCTCGGGCGCCGCTCGCATCGGCGCCACCCTCGCAATATAGGGGCCACGTCCGGGCTCGAGCCACTTCACGTGCCGACCTCCCCCTTCCACGCGAACCTCCCCAGGAGCGGGACGAACGTGCACTCGCCCCCCACGACCTCCTGCGTCACATCCCCGCCCTCCCTGCGCACCAGCAGCAGCTCCTGCGACTCGAGCGATCCCACGGGGATCAGCATGCGTCCGCCTTCTCCGAGCTGGTCGACGAGAGCCGGCGGGACGGAGGGGGAAGCCGCCGAGACGACGACCACGTCGAAGGGGGCGTACTTGCGCCATCCGATCGTCCCGTCCCCGACCATGAGCGCCACGTTGCGCAGCTCGAGCAGGTCCAGCGCGGCTCGCGCCCGCCGCGAGAGCTCCCGGACGCGCTCCACCGAGTAGACGCGCTGGGCCATGAGCGCCAGCAACGCGGTCATGTAGCCGCTTCCGGTCCCGATCTCCAGCACCGTGTCGTCCGGCCCGGGAGCCAGGAGTCCGAGGTAGTAGGCCTGCAGCGATGGCTGCGACGCGGTCTGGCCGAAGCCGATGGGGATGGGCGCGTCCTCGTAGGCCCTGGGCCACGTGCCCTCGGGCAGGAAGACGTGGCGCGGGACGCGGTCGAAGAGCCGGAGGAGCGCGAGATCCTCCATCCCGTGCGCCCGGATGTCCTCGATGAGCTTGCGCCGGTATCCGACGAAGCGCGTGTCGTCTACAGGTCCAGGGACCACCCGCGCATCTCCTCGAGGAGCTCGTAGTCGGTGAGATCGAGATGCAGGGGCGTCACGCTCACGTACCCGTCCGCGACGGCCTGGAAGTCGGAGTCGGCAGTGCCGCTCCAGGCCGCGACGCCCCCGCCGATCCAGAAGTACTCCCGTCCCGACGGGTCGTTCGCGCGCGTGATCGAGTCGGCGTACTGGCGCCTCCCCAGCGAGGTCACCCGGATGCCGCGCACGTCCGCCGGAGCGCACGCCGGGAGGTTGACGTTGAACAGCGTGTGGCGCGGGAACGGGTGCCCGCCCACGAGCCGGTCCAGGATGACGCGGATGGGCCCGCCCCACGCCTCGAGGTCCTCGTGGTCGTCGCCGATGTGCGAGAGCGCGATGGCCGGAATCCCCATGACGGTGGCCTCCATGGCCGCGGCCACGGTGCCGGAGTACAGCACGTCCTCGCCCATGTTGCTGCCGTGGTTCACGCCGCTCAGGCACACGTCCGGGACGGCGCTCAGCAACTCGTTCACCGCGAGCAGGACGCAGTCGGTCGGCGTGCCGTCCACGACCCAGGAGTCCGGGGCGAGCCGTCGTGCGCGCAGCGGGTGGTGGATCGTGAGCGAGTGGCTCGTGGCGCTCTGCTCGCGGTCCGGTGCGACCGTGACGACCGGACCGAGCTCCCGCGCCGCCGCCGCGAGCACCCGGATTCCGGTCGCGAGATAACCGTCGTCGTTCGTGCAGAGGATCGTCACTCGGGCCTGCCTTCGTCTCCCGGCGTGAGGATCCGGAGCAGCGCCCGCAACTCCGACTTCATGACCGAGAGGAACTCCGGCTCGAGGACCTCCTGCCGCCCCTCCTCGATCTCGCCTGAGGAGCGCATCTCCTGGAGCCGGCGCCGCGCTCCCTCGATCGTGTACTTCTCCTCGTACAGCAGGTGCTTGACCAACAGGATCAGCTCGATCTCCTTGGGCCGATAGACCCGGTTGCCCGCGCTGTTCTTCGTCGGGCTCAACACGTCGAACTGCGTCTCCCAGTACCGCAGCACGTGTGACTTCAGCCCGGTGAGGTCGCAGACCTCCCCGATCGAGTAGTACGCCTTCTTCGCGATCGAATCGTTCATGGGCTCACGACCACTCCTCCGGCTTGGGATCGCGGAGCATCAGAGCCCGGAGGGCTTCGGCCGGGGACCTGCCCTCGCGCACGATCTTGTAGACCTGCTCGGCGATGGGCATCTCCACGCCGTGGCGCTCGGCCAGCGCGTGCGCGGCCTCGGCGGTCTTCACGCCTTCGGCCACGGCGGTCATGTCCGCGAGGATGCCGTCCAGGGACTCTCCCCTTCCCAGCCGCAATCCGACCGTACGATTCCGGCTCAGGGCACCCGTACACGTAAGCACGAGGTCGCCCATCCCCGCCAGGCCGGAGAACGTGGCCTTCTGGGCGCCGACGGCGATGCCGAGCCTCGTGATCTCCGCGAGGCCCCGGGTGATGAGGGCGGCGAGCGTGTTGTGTCCGAAGCCCAGCCCCGCGGTGGCGCCCGCCGCCAACGCGACGACGTTCTTGAGCGCTCCGGCCAGCTCCACGCCGACGACGTCGGAGTTCGTGTACACGCGGAAGGACCCCGTCTGGAAGAGCGCCTGCACGCGCTGGGCGGTGTCGGGGGCGCCGCTGGCCACGACGACCGCCGTCGGCTCGCCTCTCGCCACCTCGGCGGAGAAGCTCGGCCCCGAGAGCGCACAGAAGCGGTCCATGGGCCCCTCCCCCAGGACGCTGCGCGCCACCTCGTCCATGCGCTGCAGGGTCCCGATCTCGATGCCCTTGGACGCGCTCACGATCAGGGCGTGCGGCGGGATGTGCGGAGCCGCACTGCCCAGCACCGCCCGCACGAACTGGGACGGGCTCACGGAGAGCACGACCTCCGCGTCGCGCACGGCCTCCGCCACGTCGTGGGTGGCCCGGAGCTCCGTGGGCAGCACGATGCCCTGGAGGTAGGGGTTCACGTGGCGCTCGCTCACGTCGCGGGCGACGGCCTCCTCGAACGACCACAAGGTCACCGCGTGACCTTGCCGCGACAGGAGCGCCGCCAGCGCCGTTCCCCAGCTTCCGGCGCCCAGCACCCCGATCCGCACCGGGGCGCTCACGGCTCCCCCTCCGGCGTCGGTGGCGTCGGCCCCCCGTCCCTGGCTCCTGGATCGGCGGAACCGCGCCCGAAGCGGTTTTCCGTCCCGTGCGCGAGGCGCCGGATGTTGGAGCGGTGCGCGACGACGACGAGGGCGGCCACCGCGGCCGTGAACCAGACCAGATCGCTTCCTCCGGAGTGTGGGGTGAGCGCCACGAGCAGCGGGAGGGCCACCGCCGCGCTCATGGAGCCCAGGGCCACGTAGCGGGTTCCGAACGTGACCGCTACCCACACGGCCAGGCCCCCCAGCACCGCCCACGGGGCGAAGGCGAGGAGCACGCCCCCCGAGGTCGCGACGCCCTTCCCCCCCCGCAGCCCGACCCAGACGGAGAACATGTGGCCGACCACGGCCGCGACCCCGAAGGCCATCGCCCACGGGAGCGACGCGCCCGCCACGCCCGCGAAGACCTGCGCCGGCACGAAGCCCTTGGCCATGTCCACGGCCACGACCGGAACGGCCGCCTTCCAGCCCAGGACGCGGAACGTGTTGGTCGCGCCGAGATTGCCCGAGCCGCGGGTCCTCAGGTCGACGCCGTAGATCCCCCTTCCCACCCAGTAGCTCGTCGGAGTGGCTCCGAGAAGGTACGACAGGGCGAGCAGGAGGAGGTTCACGAGTCTCGACTGCTGCGGACGCGGATGCGCAGGTCCGTCCCGATGAACGACCATCGGTCACGGAACCCGTTGTGCAGGTAGCGAATGTAGTGGGCGGGCACGGATTTCGGGAAGTTGGCGAAGACCGTGAACGTGGGTGGGTGCGTGGCGACCTGCGTTCCGTACCGGATCTTCACCGGCCTGCCGCGGAAGTGGGGGGGAGGCTGGCGCGTGACCAGCTCCGCGAGCACCTCGTTGACCTCGCGGGTGTCGATTCGCCGGCCGCGCTCCTCCTGCACCTCGAGGATCACGTCCAGACACTTGCGCACACGCTGCCCTGTGAGCGCGGAGACGAACTGGATCGGCACCCAGCGCAGGAACGGGATGCGCTCGCGGATCTCCTTCTCGAAGTGCGGGGCGGTCTGCGTTTCCTTCTCCACCAGGTCCCACTTGTTGACGAGCAGGGCCACCCCCGCGCCCGCCTCCCACGCCGTCTCCAGGATGCGCACGTCCTGGACGTGCAGCTCCTCGGTGGCGTCGACGAGGACGGCGCACACGTCGGCCTCCCGCACGACGCGCTCCGTGCGCAGCGCGCTGTAGTACTCGAGGGAGGCCTTCACGCGAGCCTGCCGTCTCAGACCGGCCGTGTCCACGAACACCAGCGTGCGCCCGTGGTAGCGCAGGGGCGTGTCGACGGGATCCCTCGTGGTGCCCGCCTCCTCGCTCACCACCACGCGCTCCTCGCCCAGCAGGCGGTTCACGAGGCTCGACTTGCCGACGTTCGGCTTGCCCACGACCGCCACGCGGATCTCGTCCTCCTCGCGCTCCTGCTCGACGACCTCGGGAAGCGCTGCCGTCACCCGGTCCAGCAGATCGCCCGAGCCCTTGCCCGAGATCGCGCTCACCGGGATCGGCTCTCCCATCCCCAGGGACCAGAAGTCGTGCCGGCCCAGGTCGTTCGGCAGGTTGTCGATCTTGTTCACGATCAGGAGGATCGGCCTCCCGGACTTGCGCAGGACATCGGCCAGCTTCTCGTCCAGAGGGTGGGGGCCGTCGCGCCCGTCCACGAGCATCAGGATGACGTCGGCCTCCTCTACGGCCGCCAGTGCCTGCGTGCGCACCGCCCGCTCCAGGGGCTCGTGGCTGTCCTCCACGATGCCGCCGGTGTCCACGATGTAGAAGGCTCGCCCCGCCCAGTCGGCGCGCGCGAAGTTCCGGTCGCGCGTGGCTCCCGCCTGGTCGTGGACGATGGCCACCCGGCGGCCCAGGACGCGATTGAACAAGGTCGACTTGCCCACGTTGGGCCGGCCGACGACGGCGACGACAGGAAGGCTGCTCAAGGCTCGACGGCGCGGGAACCCGCCCACCAGGAAGGATCACGAAGAGAGCGGGCGACGAGGCTCGAGCCGGAGACCCTCAGCTTGGCGGCCCCCTTCGAGGCGTCGGCCCGCGCTCGAGAACCGCATGAATCATAGGGCCTTCGGAATTCATTCTCCAGGCCGCATCGGCGGATCGTCGATCTTCACGAGGTCCACCTGGATCACGAGCGTCTGGTCCGGTCCGACCGGTCCGGCTCCCCGGGGCCCATACGCGAGATCGGGCGGGATCACGAACCGGTACGTGCTTCCCACCCGCATGAGTCGAAGCCCCTCGGAGATGCCGGCGATGACGCCGTCCACGGCGAACCTGGCGGGCCCGTGCCTCCTGGACGAGCTGTCGAACACCGTTCCGTCGGTGAACGTCGACGTGTAGCGGACGGTCACGATGTCCGAGGGCTTCGGACGAGGCCCGTCCCCTTTCCGCAGCACCTGGTACTGGAGCCCGCTCGCCGTGACCCTCACCCCCTTCTTCCTGGCGTTCTCGGCCATGAACGCCCTGCCGGACGCCAGGTCTTCCAGGTCTCGAAGCGCCCTGCAGCCTCGCGCGTCTCCCGCGTCGCAGGCGTGCTCGAAGAGGGCTCGGGCGCGCCCCTCCGAGCGGAGCAGGAAGTCGATGATCGGCGCCCCCGCGGTCTCGCGCATCTGAGCGCTCCCGGTGGAGGACAGGACGGCCGTCGCCGCCACGACCAGCCCGCACCCTCGCATCCAGCGCATCGGTCGATCCTCCTGCGCCTTCCGTCCGAGCCTCGGACGGTCACGAGCGCCAGGAACGTCCACAGGATGATACACGGTCGCGAGAACGGCCCCCGGCCCGGTGGCCGGGAGCCGTTTCAGCAGCAACAGAGCGGGCGACCGGGCTCGAACCGGCGACCCTCAGCTTGGGAAGCTGATGCTCTACCAACTGAGCTACGCCCGCGTGGTCGGAAAGATGTCGCCGCGCTCGGGGAGCGGTCAAGCAGCCCTCCGGGCGCTCGTCGGGCGCGAAAAAGGAGAGGGTGGTGGGGGCCCGTCCCCCCCCCCACCCCCCGCCTGCCCCCGGGCTGGTTAGAAGCTACAAGGTTGCCAACCGTTATCCGAAGCCGCCCCCCATTTTACACGAGT
>JBJKSF010000238.1:0-37899 GCA_046704285.1 Longimicrobiales bacterium | reverse complement strand
GGGGGGGAGCTTGGGCGGCTCGCCGAGGGCGTGGGCCGCGCGGCTGGAGAGGAGTATCCGCACGCCGGCGGCGCGGACCCCGGCCCCCGCGACCGCGGGCGCAGAGCCGGGCTCGTCGAAGCCCTCGAGGGTCTCCGAGCACAGCTGGCCCGCGCAGGGCAGCCCCAGGGAGCGCTCGGCGCGCGCGCGCAGCGTGAGTGCCCCGTAGAGGAGCTCGCCCGGCGGACGCGTCAGGCTGAACGGAGCCCACGCGCGCGCGCGGCGGTCGTCGAAGAGGTAGAGGAGCCTCGGGGTCGTCATGGCTGGCCCTCGTCGATCCGGGCGAGGAGGCTCTTCAGCTCGGATGCCCTCGCGCGTGGCAACACCAGCGTGACGTCGGGCGTCCGGACCACGACCAGATCCTCGACCCCGAAGAGAACGACGCGCCCTCCTTCGGCGTACGCGACATTGCCGCGCCCCTCCACCACGGCCGTGTCGCCGTCCGTCACGTTCCCCTGCGCGTCGGCGCCGCGGATGCGCGCGAGCGCGTCCCAGTTCCCGACGTCGTCCCAGGAAAAGCGCGCCGCGACGACCGCCACCTTCTCGCTCCGCTCCAGCACGGCCCTGTCCACGACGCAGGCCGGCACGTCCCGGAAGAACGACTCCGGGCCGTCCGCGAGCCGGGGGAGCCGCTCGGCCACCTCCGGTGCGTGACGGTGCAGCTCGTCGAGGAAGACCGATGCGCGCCACACGAAGATCCCGGTGTTCCAGAGGAAGCCGGCGTCCATGTACCGGCGTGCGGTCCGAGCGTCGGGCTTCTCGTGGAACGTCCGTACGCGCCAGGCCCGCGCCCCGGTGCCGTCCGAGGCCAGGGGCTCTCCCGGCTCGATGTGGCCGAACCCGGTCTCCACGCGGTCGGGGCGGACCCCCACGGTCAGGAGCACCTCGTGCTCGCGGGCGAGGGACACGGCGGCGTTCACGGTTTCCCGGAAGGCGTCGAGGGGCGCGATGAAGTGATCGGCGTGCAGGGAGACCAGGACTGCGTCCGGATCGAGCGCGCCGACCTCCCGGGCCGCCCACGCCAGCACCGGGGCGGTGCCTCTGGCGGCGGGCTCGATCAGATAGCTCGCGGCGGGCAGGCGGGGCAGCACGCGGCGGAAGGCCTCCACGAGGTGGGCGCCCGCGAGGATGCGCAGGCGCTCCGGAGGCACCAGCGCGAGGGCCCGCTCGACGGTCTCCACCACGAGGGGGCGGTCGCTCGCCAGCGGGAGGAGCTGCTTGGGGCGCTCGGGCGTGCTGAGCGGCCAGAAGCGCGACCCGATGCCTCCGGCGAGGACGAGGACCCAGGTGTGGGCGTCAGCGTCCGTCGAGGATCTCGTGGATGCGGGCAAGGAGTTTCTTGGGGCTGAAGGGCTTGGTGAGGAAATCGTCGGCCCCGCGCGCGAAGGCGTCGTCCCGGTCCGTATCCTGTCCCTTGGCCGTCAGGATGATGACCGGCGTACGCGCGCGGCGGGGGTCGCTGCGGATCTTCTCGAGGACCTCCAGGCCGGACGCGAACGGCATCATCAGGTCGAGGAGCACGAAGTCGTAGCGCGTGCCGGACAACACCCGGTCCAGCGCCTCGCTCCCGTTCGCCGCCTCGTCCACCTGGAAGGAGCTGCTCTCCAGGAGCGTGGACAGGACGCGGCGGATGTGCGGCTCGTCGTCGGCCACGAGGACACGCCTGCGGAGGGTCGGTTCAGGGGGTTCCACGATCACCAGCACCTCCCCGGCACAGGGGCCTTCCGCGACGGGCGGGGAACCTACCCGGCACGCGGGGTAAAGTCAATGAATCCCAGGGGTTTCGAAGGGTTGACACCATCTGAAGGGCTCTGGCAATTTCCGTACCCTCGAGGTCCATGTCCCCCGCCTTCCTCCGGTCCGCCTGCATGTCGCCCGCCTCCACACCAGCCTCTCCGGCCGCGCTGCGGCGCGCTCGCGTCCCGGCGCTCGGCGCGGTCGCCGTGGCGCTCGCGACGGTCCTCTCGAGTTGCGGTGGCCCCACCACCCCCCGATGGGCCGCGCTCCCGGACACCGTGATCCTGTACTCGCTGGCACTGTCCGCGCCTCACCTTCCGAACGCGTTCAGCTTCCATCAGCAGACCAGCTATCAGGTCGAGAACCCGAACTCGACCGGCCTCTGGGACGTCGCCCTCGACACGCGGAACGGCCACCTGGTGCTGGTGCCACCGCTCGTCCTGAACATCTACTCGGGAGCGGGCGTGGCTGCGATGCCCGGGGTGAACTTCGACGACCTCGCGCTCGCGCCGAAGGACAGCACCCTCTATGTGAAGGACGCCCCCATACCGCTCGAGACCGGCATGGTCTACGCGATACGCACCGCGGAGAGCCTGGGAGTCTACGGGCAGGTGTGCGTCTACTTCGCCAAGATGGAGGCCCTGCAGATCGACGCCTCCGCGGGGACGCTCAAGTTCGTCTCCGAGGACAATCCGACCTGCAACGACCGACGACTCGTCCCTCCCAAGTGACGTCCCATGCTCGACGTGCGAAGGTTCCGCGACGAGCCCGGGGAGCTCAAGCAGGAGTTGTCGCGGCGTGGTGACCGGGATCTGCCCGCGCTCGTGGACGACGTGCGGGCCCTGGACGAGGAGCGCCGCGCGGCCCTGCGCGAGGTGAACGACCTCAAGGCCCGCCGCAACGAGGTATCCAAGCGCATCGGGGAGTTGAAGCGGGCGGGAGAGCCCGCCGACGAGCTCGTCGCCTCGATGCGCCAGGTCGGAGATCGGATCGGCACGCTGGACGGCGTGGTGCGCGATCGCGAGGCCGCTATCTCGGAGATCCTGCTCCAGGTGCCCAACGTGCCTCTGCCCGAGGTGCCGCAGGGTGGGGTGGAGGAGAATCGGGTGGTGAGCTCCTGGGGCTCGCCGCGCGCCTTTCCCTTCTCCCCGCGACCGCACTGGGAGCTGGGGGAGGCCCTGGGTATTCTCGATCTGCCGCGGGGCGCCAAGCTCTCGGGCTCGGGATTTCCGGTGCTGCGGGGCGCCGGAGCACGCCTGCAGCGGGGTCTCATCTCGTGGTTCCTGGACGTTCACACGCGCGAGCACGGCTACACCGAGCTGCGGGTGCCGTACCTGGTGACGCGGGAGACGCTTACGGGGACCGGCCAGCTCCCCAAGTTCGCGGACGAGTCGTATCGGACGGAGCGCGACGACCTGTGGCTGATTCCGACCGCCGAGGTGCCACTCACGAACATGCTGCGGGACGAGGTCCTCGACGCGTCGGATCTGCCCGTGCGCTACACGGCGTACTCCCCGTGCTTCCGCCGCGAGGCCGGAGCCGCCGGGAAGGACACCCGCGGGCTGCTGCGCGTGCACCAGTTCGACAAGGTGGAGATGGTCCGCTTCGAGAGACCGGAGTGCAGCCGCGCCGCGCTCGAGAGACTGACGCGGGAGGCCGAGACGCTGCTGGAGCGCCTGGGGCTGACCTACCGCAGGGTTCTCCTCGCCACCGGGGACCTGGGCTTCAGCAGTGCCATGACCTTCGACCTGGAGGTGTGGGCCCCGGGCGTGGCGGCCTGGCTCGAGGTGTCGAGCTGCTCGACCTTCACCGACTACCAGGCCCGCCGAGCCAACGTCCGCTTCCGCCCGGGCCCGGGGCAGAAGCCCGAGTTCGTGCACACGCTGAACGGCTCCGGCCTGGCGCTGCCCAGGGTCGTCGCGGCGCTCCTGGAGACCTGTCAGCAGGAGGACGGGAGCGTGACGGTACCGGAGGTCCTGCACCCGTATGTGGGCGCGGAACCCTTGTCGTAGCCCCTCCCCTGGCGCGGTGGTCGCCGCACCCCACACACTGTGCGCATGACCCGAAACCGGTGGCCCGTCGCCCTCGCGACGCTGTTCGTGCTCCTGCTGGGGTGGTACCTGGTCTATACGCAGCAGATCGTGCGCTCCCTGCAGGCGGATGCGGAGACGCTGACCAGGATCTGGTGGGAGATCCAGGCGGGCATCACCAGCCCTCCGAACTCCGGAGGGGCCGATGATGCGCTCTTCCGGCTGCAGACGATCGTGCGGGAGTCGGGCGTTCCGCTCGTCCAGACCGGACCGGGTGACAGCGTGTATGCAGCGGAAAACCTGCCGTTCCGGGTGGAGCTGGGGACACACTCCGGCCAGAAGCGCGTGCTCTCCTACATCCGGGGCCTCGACGAGCGACATCGGCCGGTCGCGGAGCCGAACGGCGTGGAGATCCACTTCGGGGACACGCCCGAGGTCCGTCGGCTGCGCTGGATCCCCTGGCTGCAGGTGGGTGGGCTGCTGCTCACGGTCCTGATGGGCCTCACGGTCGTGCGCTTCCAGCGCCGCGCGGAGAGCGAGCGGGCGTGGACGTCCATGGCCCGCGAGCTCGCCCACCAGCTCGGCACGCCGCTCTCCTCCCTGCAGGGGTGGCTCGAAGTCCTCAAGCTCCCGCCCCGGGAGCGCCCGGGCCGCGTGGAGGAGGCGGACGTGGCCGACGCGATCCAGGAGGACCTCGACCGGCTCGAACGGATCAGCCACCGCTTCGAGCTGATCGGACGCGCGCCGGAGCTCGAGAGCCTGTCGCTCCGACAGGTCGTGCGCGACCTCGAGCGCTATCTCGCGGCGCGTCTGCCCCGGCTCGGCCGGGGCGTCGAGCTGGTGGTCGACATCCCCGACGCACTGCCCCGGGTCAAGGCGAACGAGGTGCTCCTCGTCTGGGCGCTCGAGAACGTCGTGAAGAACGCGCTGGACGCGCTGGCGGGGCGGGGAGGGCGGATCTCGATCTACGCCCGCCAGATGGGGGACGGATGGGTGAGCCTGCGCATCCGGGATACGGGTCCGGGCGTCGCGGCCGAGATCCGCGACAAGATCTTCGAGCCCGGCGTGACCTCGAAGGCGGGAGGGTGGGGGGTCGGCCTCGCCCTGTCGCGCCGTATCGTGGAGGGCGTGCACCACGGACGGATCGAGCTGCTCGAGGGGATGGAGGGCACGACCTTCCAGATCAGGCTGCCGGTGGCCGATGCTTGAGGGGTCGGGGAGCCCGGCGTCGGCGCGAGCCGCGCACCTCGAGGGTCTCAATCCCGAGCAGCTCGCGGCGGTGAGCCACTTCGAGGGCCCCTTGCTCGTGCTCGCAGGAGCCGGGTCGGGCAAGACGCGCGTGCTCACGACCCGGGTGGGCCACCTGATCATGGAGCACGGCGTGCCCCCGGACCGCATCCTGGCGGTGACGTTCACCAACAAGGCAGCCGGCGAGATGCGCGAGCGCATCGCCCGTCTCCTGGACGTGGAACCGGCGGGCATGTGGATCGGGACGTTCCACGCGCTGGGGGCGCGGCTCCTGCGGCGGCATGCGGACCGGATCGGCTGGGACCGCTCGTTCAGCATCTTCGACCAGGATCAGTCGCTGCGGCTCGTGAAGCGCGTGCAGGAGCTCGTGGGCCTCGACCCGAAGCGCTGGAGCCCCAAGGCGATCCGCGCGGAGATGAGCAACGCGAAGAACCAGCTCGTGTCCGCGGAGGCCTTCGTGCGCGACAACGAGGGCTCCTTCGACCTGTTCGCGCGGAGCGTGGCCAAGGTGTTCCCGCTGTATCAGGACGAGCTCCGGCGACAGAACGCGCTCGACTTCGACGATCTGCTCGTCAAGCCCGTGGAGCTCCTGGAGGGCAGCCCGGAGATCCTCGAACGCTATCGGGAGCGCTTCGCGTTCCTGCTGGTCGACGAGTACCAGGACACCAACCGGGCCCAGTTCCGCTTCCTCGAGCTCCTGGCGGCGCGCCACCGCAACCTCATGGTGGTGGGCGACGACGACCAGAGCATCTACGGGTGGCGGGGCGCCGACATCCGCAACATCCTCGACTTCGAGAAGGCGTTCCCCGGGGCGGCCGTGGTCCGTCTCGAACGCAACTATCGCTCGACGCAACGCATCCTGGACGCGGCCAACGCGGTCATCCGCCAGAACGTCGAACGCAAGGGCAAGACCCTGCGCACGGAGCGGGCGGGGGGGGAGCCGATCACGCTCGTCGAGACGATGGACGAGGGCGACGAGGCCCGCTGGATCGTGACCGAGATCGGGGCTCGCTACGCTCAGGCGTCGCCGCCCGCCTACGGCGCGTTCGCGGTCCTGTACCGCACGAACGCGCAGGCCCGCGCCCTCGAGGACCGATTCCGGCGCGCCGGGATCCCCTACCAGGTGGTCGGGGGCGTCCGCTTCTACGAGCGGCGGGAGATCCAGGACGTGCTGGCCTACCTCAGGCTCGTCTCGAATCCGCAGGACGACGTCGCGTTCGAGCGCGTGGTGAACTATCCCCACCGGGGCATCGGCGCGACGTCGCAGGAGCGACTCGCCGCCTGGGCGCGAGGGCAGGGGATCGCGCGGCTCGAGGCCGCCGCGCGCGCCGACGAGGTTCCGGACCTGCCCGCCGCGAGCAGGCGAGCGGTCCGGGAGTTCGCGGCGTTGATGGAACGCTACGCCCTACGGGCCGAGGAGGCTTCGGCCGGGGAGGTCCTCGAGGAGCTGGCGGAGGAGCTGGATCTCGCGCGCCATTTGGTCGAGGAGGGCCCCGACGGGGAGGATCGCGCGCGCAACGTGGCCGAGCTCGTGGCCGGCGCCCTCGACTTCGACGCGGAGGCCATCGAGGAGCTCGGGGACGAGGAGGTCGAGGGCCTCACGGACCTGGACGTCTTCCTCCAGCAGGTCGCGCTGGTGGCGGACGTGGATCGGCTCGACCCCGACGCGGACAGCGTCACCCTCATGACCCTGCACAACGCGAAGGGGCTCGAGTTTCCCGTGGTGCTCATCGCGGGGATGGAGGAGGGGCTCTTTCCGCTCGCGCGCGCCTACGACGAGGCCGCGGCGCTCGAGGAGGAGCGCCGCCTCTTCTACGTGGGCATCACGCGCGCGAGGGACAAGCTCGTGCTGAGCTGGGCCCGGCAGCGCCGCCGCGCTGGAGACTACACGTACGGCACGCTGTCGTCGTTCGTGGACGCCATCCCGAGGGAGGTGCTCGAAGAGCGCAGGAGCGAGCAGCTCCGGCTCGCGGCCGACTCCACGCCGCACCGTCCGAGGCGACGGCCGGAGGCGGAGGATGGAGGACGGAGCATGGATTTCGACCTCCTCGCGGACGAGGACCTGAATCAGGACGTGCCGCGCCTCGTCAAAGGAGAGCGCGTGGTGCACGAGACCTTCGGGTCCGGATCCGTGGTCGAGGTGAGCGGGTTCGGCCACGATCTCAGGGTGACCGTCGACTTCGACGGGGTGGGACGCAAACGGCTGCTGGTGCGCTATGCCCGCCTGGAGCGGGATTGGCCGTGAGCGTCACGAGCGCCGAGGCGCGCCGGATCGCCGGGCTGGCGCGCCTGCGCCTCGACGATGGCGAGCTCGAGCGGCTGACGGACGACCTGAACCGGATCCTCGAGCACGTGGTGGTGCTCGAAGGGATCGAAGGGGGCGGCGCCGCGGACCAGGGAGAGTCACCCGGGCGGCTGGCCTCCGCTCGGGATCCGGTGGCAGAGACACCGGACGCTCTCGCCCGGAGTCCCTCCGCGAACGCGCCGGATTGGAGAGAGGGCTTCTTCGTGGTCCCGGCGCTCCCCGGGCTGTCGGACGGTACGGAGGGCGGAGGCGGGTGAGCGGGCTCGCCGAGCTGGTCGAGGACGTGCGCTCCGGGCGCCGCGATCCGCTCGATCCGGCGCGGCGGGCGCTCGGCGCGATCCGCCGCCTCGAGGGGGGACCGGACGCGATGAACGCCTTCCTGGCTCTCGCCGACGAGGACGGCCTCGCCCGCCCGGACACGGCAGGCCCCCTCGCCGGAGTGCCGGTGGCCGTGAAGGACAACCTCGCGACCACAAGCCTTCCGACCACGTGCGCGTCCAGGCTGCTCGAGGGCTACGTGTCGCCGTTCGCCGCCACCGCGGTGCGCCGGCTGGAAGAGGCGGGTGCCGTGGTCGTCGGCAAGACGAACCTGGACGAGTTCGGGATGGGCTCCTCGACGGAGCGATCCGCGTTCGGGCCGACGCGCAACCCGGTGGATCCGACGCGCGTGCCCGGAGGGAGCTCGGGCGGATCGGCTGCGGCAGTGGCGGCGGGCCTCGTCCCGGTGGCGCTCGGGTCGGACACCGGCGGGTCCGTGCGCCAGCCGGCGGCGTTCTGCGGCGTGGTGGGGATCAAGCCGACCTACGGGCGCGTGAGCCGCTACGGGCTGGTGGCGTTCGCGTCGTCGCTCGACCAGGTGGGCACGCTGGGACGAAGCGTGTACGACGCCGCAGCGCTGCTGGAGGCGATCGCGGGCCACGATCCACGTGACGAGACCTCCGCGCGGATGCCGACGCCGGACCTGCGCGGGGCGGTGCGGCGGGGGGTGGCGGGTGCGGTGGTCGGCGTTCCGAGGGAGTACGTGCCTCCCACGCTGGCTCCAGCCGTACGGAGGCTCGTCGACGAGGCCGCGAAGCTCCTGGAGGCGGCCGGCGCGAGCGTGCGCGAGGTCTCGCTGCCCCGCTCCCGGTACGCCATCCCCGCGTACTACGTGCTGGCGCCCGCGGAGGCTTCGAGCAACCTGGCGCGCTACGACGGCGTGCGCTACGGCGCGCGCCGCGCGGGCGTGGGTGGCGGTGTCGAGGCGATGATGGAGGCGACGCGCTCGGGCGGCTTCGGCGAGGAAGTGAAGCGGCGCATCCTGCTCGGGACGTTCGCGCTGTCGGCGGGTTACCAGGATCGCTACTACGGAGCGGCGCAGCGGGCCAGGCGGCTCGTCTGCGAGGACTTCCGCACCGTGTTCGCGGAGGGCGTGGACGTGCTCCTCACCCCCACGACCCCCGGCCCGGCCTTCGGTCTGGGAGAGCGGGTGGACGATCCCGTAGCCATGTACCTGTCGGACGTCTTCACGGTGACGGCGAACCTCGCCGGCATCCCCGCGATGTCGGTCCCGATCGGCGCCGTCGACGGTCTTCCCGTGGGAGGGCAGCTGCTGGCGCCCTGGTGGGGCGAGGAGGCGATGGTGGCGGCCGGCGCGGCGCTCGAAGCCTCGCTCGCGGAGAGAGCCGCGTGACCTGGGAGCCGGTCATCGGGGTGGAGGTGCATGTGCAGCTGCGCACCCAGAGGAAGCTCTTCTGCGGGGACGAGATTCGCTTCGGGGCCGAGCCCAACACGCTCGTCTGCCCCGTCTGCCTCGGGCTTCCCGGCGCGCTCCCGGTCACGAATCCGGAGGCGGTCGAGCTCGCCGTCAGGGCGGCGCTCGCGCTCGGGTGCACGGTGCATCCCACGAGCGTGTGGGCGCGCAAGAGCTACTTCTATCCCGACCTGCCCAAAGGCTACCAGATCACCCAGTTCGAGCGCCCCCTGGCGACCGACGGGCGGCTCGTGTTCGACGGAGAGGGCGGCGAGGCGACGGCGCGCGTCCGGCGCCTGCACGTGGAGGAGGACGCCGGAAAGTCGATCCACGACCGCTTCGCCGAGGCCACTGCGGTGGACCTCAACCGTGCGGGCACGCCGCTCGTCGAGATCGTCACCGAGCCCGACCTGCGCTCCCCGGGCGATGTGAAGGGCTTCCTCCAGGCGCTCAAGCGCCTGCTCGAGTACGCCCATGTGAGCGACTGCAACATGGAGGAGGGCAGCCTGCGCGCCGACGCGAACGTGTCGCTCCGCCCGGCGGGAGGGGGAAGCCTCGGAGTCAAGACCGAGATCAAGAACGTCAACTCGTTCTCCGGCATCGAGAAGGCGATCGCGCTCGAGATCGAGCGGCAGCGGTACCTCCTGGAGGGCGGCGGGCGGGTGCGGCAGCAGACGCTGCTGTGGGACGACCAGCGGGGAGAGATCCGCCCCATGCGCTCCAAGGAGGAGAGCCCGGACTACCGATACTTCCCCGAGCCCGATCTGCAGCCGCTCGTCCTCGACGCAGCATGGGTCGCCGAGGTCGGGGCCTCGCTTCCCGAGCTGCCGCGCGCACGCCGCCGCCGCTTCGAGGAGGCGTTCGGCCTGCCCTCCCACGACGCCGACGCGCTGACCCGGTCGGCAGCCACAGCGGACTACTTCGAGGCGGCCGCAGCGATCCACGGCGACGCGAAGAGCGTCTCGAACTGGGTCATGGGGCCGCTGCGGGCGCTCCTCAACGAGCGCGGCGAAGATGCCCGTGCCGTTCCGGTGCGCCCGCGGGCGCTGGCCGCCCTGATCGCGCTGGTCGAGGACGGCACGCTCAGCCGAACGGCGGCGAAGACGGTGCTGGGCGTGCTCGCGGACGAGGGCGGGGAGCCGGCCTCCGTCGTGGAGCGTCTGGGGCTCGCGCAGGTGCGCGACGAGCGGCGCCTCACCGTCTGGGTCGACGCGGTGCTCGCCGACCACGCGCGGGAGGTCGTGCGCTACCGCGCGGGCGAGGTCCGCCTGCTCGGGTTCTTCGTCGGACAGGTGATGCGCCGCTCAGGAGGCAGGGCCGACCCGAGGCGCGTGAACGAGCTCGTGCGGGAGAGGCTGGAGTAAGGCGAGAGGCGCAGCCAGCCTCACGCCGGCCGCAGGAACGTCCCGGGGCTCCTGTCCGTCGCCCGCCACTCGGGACTGCGCTCCGGGCTCGCCTCGGAGAGGGCCCTCCGCACGCCGGACGCGTCCAGCTCGGTCACGTAGACCGGCGAGCCCGGCTGCTGCCGCCACGACTCGTCGAGGCTCCCGGCATCGACCGGGTCGAAGCCGAGCTCGTCGACGAGCTTCATCACGACCTCCTTGTCGCCCTCACGGTCCCCGGCTACGGGAAGCGCCCTCCTGCCCGGCGTGCCCGCGGGCTTGCCGCCCTCGAGCAGGTGCTGAGCGCGGATGTTGTTGAACGCCTTCACGACCGTTCGTCCCAGCTGCTCGGACACCCACAGGCTCTCCGTCGTCCCCTCCTCGATCCCTGCGATGCGCCCGTCCCGGTGCCGCGGGTAATAGTTGCCTGTATCCACGATGACGACGTCGTCCGGGACGTCCGCGAAGAGATCCCTCGGGAGGTCCTGCACGGCATGCTCCGGGATCGTTACGACGACGACGCGAGCACCGCGCGCCGCCTCACGTGCCGTGACCGCCTTCGCACCGGTCTCCCGTGCGAGGTCGCGGAGCGTGTCCGGTCCCCTTGAGTTCGCCACGGAGACGTCGTGGCCGAGCGCCGTGAGCCGGCGCGTGAGCGTTCCACCGATCTGGCCGGCGCCGATGATCCCGATCTTCATGAAGTCCTCCTCGATGAGCTCGCTGGGGATGGCCACTCCGTGCCCTACCCCCGTCGGCGCTCACCCTTCCGTGCCGTGATCCCGCCGGCGAAGTCGACGTCGGTGACGGAGCGCCAGTGGAGCAAGTCGTGCGCCGGGAAGGGGAAGAAGTCGTCCGCCATCCCGGCCAGCACCTCGGGGCGCTCTGCGCTCCGGTCCGACAGGGCGCGGCGGCGCACCTTCTTGGAAAGGCGAAGGTTGAGCTCCCCGACGGGGTCGAGTCCCGCGGGTCGGGAGGCGGAGCGATCCCGCAGGTAATCCACCACATAGTCGAACGAGATCGCGAAGTACCGGTCGACGAGCGGGTTGGGGAGGTCGAAACGCGAGTTCGCCAGCACCTGCTCGAAGATGCGCTGCCAGCGGTCGTGGCCCTGGAATCGGATCATCCCCCGGAAGATCCTGCGGTTCGTGCGGAAGCTGAAGATCGTGCGCGAGAGCACGTCGTCGAAGAGCGCGTCGGCCTCGGAGTGGTCGTTGTCCATGACGAGTCGGCGGGCTTGGCCGATGAACTCGTCGCCGACGTGCATGTCCATGCGGTGCTCCCAATACGCGTGGCCGATCGCCTGGGTCGTGCTCGTCAGCAGGAGTTGGCGGGGCACGAAGACGTTGTGCGCCACGGTGTCCGCCGCGAGGTGCGCGAGATACCCATAGCCGACCGAGGCCAGCGGCTCGGAGTCCGCCGAGGCGAGGATTTCCTCTCCTACGTGCCAGTTGTGGCAGTGACGCCCTTCCGGCACGTATTTCTTCGCGAACGAGATGTCCGCGGCGATGGACCCATACAGGAAGTGCAGGGGATAGCGCTGCAGGAGCATGCGCACGGCCGGCGGAACGAGATAGAGCGAGGAGAGGAGGGTCTCGCCCAGGGCGATGTGCGTGCCGGGGCCCCAGGCCAGCACGGGCTCGGGGATCAGGAGCCAGGCGAGAACGATCAGGAGCGCCGAGAGCAGGGTCACGCGGACGGAGGGCTCCTAGCCTGTGGATGCCGTGCCTTCCGATTCGGCGGCCTTCGCGGTCCCGGGACGCGCGAGCACGCGATCGGCGTCCGCTCCCTCCAGGCCGGATTCCTCGTCCCCCGTCGCCCGGGGGTGCCGGCCGATCCGGCGAGCCCCCTCCCGGGCACCGGCCCGCACGCCGCGCACCGTGGACGCCGTGTCGAGGAACACCGCCTCGGCCTCGTCCTGGACGACCTCCATGAGCGCGTTGAACTCCTCGATGCGCTCCTCCATCCGGTCGGAGGCCTGGTGCAGCCGGTCCGTGAGCGCGCGCACGGAGCCGCTGAGGTGCTCCACGTCCGTGCGCAGGGCCTGCGTGACGAACTCCACGTTGTCGGAGATGGCCCGCGCGCGGTCGGAGACGGGCCCCAGGTTCTGGTGCACGCCTGCGCGCAGCTCCCGCACCGCTCGGGTGAGCTGAAGCAAGAGCCGACCCAGGATCATCGTGAGCGCGACGATCGCGACGCCGATGACGAGGATCGCCGCGTCGGCGGCCCGGGCGAGCAGATCTGCGGCGGCGAGGGCCACCACCGCGTCCGAGCGGAGCGTCGCGACGGTCGGTGGGGACTGGGAGCGGAGCATGAGAGAACAGTAACCGGAGCCGCCCTCGTCGAGCCAGGTCGCGCGCGTCCCGGGGCCGTACCCGCCCGTGCTCCTCGGCGGGCCCACGCGGGCGGGAGGCACGGCGGTGGCAACCCGGCACGTATCGTGCAGGGCCTCGCGGATGGAGAGTCGGGGAGGAAGGGAGCCCCTCCGCGGGCTTCCACGACCACAGGGGAGGCACGATGGTACGGTTGCTGGCGGACGAGGCGCCCGCGTATGTTCGGGACCCGGCGGGCCGGGGGGAGGGGCCATGGCTCCCGTCCGACCCCGAGCCTCTCCCACCTCGCGCTCCCGAACCCATGACGACCTTCGTGGTTGAAGGCGGCCACCGGCTCCACGGCCGCATCCGCCCGGCCGGCAACAAGAACGCGGCCCTACCGTGTCTGGCCGCGACCGTGCTGACCGGCGCTCCCGTGACGCTGGAGAACGTCCCCCGCATCCGGGACGTCGAGACCTTCCTCGACATCATCGCGTCGTTGGGCGCCGAGGTGCGGTGGAGCGGCGATCACGAAGTGACGGTGGACGGCGGAGGCGTCCGGGCCGACGCGGTCGACCGTGATCGCGCCGCCCGCATCCGGGCTTCTCTGCTCCTGGCCGGCCCGCTGCTGGCGCGTTTCGGGCACGTAGAGCTTCCGCCGCCCGGCGGGGACATCATCGGGCGGCGGCGCATGGACACGCACTTCCTCGCGTTCGAGGCCCTGGGCGCCGAAGTGACGCTCAACGGTGGCTTCACGCTGCACGCGACCCGCCTGTCCGGCGCCGACGTCTTCCTGGACGAGCCTTCCGTGACCGGGACGGAGAACGCGGTCATGGCCGCCGTGCGCGCACGGGGGCGGACGCGGCTGCGCAACGCCGCCGCCGAGCCGCACGTACAGGATCTGTGCCGGCTCCTCAACTCGATGGGGGCGCACATCGAAGGAATCGGCACCCACATCCTCGAGATCGAGGGCGTGGACGAGCTGCACGGAGCCCGCTTCCGACTGGGCGCGGACCACATCGAGACCGGGTCGTTCATCGGACTGGCCGCGGTCACCGGCAGCGAGATCACGATCGCGGACGCGCCGCTCGAGCACCTGGACTCCACGCTCCTCGCCTTCGCGCGCCTCGGCGTCGAATGCTCGGTGGAGGGCGGCGATCTCCTCGTGCACGGCGACGCCGAGCACCGCATCCGGCAGGATGCGTTCGGACACGTTCCCAAGGTGGACGACGGGCCCTGGCCGGCGTTTCCCGCCGACCTGACCTCGATCGCCCTGGTGGCGGCCACACAGTGCCACGGGAGCGTCATCGTGCACGAGAAGATGTTCGAGTCCCGCATGTTCTTCACGGACAAGCTCGTGGGTATGGGCGCGTCGATCATCCTGTGCGACCCGCACCGGGCGGTCGTCGTAGGCCCTTCGCCGTTGAAGGGCGAAGTCCTTGAGAGCCCGGACATCCGCGCCGGCATGGCGCTTCTGCTCGCGGCCCTGAGTGCGGAGGGAGGCAGCCGCATCCGCAACATCCAGCAGATCGAGCGGGGCTACGAGCGCATCGACGAGCGCCTACGCGCGCTCGGCGCCCAGATCGAGCGCGCCGAGGAGTGAGGGGGGCCGACTCGCCCGCCTGCGCGCTCGTGAACCCGTTTCGAGCGCGATCGCGTAGTTTTGGGTACGCGGGCGTGGCCCGTGCACGCACCTGAACGGAGGCTGCCATGAGCGAGGACCGGAAGAGCGCCCGGGAGAAGGTGTCGGAGGGGATCCGACAGGGGATCGGTGTCCTGTCGGCCTTCAAGGACGCGCTCGAAGAGACGATCCAGGAGGCGCGCGAGCGGGGGGATCTGTCCAGCGACCGGGCCAAGGAGGTCATGAAGAGCGCGCTCCAACGGGCCCACGAGGCCGCGGACGAAGCCAGGGAGCGCCTCGACTTCGTCGGCCAGAAGGAGTTCGAGAGCCTGAAGGAGGCCGTGGACGGGCTGGGTCGCCGGCTCGGCGCGCTCGAGGACGAGGTGCGGCGCGGAGGAGGGGGCGCCGGAGGGGGGGATCGGCGGTAACGCGCGCGGCGGACATGGCGCGCCTCCGGGGGCGCCCTTGAGGGACTTCCGGGCCCCTCCTATATTGCAGCACTGGCAGAGTCGCCTTGCGGGGCGACGTGATTGCGAAGTGGGGGAGTTGGTGGCCCCCGCTTTTTTATTCGCTGTCGTAAGGACGTAGACGGGGGCGTGCGGCGTGCGACCCGTACCCGAGATCGAGCGTGAGATGGAAGCGCGGATCCGTGCTCTGGGATTCGAGCTCGTCGACGTTCGGTGGGGCGGGAGCTCCGGCAGGCCTCAGTTGCGGGTGCGCATCGACCGACCGGACGCCGCGGAGGGACGCGGCGTCACGCTGGACGACTGCGTGGCGGTGAGCAGGGGCTTGGAGCCGTGGCTGGACGCGTGCGAGGGGCTGGCCGATCGGTACGTCCTGGAGGTGTCCTCGCCGGGGGTCGAGCGCCCGCTGCTGCGCATGCGCGACTTCCAGCGCTTCAGGGGCGAGCGCGTGGCGCTCAGGGGTCACGACGTCCTGGCTGGGCGGGCCCGGAGGCTCGAGGGCGAGCTGCTCGGCCTGGACGGGGGTGAAGGAGAGGACGGGGCCGTGCGGCTCCGGCTTGCAGATGGCGACGAGGTGAGCATCCCGCGTGCCCAGATCGCGGGGGCGAACCTCGTCTTCACGTGGAAGTGAGAGAGGAACGATGCCCAACGCTGGCCAGATCGTCGCGGCCTTCAGGGATGTGGCTGCCACCAAGAGCCTCACCCCTGAGGAGATGAACGATCTCGTCAAAGACGGGATCCTCGCGGGGCTCGCGCGCATCTACGGGGCGAACGTCCAGGCCGAGGTCACGATCGACGACGACACGGGCGAGTTCGACATCGTGGTGCTGCGGAGGGTGGTGGAGGAGGTGGAGGACCCCTCCTGCGAGATCGCGCTCGAGGAGGCCCGTTGGGACGACGAGACGTACGAGGTCGGCGACGTCATGGAGATCCCGGTGGCGTTCGCGGAGTTCGGACGCAACGCCGTGATGGCCGTGAAGCAGCGCATCGTGCAGCGCGTTCGCGAGAACGAGCGGGAGCGCATTCGCGACGAGTTCGCGGACAGGGTGGGTGAGCTGCTTTCCGGGGAGGTCCAGCAGATCGAGCGCGGGAAGCTCGTCGTGATGATGAACCGCTCGCGCGACGCGGAGGCGATCATCCCGTGGAAGGACCAGAACCCCCGCGAGCGCTTCCGCCAGGGCGATCCCATCCGCGCCGTGCTCAAGAAGGTCGAGGAGACGCCGAAGGGTCCGCGCCTGATCCTGTCGAGGGCGGATCCCCTGTTCGTGGCGGCCCTGTTCAAGCTCGAAGTCCCGGAGATCTACCAGGGGATCGTCGACATCAAGGAGATCGCGCGCGAGGTGGGGGGCCGGACCAAGATCGCCGTATACAGCCGGGACGACTCCATCGACCCCGTGGGCGCGTGCGTGGGGCTCAAGGGATCGAGGGTGCAGGCGGTCGTGTCGGAGCTCGGCGGCGAGCGTATCGACATCGTGCCGTGGCATCCTGACCCGGAGGTATTCGCGCGCAGGGCACTCGCCCCGGCCCGGGTGGCGAAGGTGATCAGCAACACGGAGCGCCAGGTGATCACGGCGATCGTCGACGAGGACCAGCTCTCCCTGGCCATCGGACGCAACGGTCAGAACGTGCGCCTCGCGTCGCAGCTCATCGGCTGGCAGATCGACCTGTACGGGTCGCGCGAATGGCTCGAGCGCGGCGCCGATCTGTCCTTGTTCGGCGGGGGCTCCGAAGAGCACTACGAAACTGCGGATTTCCCGCTGTCCGAGTTGGATCTGCCCGAGGCCACACTGGCGGCCCTCACCAAGGCCGGGTATGATACGTTCTTGCAGATCATCGACCTCGAGCGCCATGACTTCCTCGAGATCGAGGGGCTCGGTGAGGGAGACGCCGACCGTCTGGCCCGCGTCATCGACGAGCTCACCGTGGTCGAGGGAGAGCCTGCCGGAGAGGGCGCCGGGGCCAGGCCGGGACTCCTCGAGTTCCGGGACCAGCCACCTGCCGGTGCCGGGGCGCAGGAGGACGAGGCGGTCGACGAGAGCGCCGGCGTGGATCCCGACGAGACGGAGGATGGAGGAACGGGGCAGGGTTGAGGCGGAAGCCCTCCGGCTTCTGGGCCTGGCCCGACGGGCGGGTGCGGTCGTCGTCGGCACGGAGGCGACGCGCCGGGCGGTCCGTCAGGGCGAGGCTCGCTTGGTGTTGATGGCGGGCGATGCGTCGAGCGTCCAACTGGACAAGGTACGGAGTGCGTTGCGAAATCGGCCGATCCCCCGGGCCATCCTGGGGGATCGGGCCACATTGGGCGGTGCGGTAGGCGGGACCGAGGCCGCGGCGGTGGCCGTGACTGCGGAGTCCTTCGCCGAGCAGCTCCGCGCGAAGTTGAGCGCGGACGGATTCGAGCCGCCGTCAACGAGCGGGAGGTAAGCGAGTAGCATGCGGGTGATCGAGCTGGCCACCGACCTCAAGGTCGACGTTGCGGCCCTCATTCAACTCCTCCGGGAGATGGCCATCCCCGTCTCCGACGGGGGCGCGCGCCTGAGTGACGGCCAGGTCGCGACGGTCCTGGCACGGGTGGAGCGTGAACGCCGGGCAGGACACAAGGACCCGTCGGCTGCCGTGCGTGCCGCCCTGGAAGACGCCCAGTCCAGCCCGCGCCGTCGCCGTCGCCGCCGTGTGAGCGGGGATCTCGAGGAGGATGCCGCCTCCTCCGTCGCCGATGAGGAAGCGGCGGCTGTGGGGGAACGGGAGGAGGCCTCGGTCGAATTCGCGGAGGAAGTGGCCGTCGGTGAGGCCGAGACCGAGACCGAGGAGCCGGTGGTTGAGCCGGAGGTCGAGGAGGTCCTCGCCGAGCTCGGCGAGGTCGAGGAGATCGAGGTCGAGGAGGAAGAGCCGGCGGGCACGGAGGTCTCCGAGATGGAGGCCGGGGAGATCGAGGAGGGGCCGCCGGTCGCCGAAGAGCCTGCCGCGGCGACGGAATCCCAGTCCGTCGAGCCGGAAGCGCGGCGGCCGGAGCCCGTCCGGCGCGGCGCGCCCAGCGGGCCGGCCCGCACGCTGCGCAAGCCCACCCCGGCGGCGAGCGCGGGGCCTGGAGGCCAGGTGCGCATCCAGGCCGAGGGTTACACGTCGGACGGTCGGCGCAAGGAGCGGAAGAAGGGCAAGAAGCGCCAGCGCGTGGACCAGGACGCGGTCCAGGAGAACATCCAGCGCGTCATGGCCGAGCTGAAGGGCGGAGGGAAGAAACGGCGTCGTCGCGGCCAGATGTCGAGGGAGGAGCAGGAGGCCCAGGAGGAGCAGGAGCGCCAGGAGCAGGAGCGCGAGTCCCGCACGGTGCGCGTCAACGAGTTCCTGACGGTGGCCGAGCTCGCCGAGCTGATCGACGTCTCGTCCACCGAGATCATCGGCTCGGCGTTCAAGAACCTGGGCCTGCTCGTCACGATCAACCAGCGCCTCGACTTCGACCAGATCGAGATGCTGCTCGACGAGTTCGGCTTCCAGGCGGTGCGGGAAGAGGAGTACGGCGCCGAGGCCGAAGAGGAGGAGGAAGAGGAGGAGCCCGAAGACCTCAAGTGGCGGCCTCCGGTCGTGACGGTCATGGGGCACGTGGACCACGGCAAGACCTTGCTGCTCGACCGGATCCGCAAGACGAACGTGGTGGCCGGCGAGGCAGGGGGGATCACCCAGCACATCGGCGCCTACCACGTGCAGCTCGACGGTGGCAGGAGCATCACGTTCCTCGACACGCCCGGCCACGCGGCTTTCACGGCGATGCGTGCCCGAGGCGCGAACCTGACCGACATCGTGGTCCTTCTGGTGGCGGCCGACGACTCGGTGATGCCCCAGACGGTCGAGGCCATCAGCCATGCCCGCAACGCGGGCGTGCCGATGGTGGTGGCGATCAACAAGATCGATCTGCCGGCGGCGGATGCGATGCGGGTGAAGCAGGAGCTCCTCCAGCACGCCGTCAACGTCGAGGAGTTCGGGGGAGAGGTCCTCTCGGCCGAGATCTCCGCCAAGACCGGGCAAGGGGTGGAGGACCTCCTGGACAAGGTCCTCCTCCAGGCGGAGCTGCTCGAGCTCAAGGCGAACCCGGACCGCGAGGCGAGCGGAACGGTCATCGAGGCGCAGCTCGACGTCGGGAAGGGGCCGGTGGTCAGCATGCTGGTGCAGCGGGGCACGCTCAACGTGGGAGATCCCTTCCTGTGCGGGCTCTACGACGGACGGGTGCGCGCCATGCTGGACGAGCGGGGGCAACCCGTGGCCACCGCCGCCCCGGGCATTCCGGTCCAGGTCCTCGGATCGAGCGGGGTGCCGCAGGCAGGTGACACGTTCCAGGTGATGGACGCGGATCGGGCCGCGGAGATCGCGGCCAACCGGCAGCGACTGGACCGCGAGAAGCAGCTGCGCATCCGGGAGCGCGGCGTCAAGCTGGGAGACTTCTCCCAGCTCGTCGGCGCGGGCAGGAAGTCCGTGCTGCCCCTGGTCATCAAGGGAGACGTGGACGGCTCCGTCCAGGCGGTCGCGGACTCCCTGGAGCAGCTCGGCACCGAGGAAGTCCAGGTCGAGATCATCCACCGCGGCGTCGGCGCCATCAACGAGTCCGACGTCCTGCTGGCCAAGACGGCGGGCGCCGTCATCATCGGCTTCCGGGTCCGCCCGCAGACGGCGGCCAGGCTGGAGGCGGAGCGCGCGGACGTGGACATCCACGTCTACGACGTGATCTACGAGGCGGTGGACGACGTGCGCCGCGCCCTGGAGGGCATGCTCGCCCCCGAGCGCAAGGAGACCGTGCAGGGTACCGCGGAGGTACGCCAGACGTTCAGGGTCAGCAAGGTGGGCACGATCGCGGGCTGCTACGTCAGCGAAGGGCGCATCGACCGGAAGGGCCGCGGCCGCATCATCCGCGGCGGGGTCGTGGTCTACGACGGCGAGATCGCGTCGCTGAAACGCTTCAAGGACGACGCCAGGGAGGTCCGTGAGGGGCTCGAGTGCGGCATCGGCATCGCGAACTTCAACGACGTGAAGGTGGGGGACATCATCGAGTGCTACACCGTCGAGGAGATCGCGCGCACGCTCGCGGGAGCCCGCGGGGGACGGTAGCCGCTCCATGGTCGTTGCGGTGCAGACCTGGGAGCTCTCCATTCCAGGCTGCTCTTCCCTCAAGGAGAAGCGCTCGGTGGTGCGGTCCCTCAAGGATCGCCTCCGTCAGCGCTTCCATGCGTCGGTGGCGGAGACGGCGTTCCAGGACGTGCACGAGCGGGCGGCTCTGACCCTGGCGCTGGTGGCCACCGATCGCGCGTTCGCCGAGTCCGTTCTGGACAAGGCGGACCACTTCGTGCAGGAGCACGGGCGTGCCGTAGTGGTCGGCGTGCACCGTGAGCTCTACTAGGCTCCCAGGACGATGGCATCGAGGCGTCTCATTCGGCTCAACGAGCAGCTCAAGCGTGAGATCGCCGCCCTGCTGAGGACGGCGGTGCGCGACCCACGCGTCCGGGAGGTCACGGTGACCGCGGTGGAGATCTCTCCCGACCTGGGCAGTGCGAGGGTGTTCGTGCGCCTGCGGGGCGGGGCGGAGGAGCACGCCGAGTCCCTGGCCGGCCTCGAGGCGGCGGCCCCGTTCCTGCGGGGCACGCTGGGCAAGTCGCTTCACGTGCGCAGGGTTCCCGCGCTGCGCTTCCTCGAGGATCGATCCGACGAGCGCGCGCGCCGCATCGAGGAGCTCCTCTCGGAGGTGGTCATTCCGGACGCGGATGACGACGACGAGGGCTCGGCGCCCGGCGGGCGCGGCGACGAGGAGCCGTGAGCGGCACCCTGGGGGACGGCGTCCTGCCGGTGGACAAGCCGACGGGGCCGACGTCCCACGACGTGGTGCAGGCGGCGCGGCGCGCGCTCGCCGAGCGGCGCGTGGGTCATACCGGCACGCTGGATCCGTTCGCCTCCGGCCTCATGCTCCTGTGCGTGGGGCGAGCCACGCGCATCGCCGAGTTCCTGTCCGGCCTGGACAAGTCCTACGAGGCGGTGGCGCGGCTCGGGCGGACGACCGATACGCTGGACCGCGACGGCACGACGGTGGCCGAGGACGGGAGATGGCGGGACCTGGACGAGGACCGCATCCGCGAGGTCGTGGCGCGTTTCGTGGGGACCGTGAGTCAGGTGCCTCCCCAATTCTCCGCCCGCAAGGTGGGGGGCGTGCCGATGCACCGCAGGGCCAGACGGGGGGAGCACGTGCCGCTCGCGCCGAGGCCCGTCCGCATCGACGCGCTGGATCTCGTCGACGTGCGGCTGCCGGACCTGCACCTGCGTGTGCACTGCTCCAGTGGGACGTACGTACGTGCGCTCGCCCGCGACGTGGGGGAAGCGCTGGGCGTCGGAGCGCACCTGACCGCACTGCGCCGCACCGCGGTCGGCACGTTCACGGTGGACGGGGCGCTGACGCTCGAGCGCCTCACGGACCAACGGTCCGTGGCGGCCGCCTGGCTGAGCCCCCTGGAGGCGCTCGCGCACCTGCCGGCCGTGCGGGTGGACGCAGAGGCGGTGCGGGCCCTCGAGCTCGGGCAGCGCATCCCGGTCCAGGGCCAGAGCGCGGCTCCCTCCGTCGTGGCCGAGTCCTCGGGAGCACTCGTGGCGATCGGCGAGGTCGTCGACGCCACGTTCCGCCCGCGCAAGGTGTTCGTGCCGTGAGCGGGCGGGGCATTCGATGGGCAGAGCCGCCGGGGATCCCGCGAGCCGGCGGGAGCGTCGTCACGGTGGGGACGTTCGACGGCGTGCACCGCGGACACTGGGCCGTGCTGCAGGAGATCCGCGGTCGCGCGGAGGCGAGCGGCCGCAGGAGCGTCCTGGTCACGTTCGACCCGCATCCGTTGCGGATCGTGCGCCCCGAGCACGCACCCCGGTTGCTCACGACGCCGACCGAGAAGAAGGAGATCCTGGCCGAGAGCGGCCTCGACTACGCCGTGTTCATCAGCTTCACCGAGTCCCTCTCGCGGTACGAGCCCCGGCGCTTCGTCGAGGAGATCCTGGTGCGTCGGCTGGGCGTGACCGAGCTGGTGATCGGCTACGATCATGGCTTCGGCCGGGACCGTTCGGGGGATGCCGACACGTTGAGGGCGATCGGCGCGGAGCTCGGCTTCGACGTCGAGGTGGTTCCGCCGGTAGCCGCGGCAGGGGAATCCATCTCGTCCTCGCGGATCCGGCGCGCGGTCGTGGAGGCCCGGATGGAGGAGGCGCGGGCGTGCCTCGGGAGGCCGTACTCCATGCGCGCCATCGTCGTGCGCGGTGACGGCCGCGGGCGGCAGCTGGGCTTCCCCACGGCGAACCTCGTGGTGCTGAACGGCGACAAGCTGATTCCGCGCACGGGCATCTACGCGGTGCGCGGCGTGCTGCGCTCCGGGGAGTACCCGGGCGCGCTCCACCTGGGACCGAGACCGACCTTCAAGGGGTCGCCGCCGGCGATCGAGCTGCACCTCATGGACTTCGAGGGCGACCTGTACGGCGAGAGCGTGCGCGTGGACTTCGTCCGCTTCCTCCGCGACGTGCGCCCGTTCGGGACGGTAGCGGCCCTGGTGGACCAGATGAGGGACGACGTGCAGGAGGCGCGCGCGGTCCTCGCGGAGGACGCCGCCCGGGCGTCCGGGTCCGCTTGAAGGGTCGTCGCTCCCACGCCGGTGGCGGATCGGCCCCGTTGCTGCGACGAGGTCTCCCGTTGTCCTGAGGGCTTCACCGTTCTACACTTCAGGGCTGTGGCACACCGAAGCACCATCGCTTCCCCTGCAGCGCAGACTCTCGAGGAGGCACGACGCCGATGGCGATCGCCAAGGAAGACATCATCAAGAAGTACCAGATCCACGACAACGACCGCGGGAGCGCGGCCGTCCAGATCGCGCTCCTCACCGCGCGCATCGACGACCTGCGCGCCCACTTCGACGTGCACAAGAAGGATCATCACAGCCGTCGGGGTCTCCTGAAGATGGTCGGCAAGCGCCGCCGTCTGCTCGAGTACCTCAGGCGCAGCGACCTGGAGCGGTACCGCGGGATCATCGCGGATCTCGGTCTGCGTCATTGACGGTTTCCCGTACCTGCCGGAAGCCCCGTTGTCCGGGCGAGAGACGGCCTCTCGACATGACTCGGCTGCAGCGACGGGCCGCGCGCGAGCGTGCCCCGGGCGGCGGTCGCTCTCTCCTCCGCTTCCACGACGCTTCGGCAGGACACATTCACGGCCCCGGACGAGCCGGGGTCACAACCGAAGCGAGTAGTCCATGATTCAGCGGATGGAGCGGCAGTTCGCCGGGCGAACGTTGTCGCTCGAGATGGGCCGTATGGCCAAGCTTGCCCACGGCTCGTGCCTCGTGCAGTACGGGGACACGGTCGTGCTGTGCGCCGCCACCGTGGCGGACCAACCCACCCAGCTCCCCTTCTTCCCCCTCACCGTCGAGTACCGCGAGAGGACGTACGCCGCCGGCAAGATCCCGGGCGGGTTCTTCAAGCGGGAGGGACGTCCCAGCGAGAAGGAGATCCTCTCCGCCCGGCAGATCGACCGGCCGGTGCGGCCTCTGTTCCCGCACGGCTTCATGTACGAGACGCAGCTCGCGTGCTTCGTGCTGTCGGCCGACCAGGAGAACGACGCGGACGTGCTCGGCCTCCTCGGCTGCTCGGTCGCCCTCAACATGTCCAAGGTGCCGTTCCGCACGCCCATCGCGGGAGTCCGCGTGGGGCGGATCAAGGGCAACTGGGTCCTCAACCCGACCTTCCAGCAGCTCCAGTACTCCGACCTCGACCTCACGGTGGCGGGCTCGGCGGAGGCCATCACGATGGTCGAGGGAGGTGCCCTCGAAGTCCCGGAGGCGGACGTCCTCGAGGCGCTCCAGGTGGCCCACGCCGGCATCAAGGAGCTGTGCGCGCTCCAGGAGGAGTTCCTCTCGGACCACAGGGTGCCCGTCATGGACTGGACGCCGGTGCAGCCCGACGAGCAGCTCAAGGTGCGCGTCGAGGATCTGGCCGCGTCGCGCGTCGAGGAAGCGCTCAACCTCCAGGACAAGCAGGAGCGCCAGCAGGCGATGGCGGCCCTGCGGGAGGACGTGCTCACGCAGCTCGTGGACGAGGACGGGGAGTGGGCGAGCCACGAGGCGAGCGTGGGCGACATCCTGCGCGGCATCGAGAAGAGGACGATGCGCCAGCAGATCCTCGACCAGGGCGAGCGCGCCGACGGCCGCGCGCTCGACGAGATCCGGCCGATCACGTGCGAGGTGGGAGTCCTGCCGCGCACGCACGGCTCGGCGCTGTTCACGCGCGGACAGACGCAGTCGCTGGGCGTCGTCACGCTGGGAACGGCCCGGGACGAACAGAGGATCGACTCGATCGACAGCCTGGAAGAGGTCACGAAGTCGTTCATGCTGCACTACAACTTCCCGCCCTTCTGCACCGGAGAGGCCCGCCCCTACCGGGGCACGTCGCGGAGGGAGATCGGTCACGGGAACCTGGCCGAGCGCGCCATCCAGCCCCTTCTGCCGGCCTACGACGCGTTCCCCTACACGATCCGCGTCGTCTCGGACATCCTGGAGTCCAACGGGTCGTCGTCGATGGCCACCGTGTGCTCCGCGTCTCTGGCGCTCATGGACGCGGGCGTGCCCATCAAGGGGGCCTGTGCGGGCGTGGCCATGGGCCTCATCAAGGAGGGCGAGAGGGTCGCGGTGCTGACCGACATCCTCGGCCTGGAGGACGCGCTGGGTGACATGGACTTCAAGGTCGCGGGCACCCGGACCGGCGTCACCTCGATCCAGATGGACATCAAGATCCAGGGGATGACCGTGGAGGTTCTGCGTGAGGCCCTCGAGCGGGCCCACAAGGGACGGCTGCACATCCTGGGTCTCATGGAGCAGGCGATCTCGGAGCCGCGCGCGGACATCTCGCAGTTCGCCCCCAGGATCATCAGCATCCAGATCAACCCTGAGAAGATCGGGGAGATCATCGGCCCCAAGGGCAAGACCATCCGGGCCATCCAGGACGAGTCGGGCGCGCAGATCGACATCGAGGACTCCGGCCTCGTGCGCATCTCGGCCGTGTCCGGCGAAGCCGGCGCTCGTGCTCGGGAGATGATCGAGGCGATCTGCCAGGAGCCCGAGATCGGGCGCATCTACGAGGGGCCGGTCAAGAACACCACCACGTTCGGTGCCTTCATCGAGATCCTGCCCGGGATCGAGGGCCTGTGCCACATCTCCGAGCTGCAGGAGGCTCGCACGAAGAACACCGAGGACGTCCTGAAGAAGGGCGACATCGTGCGCGTCAAGCTCCTGTCCATCGACGAGAAGGGCCGGCTGCGGCTGTCGCGCAAGGCGGCGCTCGCGGAGGAGGCCCCGGCGACGGGGGAGCCCACCGCCGAGGCGCGCGCGGCTGCGGCGGACGCTTGAGCCCACGCGGCCGGGCTCCGGCCGTGGGAGAGGAGGGGCACGGACCGGGGTCCGTGCCCCTCGCGTCGTTCCGGGAAGGCTCCATGAGCGCGGCGTGGCTGGACAACGGCGTCCGGGTCCTCAGCGAGGAGGTTCCCGGCGTGCGCTCGGTGTCGGTCGGCGTCTGGGTGCGCACCGGGTCGGCGCACGAGCGGGCGGACGAGGGGGGCGTGAGCCACCTGCTCGAGCACATGGTGTTCAAGGGGACCCGCACGCGCACGGCCCACGAGATCGCGCTCTCCCTGGAGAGCCTGGGCGGATCCCTGGACGCGTACACGAGCCAGGAGCACACGTCGTTCCAGGCGCGGGTGCTCGACGAGCATCTTCCGCAGGCGCTGGACGTGCTGCGCGACATGGTCGTCGAGCCGACGCTCAGGGACGAGGACCTCGAGCTCGAGCGGGCGGTGGTCCTCGAGGAGATCGCGCAGATCGAGGACACGCCCGACGACCAGGTCTTCGACCTGCACGGAGAGCGTCTCTGGGAAGGCCACCCCTACGGGCGCCCGATCCTGGGGACGTCCGAGAGCGTCGCCCGGATGAGCGGCGACGCGCTGCGCCGTCTGCACGCGGAGCGCTACCGCGGACGACACCTGGTCGTGGCGGCCGCGGGAAACGTCGAGCACACGGACTTCCTCGAGCGCGTGCGGGCGCATTTCGGGGGCCTTGAGAGCGGGAGCACGCCGCCCGACGTCCCCGCCTCGGGTGCCGGACGCCGGGGGGAAGAGACGCACGAGCGGGATTCCGCCCAGACCCACGTCGTCCTCGGCGCCCTGGTGCCGGGCCATTCCGAGCCCGTCCGCTACCCCCTCGTCCTTCTGGCGGCGGCGCTGGGAGGCGGCATGAGCTCGCGCCTCTTCCAGAAGGTGCGGGAGGATCTCGGGCTCTGTTACTCGGTCTACACGTTCCAGTCGTTCTACAGGACCGGAGGACTGTCCGGCGTCTACGTGGGGACCCGGCCGGCCACGGCGGATCTGGCCGTGGCGAGCATCCGCGAGGAGCTCGCGCGCGTGGCGTCCGAGGGACTGCCGCCCGCGGAGCTCGAGCAGACCAAACGGCAGGTCAAGGGCCAGATCACCCTGTCGCTGGAGTCGACCGGCTCGCGCCTGTACCGGCTCGTCTCCTTCGCCCTGTACGACGAGCCGTTCCTGGGAATCGACGACGTGCTGCGGCGCATCGACGCGGTGTCGCCCGAAGACGTGGCCGAGGCCGCTGCACGGTACTTCGTCCCGGACCGGCAGTTCGTCTTCCGCCTCGGCCCGGGGTGAGTCGTCCGGCCGTGCGGCCGTGACACTTCGGAAGCGCGAGACTAGCTTTCAACGCCCTCCAATCGCGCAGTTCGCGACCTCTGGCAAGAGAGAGAGAGATGCTCATCGGCGTACCCAAAGAGATCAAGGACGACGAGTACCGCGTCGCCCTCACCCCGGCCGGCGCGGAGATGATCACGAACGCCGGACACAAGCTCGTCGTGGAGAAGAGCGCCGGCCTCGGCAGCGGCTTCACGGACGATTTCTACGAGAACGCGGGCGCGGAGATCGTCGGCACGTCGGACGAGGTCTGGGCCCGGGCCGAGATGATCCTGAAGGTCAAGGAGCCCATCAAGGTCGAGTGGCCGAAGATCCGCGAGGGCCAGGTCCTCTTCACGTACTTCCACTTCGCTGCGGACGAGACGCTCACGAAGGCGTTCCTGGACACGGGGGCGATCGCGATCGCCTACGAGACGGTGGAGCTGCCGTCCGGTGAGCTGCCGCTCCTGACGCCCATGAGCGAGGTGGCCGGCCGCATGGCGGTGCAGGAGGGCGCGAAGTACCTGGAGAAGCCCCAGGGCGGGTTGGGAATCCTGCTGGGTGGCGTGCCGGGCGTGCTCCCGGGCAAGGTCCTCGTGCTGGGCGGCGGCGTCGTCGGGACGCACGCGGCCAAGATGGCTGCCGGGCTGGGCGCCCGGGTGAGCATCATGGACATCGACCTCGCCCGGCTGCGCTACCTCGAGGACGTGATGCCGGCCAACGTCAACCTGCTGTTCAGCACGCGGTACGCCATCCGCAAGCAGGTCGAGGACGCCGACCTCATCGTCGGTGCGGTCCTGATCCCGGGTGCCAAGGCCCCGAAGCTCGTGAGGGCCGAGGACCTCAAGCTGATGCGGCCGGGCACGGTCATCGTCGACGTGGCGGTCGACCAGGGTGGCTGTGTCGAGACGATCCACCCCACGACGCACCACGACCCGACGTACGTGGTGGACAACGTGATCCACTACGCGGTCGCGAACATGCCGGGCGGGGTGCCCCGCACGAGCACGCTGGCGCTGACCAACGCGACGCTCCCCTACGCGCTCTCTCTGGCCGCGAAGGGCTGGAAGGCGGCGTGCCGCGACGATCGTGCCCTGAAGCTGGGCGTGAACGCGGTGGCCGGAGCCGTCACGCATCCGCACGTCGCCGAGGCGTTCGGCATGAAGGCGAAGAGCGTCGACGAGTTCCTGAAGGGCTGACGCGCTCGAGGCGTGACGTACCGGGTCCGCTTCGTCCGACTGCCGTCGAACCCCGACCTGCCCCTGCCGGCGAGGGCGACGCCCCACGCCGCGGGGTACGACGTGCGGTCGGCCGAAGCGGACCTCGAGCTCGACCCCGGCGAGATCCGTCTGGTGGGCACCGGGCTCGCCATGGAGCTTCCCGAAGGGGTGGAGTGCCAGGTGCGGCCCCGATCGGGTCTCGCGCTGCGCCACGGGGTGACCTTGCCCAACAGTCCCGGGACGATCGATCCCGACTATCGTGGCGAGCTGCGGATCATCCTCCAGAACCTGGGCCCCGAGCCTGTGCTGCTACGGCGCGGGGAGCGCGTCGCCCAGCTCGTCTTCGCGCGCTTCGAGTGCCCGCGGATCGAGGAGGCGGAAGAGCTCGGTGACAGCCCGCGCGGGACGGGCGGCTTCGGGAGCACGGGCACCGCATAACCCATGGCATTTTGTATTTCGCAGACGTAGTTTCTCAGGCCGTTCCGGGCCCTTCCTCGCTCTCGCGGACCTGACCATTGGCCGGACTCAGCAGCTGGTTCAACTCGGGGCGTCTCGTCCCCGTCAACGACATCGCCGTGGATCTGGGGACCGCCAACACGCTGGTCTACGTCAAGGGCGAGGGCATCGTGCTCAACGAGCCGTCCGTCGTGGCGGTGGAGCGCGGAAGCAAGCACATCATGGGCATCGGACTCGAGGCGAAGCGGATGCTGGGACGCACGCCCGAGGGGATCGAGGCCATCCGCCCCCTGAAGGACGGGGTGATCGCCGACGTGGACGTGACGGAGATGATGCTCCGGCACTTTCTCAAGCAGGTGACTGCCAAGCGCATCTTCCGCATCAAGCCCCGTGTGGTCGTGGGGGTGCCGTCCGGCATCACGGAGCTCGAGCGGCGCGCGGTGCGCTCGTCCGCGATGGCGGCCGGGGCGAAGGCGGTGTACATGGTCGACGAGCCCATGGCGGCCGCGATCGGGGTCGGCTTGCCGGTCGAGACGCCCACGGGCAACATGGTCATCGACATCGGAGGTGGCACCACCGAGATCGCGGTCATCGCGCTCTCCGGCATCGTGTCGAACACGTCGATCCGGGTGGGGGGGGACGAGCTCGACATCGCGATCGTCACGTTCCTGCGCAAGAACTACAACCTCCTCATCGGCGAGCCCACGGCGGAGGCCATCAAGATCCAGGTCGGATCGGCCTTCGACTTCGGCGAGGAGCGTGAGATGGAGGTGAAGGGGCGCGACCTCGTGAGCGGCATCCCCAAGACGGTCACCGTGCACTCGCAGGAGATCCGGGAGTGCATCCAGGAGCCCATCCAGGCGATCGTCGAGGCGGTCCGCCGGGCCCTCGAGATCACCCCGCCCGAGCTCTCGTCCGACATCGTGGACCGGGGCATCGTGATGACGGGCGGCGGCGCGCTCATCCGTGGTTTGGACCGCCTCCTGCAGCACGAGACGAACCTCCCCATCCACGTGGACGAAGAGCCGCTGACCTGTGTGGTGCGGGGGGCTGGACGGATCCTCGACGACCTCCAGAAGTACCGCCCCGTCCTCGTGGCGTAGGGGGCGGGCGGTGAAGTCGGATGGCGGCCTCCCGGGCTGAGCCCGAAGCCACCGGCGGCCGTCGGCAGCTCTGGGTCGCCGGGGCGGTCCTGGCTCTGGCGTTGACGACGTCCTATCTGCCTGCGTCCGTCCAGCAGGGGCTCGCGGGGGCCCTGCGTGCCACGGTGCTGCGGCCGTTCATCGCCACGCAACGTCGAATCGTCGCCGCGAGGCTGGGCGCCGCGAACGTAGCGGTCCTGCGGGTGCGCCTCGATTCGCTGGTGGCCGTGCTCGCGACGCAGCAGGCGCTGGTGGACGACGACCGTACGCTGCGCTCTCTGCTCGGGCTCGCCCGGCGCATCGGCCCCACCTTCAGGCCCGCGGACGTGCTCAGGCCGGGCACGCCCGGTTCCGCGAGCATGTTCCTGCTGGACGTGGGGTCGGACGAGGGCGTGCGGCCCGACGCGCCCGTCGTGGACCGCCAGGGCCTCGTCGGTGTCGTACGGGAGGTTCGCGGGCACAGCTCGGTGGGCATGGACTGGACCCATCCCGACTTCCGCGTGAGCGCGATGATCCCGGACGGGAGCGCCTACGGGATCGTGCGCAGCCGACGAAGCGCGTTCCGGGAGGAGAATCGCCTCATTCTCGACGGCGTGGCGTACCACGAGACGATTCCGGCGGGCACCCCGGTGCTGACCAGCGGCCTCGGGGGCATCTACCCGAGGGGGATCCCGATCGGGAGGGTCGACAGCGTGGCCGAGACCCAGGGACACTGGCGCAAGAGCTACTGGGTCACGCCCATGGTGGAACCCGCCTCCGTCACCCACGTGCTGGTGGAGGTCGCCAGGCCCACCCTGGGCGAGGTGAGCCGCGCATGGCCCCTGGACTCCCTCGCCAGTCGTGAGGACGTCATCGATCGTGAGCGGGCCATGAGGGACAGCCTGCGCTCCTTGACGGACAGCGTGCAGCGGCTGCGGCAGCGGCTGGAACAGGCCCGGACGCCGGGTCAGGGGGGCGCGTGAAGGTCCGGGTCCGCGTGTGGGTCGTCGTCGCGATCCTCTTCCTGCTCCACTTCTTCCTCCACGTCGGCCTCGGCCTCGGCCCCGTGGCGCCCGACCTCCTCACCGTGGCGCTCCTCCTCGCCGCCCGCGAGGTGCGCACCGGGGTGGCGGCAGGAACCGGATTCGTGTTCGGTCTCCTCGAGGACTCGTTGAGCGTGCTCACGTTCGGCGCGAACACCGTGGCCATGACGCTCGTGGGTGGCCTGGGCGCGCTCACGCGCGACTTCTTCGTGGGCGACTCGCTCGTGTTCTTCGTGTCGTACTTCGTGGCGGGCGAGTGGCTGCGCGACCTGGTGCACTGGCTCGTGCTGAGCGAGGCGCTCCGGCACGGGTTCGTCGGCCAGGTCCTCGTGCAGGGGTTCGTCCGCTCGGTCTATGCCGCCGTGGCGGGGGTGCTCGCGATGGCCCTCGCGGGGCTCTGGCGGGAGGCGCCCCGGTGACCGAGGACAAGCCCCACGAGCGCCGTCGCCGGGCCCAGGGGGCCTACGCGGTGATCGCGGTGTTCATGGGTACGCTCGCCCTCGCGTTCTTCCGCATCCAGGTGCTGCGCTCGAGCGTCTGGAAGCTCAAGGCCGAATCGAACCGGCTGCGCCAGCTCCCCGTGATGGCCCCGCGCGGGACGATCTACGACCGGGACGGACAGATCCTGGCCGACAACGTCCCCGGCTACGCGATCACGGTCCTGCCGGGTCCGCCGGACTCCATACGGCACACGCTCCAGCGCCTGTCCGGATACGTCAGCCTCTCGCCTCAGCGCATCGACCAGCTCGTGCACGAGCTCCAGCGCTACGGGACCCAGGTCGTGGTGGACGCCGACGCGAGCTTCGCCATGGTCAGCGCGCTGGAGGAGCGGCGGGCCGAGTTCCCGAACGTCTACATCGAGATGCATCCCAGACGGCGCTACCCGGGAGGGGCGGCGACCGCCCACGTGGTCGGCTACGTGGGAGAGATCACACAGCAGGAGCTGGGCACGGCGGAGTTCCCGTCCGACAGGTACCAGCCGGGCATGATCGTCGGAAAGACCGGCATCGAGCTCGAATACGAGCATCTGCTGCAGGGCACGCCCGGCGTCCGCTACGTGGAGGTGGACGCGCGGGGCAGGGTGGTGGGCGACTTCCGCGGCGTCACCGCGATTCCGCCCGTCCCGGGCAAGGACCTCCACCTGAACATCGACCTCGCCCTCCAGGAGTGGATCCGCCACATCTTCCCGGATACGATGTCGGGCGCGGTCGTCGCGCTCGACCCGACCAACGGGGGCGTGCTCGCCCTCTATTCCGCGCCCTCCTTCGACCCGAACGAGTTCGTCGGGGGGATCTCGAGCAAGCTGTGGAACCATCTGAACGACGACCCCCAGAAGCCGCTGTTCGACCGCGCGATCATGGCCCGGTTCCCTCCGGGCTCCACGTTCAAGCTCGCGACGGCCGCCATCGCCCTCGAGCTCGGGGTCGTCACGCCGACGGAGTTCATGCCCAAGCCGTGCACCGGCGGCATCCTGCTCGACGGCAGGTACTACCACGGATGGTACGCGCCGGGCCACGGGTACCTGAACCTCATGCAGGCGATCGGCAAGTCGTGCGACGTCTACTTCTACCAGCTCGGAGGGAAGATCGGGCTCGACCGGTTGCTCAAGGCCGCGACCGACATGGGCTTCGACAAGCGGACCGGCATCGACCTTCCCCACGAGGCCCGGGGCATCTTCCCGGCGACCCGGGCGTGGTGGAAGGAGAACCAGGGCTACACCGCCCAGGGCGGCGAGGTCTACAACCTCGCGATCGGGCAGGGCCCGGACGCCCAGACGCCGCTCAAGATCGCGCAGTTCTACGAGGCGCTCGCCCGGGGCGGCTCCGCGCCGCCTCCCGCGGTCGCGCAGGGCGTGGACCTGGGCAAGGGCTGGAACCTGCACCTCTCCCCGGCGAGCCTCGCGGCGCTGCGCGCCGGCATGCGTCAGGTCACGGGGCCGGGCGGCACGGCCTCGCCGACGGGCGGCGCAGGCGCCTTCGTCACCGCGCTCAAGTACTGGGACGTGATCGGCAAGACCGGCACGGCCCAGAACCCGCTCAGCCTCCAGGGAAAGGCCCCCGACCACGGCTGGTTCGCGGGGATGGCCGGCCCCCCCGGCGGGCCGATCGGGATCGTCGTCGTGGCGCTCGTCGAGTACAGCGGTGAGGGGGCCGCCATGGCGGCCCCGATCGTCGCCAAGACGGCCGACTTCTATCTGCGCCAGAAATACGGCATCCCGCTCGACTCGCTCCAGACGATCGGGGACTACATCCGCGCAGGGAAGGGCGTGCCGGAGTGGTACAGGCAGCGGTACGGAGGAGCCGGCCGGTGATCCGTGTGCTCGATCGGTGGGCGGTCGACCGGGGGTTGGTCCTCGTGACGCTCGCGCTGACGCTGTTCGGGATCGCGATGATCTACTCGGCGGGCGTGGTCTACATTCCCGATCCGGCCATTCAGGATGCCTGGATCCGCCAGATCATCTGGTTCGTGCTGGCCCTCGTGGCGTTCTCCATGCTGTCGCGGGTGCCCCTGCGCTGGATCGAGTGGGTCGCCATCCCTTCGTACGCGTTCGCGGTGGTCCTGCTCGCGGCCACGCTGGTCATCGGCACGGGCGGTGGCCCGGCGGCCGGCGTGAAGAGCTGGATCCGCCTCGGCCCGATCGGCTTCCAGCCCTCCGAGGTCGCCAAGATCGCGACCGTGCTCGTGCTGGCCCGGCTCCTGGCCCAGCGCGACAAGCCGCCCACGTCCCTGCGGGACCTGGTGGCGCCCGCCGCGCTCGTGGGGCTGCCGGTCGGCCTGGTGATGCTCCAGCCGGACCTCGGGACGGCCATGGCGTTCGGAGGCATCCTGTTCGCGATGCTCTACTGGGCCGGTGCTCCGGTGGCGCTGCTCTTCCTGGTGGCGAGCCCGGTGTTCGGGCTCGTGCTGTCCTTCAACACCGTGGCGTGGTCGATCTACATGGTGGCGGTGGTGGCCTTTCTGTACCTGTACCGCTACCGCCTCTTCCTCTTCGAGCAGGTGGCGGTGGTGCTCGCCAACCTGGCCGCGGGGACGGTGGCGCGCCCCATGTGGCACTCCCTCGCGAAGTACCAGCAGAATCGCCTCCTCGTCTTCCTGGACCCCAACGTGGATCCGCGGGGCGCCGGATACCAGCTCGTCCAGTCCAAGGTGGCGATCGGCAGCGGCGGGTTCTTCGGCAAGGGCTACCTCATGGGCACGCAGAAGCGCTTCGACTTCCTGCCCGAGCAGCACACCGACTTCATCTTCAGCGTCATCGGGGAGGAGCTGGGCTTCCTGGGGACCCTGCTCGTGCTCGCGGCGTTCTCCTATCTGCTCTGGCGCCTCGTGCGCATGGCCCAGGACTCGTCCGATCCCTTTGCCGGCCTCGTCCTGTTGGGTATCTTCGGGGCCTGGCTCGTACACATCTTCGTCAACATCGGCATGACCATCGGGATCGTGCCGATCACCGGGATCCCCCTTCCGTTCGTGAGCTACGGGGGGACCTTTCTGTTGATGTCCTGGGTGGCGGTCGCCATCGCCGTTCGGGTCGCCCACGAGCGGTAGGGAGTCGACGGGCGCGAGCGACGCGCCGCCGGTGCGTGACCCAAGGAGCCCCATGGCCTGGTTCCGAAAGGACAAGAAGCCCCTCAGCGCGCAGGACAAGCGGGACGTCCCCGGCGACGTCTTCGAGAAGTGCAGTGGGTGCGGCGAGATCCTGTATCGCGAGAAGCTCGCACAGAATCTCAGCGTCTGCCCGAGCTGCGGGCACCACCTGCGCATCTCCGCCGAAGGCTACCTCAGCCTGCTCGTCGACAGCGGCACCTTCGAGGAGCTGGACGGCGACCTCCGGTCGGCTGACCCGCTGGGCTTCCGTGACCTGAAGCCGTATCGCGAGCGCATCGCTCAGGCGGAGGCGAAGGGCAAGGCCGAGGCCGTGGTCACGGGCGTGGGGGAGCTGGACGGCATCGAGCTGGCGATCGCGGTCATGGACTTCTCGTTCATCGGCGGATCCATGGGCTCGGTGGTGGGGGAGAAGATCGCCCGGGCGGCCCGCATCGCGCTCGAGCGCGGGATCCCGCTCGTCATCGTGAGCGCGTCGGGCGGTGCGCGCATGCAGGAGGGCATCTACTCGCTCATGCAGATGGCGAAGACCTCCGCGGTGCTGGGACGCCTCCACGAGGCCCGCCTGCCGTTCGTGTCGATCCTCACCAATCCGACGAGCGGCGGCGTCACGGCCTCGTTCGCCATGCTCGGAGACGTCAACCTGGCGGAGCCGGGAGCGTTCATAGGCTTCGCGGGGCCGCGCGTGATCGAGGAGACGATCAAGCAGGGGCTTCCAGAAGGATTCCAGAGGGCGGAGTTCCTGCTGGAGCGGGGGATGGTCGACCGGGTCGTGGACCGCCGCGAGCTGAAGAGCGAGGTGGCCCTGATCCTCCGCCACCTGACGGGCGCGTGGAAGGACCCGGCATAGAGAAGGGCGTGGGCGTCACGACGACGCCGGCTCCGGAGCGCCTGGACCGTCCCTTCTCCGATCCCCTGGTCGGCCGGCTGTTCCCATCGCTCGCCACCGGGGTGCACTGGGGCCTGGAGCGGACGCTCCGCGCGCTCGACGCGCTCGGCGATCCCCATCTCGCGTACCAGACCCTGCACGTCGGCGGGACGAACGGCAAAGGCTCCGTCGCCTCCACCCTGGCGTCCGTCCTGCGGGCCGCGGGCCTGAGGGCCGGCTGCTACACGTCGCCGCACCTGTGCTCGTTCAGGGAGCGCATCCAGGTGGACGGGACACCCCTTTCCGACGACACGCTCCTGGAGCGCTCCGAGGAGGTGCGCGAGGTCATCGCCCGCTTCGGGCTCACCTTCTTCGAGGCCGCCACCGTGCTGGGCTTCCAGGCCTTCGCGCGTGCGGGTGTCGACGTGGTGGTGGTGGAGGTCGGCCTCGGCGGACGCCTCGACGCCACGAACGTCGTGCGGCCGCTCGTGAGCACCGTGACGAACGTGGCCATGGACCATGCGGACTTCCTCGGGCACACCCTGCCGGAGATCGCACGCGAGAAGGCCGGGATCGTGAAGGCGGGCGTGCCGTTCGTCACGGCGGAGACCGAGCCCGAGCAGCTCGACGTGTTCCGGACCGTCACGGCGGAGCGGGGCGCGCCGCTCATCACCCTGGACCCCGACGCGGCCATCGCGGACCTCGAGGTGGCCCCGGACCACACCACGTTCAGCCTGAGCACGCGCGCCTGGGGGCGTGTGGCGCTGCGTACGCCGCTGGTCGGGAGGCACCAGGCGGTGAACGCGGCCCTCGCGGCAAAGGTCCTGGAGCAGCTTCCGCCGGACGTGCGTCCGGGCGTCGACGCGCTCGCGCGCGGCATCGCGGACGTGAGACACGCCGGGCGCGACCAGGTGGAGACGATCGAGGGGCGGACCTGGATCTTCGACGTGGCGCACAACACGGCGGGCATCCTCACCCTCGTCGATACCCTCGACCGGCTGGAGCTGCCCGGCCCGCTCGTCGCGCTCGTCGGAGTCCTGGGCGACAAGGACTGGAGAGCCATGCTCCCGCCGCTCTTCTCGCGCTGCGACGCTGCGGTCCTCACCCAGCCTCCCTCCGCGCCGCCGGAGCGGCGGTGGGACCCGGCCGTCGCGGCCGCCGCGGTCCCGGCGCTGTGCCCGCTGTACCTCGAAGAGGACTTCGTCCGCGCCCTGGGAACGGCGCGGGAGGTGGCCGGCTCCGGGACCGTGGTAGTGACCGGATCGTGCCACACGGTCGGGAGCGCGCTCACGGCCCTGGCGCGGGAGCCCTAGGGGTCGGCGCCCCGCGGGCCGGCCGCGCGGTTGAACTCCGGGCTCGCGCCGCTAGATTCCGCGCCACCATGGCCACGTCCCCGTTCGCGAGGCTTCCGGGCTTTCGGGACTTTCCTCCGGAGGACCTCGCACTCCGATCGCACATCTTCGAAGCCTGGCGCCGGGTCTCCCGGCGCTACGGCTTTCTGGAGTACGACGGCCCGCCGCTGGAGCCCCTCGAGCTGTACGTGGAGAAGAGCGGCCAGGAGATCGTCGGGCAGCTCTACGCGTTCACGGACAAGGGGGAGCGGCAGGTGTCGCTGCGGCCCGAGATGACGCCCTCGCTGGCGCGCATCCTGAGCGAGCGCAGCCGCGCCATGAGCAAGCCGATCCGCTGGTTCACGATCCCGCAGCTGTTCCGTTACGAGCGCCAACAGCGCGGCCGGCTGCGCGAGCATTTTCAGTGGAACGTGGACATCGTGGGCGAGGCGGACGTCGCGGCGGACGCGGAGGTCCTCGCGGTGGGGATCGACGCGCTGCGCGAGCTGGGCCTGACGGCGTCGGATTTCCGCGCCCGGGTCTCGGACCGGCGACTGCTCTCCGCGATCCTGAGCGAGGGCGAAGGGATCGCCCTGGAGAAGGTCCCGGCGGTGTTCGCGCTCGTCGACAAGGTCGAGCGTACCGAGCGCGCGACCCTGCTCGCGAAGGCGAGCCAGGAGACCGGGCTCGACGCCGCGCGGGTGGAGGCTCTGCTGGATCTCTTGAGTGCGTCGGACCTCGACCGCGTGGCCGCCCGCTATGCCCATGTGGAGGCTGTGGGTGGGGCGCTGGAGCCGCTGCGCGCGTACGTGGCCACCCTGGGCGCCATGGGCCTCGGCGGCTTCGTGGAGGTCGACCTCACGATCGTGAGAGGCCTGGCCTACTACACCGGGATCGTCTTCGAGCTCTTCGACCGCAGGGGCGACCTGCGTGCGATCTGTGGGGGAGGGCGCTACGACCGACTCCTCGAGCTGGTCGGCGGGGAGCCGCTCCCCGCCGTCGGGTTCGGCATGGGCGACGTGGTGCTGGGCGAGCTCCTGCGGGAGCGGGGGCTCGTCCCGGAGTACCGACGGGAGCTGGAATACTTCATCGTCACGGTCGGAGAGGAGCAGCGCGGGACGGCGCTGCGCCTCGCGCACGGCCTGCGTGACGCCGGGCACAGCGTCGCCTACGCGCTGCGGGAGCAGTCCGTGCGCAAGCAGCTGAAGGCCGCGGCCGCGGAGGGGGCGCGCCTCGCGCTCATCCTGGGCCCCGACGAGTTGGCGCGCGGGACCGCGATGGTCCGCGACATGGGCACCGGAGAGGAGCGCGAGGTGGCGATCGAGGAGCTCTGATGGCTGACGAGAAGAAGCTGACCCCGAGGAGCGAAGACTTCGCGGCCTGGTACAACGAGGTGGTGCTGCGCGCGGAGCTGGCCGACTACTCGCCGGTGCGCGGCAGCATGGTGATCCGGCCGTGGGGCTACGCGATCTGGGAGAACATGCAGCGCGCCCTGGACGAGATGTTCAAGGCTACCGGGCACGAGAACGCGTACTTCCCGCTCCTCATCCCGATGAGCTTCATCGAGCGCGAGAAGGAGCACGTGGAGGGGTTCGCGCCCGAGCTCGCGGTCGTGACGCGCGCGGGAGGCAAGGAGCTCGAGGAGCCGCTGGCGATCCGGCCGACGTCGGAGAC
>JBJKSF010000237.1:0-5744 GCA_046704285.1 Longimicrobiales bacterium | reverse complement strand
AGCTCCTTCTTCAGGCTCGCGGCGACGGCCTGGCCCACGTTCGAGGAGACCGAGAGCGCCGGGTGCTCGAGGCTGCCCTTCAACACCATGTCCAGCTCCACCTGTCCGACCCCGGCGAGCGTCCGCCACACGAGCTCGCGCGCCCACTCGGGAGAGCCGGGCCGGGCGGAGCCCCCCGCGCCGCCGGCGTTCGACCCTCCGCCCGTGCGCTTCCACGAAAGGCTCCGCGACACCCACCGCATGCGCGCGTCGAGCCGGTCCCCGACGCGCCGCACGTCGAGGCTCGCGTCGCCGGTCCCGAGATCGACGTCCCCGTCGAGGGCGGGGATCGGGATCGACGGGAGATCGATGTCGCTCAGGGCGAGGGCGACCGAGTCGCGCAGGACCTTCCCGGTGTGGTCGAGCACCGCCGCGAGGCTCATCCTGCGCGGCCCCTGCGCACCGGCCTGGCGCTCGACCTGGATCCGCAACGGCCTCCCGACGAGCGCGGGCGCCGTCGTCAGGTCCTGGACGACGGCGGTATAGCGTCCTGCCGCGGCGCCGGCTCCACCGATCTCGAGGCCGAGCTCCCCCCGCTCGAGGAGGAACTTCGGGTACGTGGCGCGCCCGGGGAACTCGACCGTGGTGCCCGCGGCCCGGGCGCGCTTGGGCCCCGGACGGTCGCGCGGGTCGAGGCCGGGAGGCACGTAGCGCTCGGCCACCCGGGTCCAATAGAGCACCGGCTCGAGCCACGTGAGCGCGGTCCTGCCGAACAGCGCCGGCGAGATCTCGGGGGCGTCGAGCGTCGGGATGTTCAGGAGGCTGCGGGCGTAGGCGAGGTCCTCCTGGCGGAGCTTCGGAAGGCCGGCCACGCCCGTCTGCAGCGAGTCCACGCCCGAGCGCACGCTCTTGTCGAGCGCGACGAGCTCGTCCTGGAGATGCGTGAGGCGCTCGAGCGCGCTCCGGCCGTCGCGCACGAGCCCGGGGAGCTGGAGCGCGCTCCTCGCCGTCAGCCGGAAGCTGTCCAGGCGCTGGACGACGAGCCGCAGCGAGTCGATGCGCGGCCGGGGATCCAGCTCGCGCACCTGCCTCTCCCATGCGGTCCTCATCGAGTCCGCGTCGGCGACCAGGGCCCGTGCGCGCTGGACGGTGCGGAGGCTGTCCGCCGAGATCGCCTCGGTGCGGACCACGCCGCCCAGGCCCTGGAGGCTGAGAGACGGGATCTGCACCTGGCTCGCCCACTGGTCCACCGCCTTCCAGGCGGCGCCGGACTCGCGGTCCGGGTGCTCGAGCGCACCCGACGTCTTGCGCGGCGTATCGAAGCGGACCCCCGTCACCGAGAGGTCCTGCACGACGACCTTCTTCGACAGGAGCGGCTCCAGGAGGAGGTCGACGGAGATCCGGTCCGCCTCGACGAGGTTCCGCATCGGGGACTCGGGGTTCGCCACCTGGAGGCGCGTCAGCTGGATGGCGCCCCGCAGCGGCTGCAGGTGGACGCCGCCCAGCTCCACCTTCGCCCCGACGACCGAGGAGCCCGTCCGCTCGATCACGTGCTGGACCAGCGTGTCGGCGAACAGCCACCAGAGCGCGCCGGCCACGACGAGGAAGCCCGCGAAGACCAGCAGGCCCGAGGGGCGCAGCGGCCCCCGCCTCCCAGGCGCCTTCACGTGCTGGGCCTGAACAGGCGATAGACGTTGTAGAGCTTCGACGCGCGCAGCGCCCGGAACAGCCGCGCATCCTTGTAGCGGGCGTAGATGGTGGCCCGGTAACGGCCCACGGCCCACCGGGCGAGGAGGTAGATCGGCACCGCCGAGACCAGCCAGACCACGAGGCTCCCGACCACGATCGTGTTCGTGGGGTTCGCCAGCGCCAGGAACGGCGTGTTGTACGCCGCGGCCCAGAAGCCGTGCAGGGCCGTGTCGCCGATCAGCAGCGTCCGCCCGATCGCGTCGAACAGCGGGTCGAGCAGGAAGCCCACCGGCGTGGAGACGAACCACCCGAGCATGGCGCCGGGGACCGAGACGCGGAAGAAGAGGATCGCCCCGACGATGACGAGGTTGTGGAGGTTGAGGAGCGGGGTGAGCCCCAGGCACGCGCCCAGGGCGATCCCGGCGCCGACCTGCGCAGGCGTGCCCTCGGAGTTGAGCGCCTTCACCAGGCTCTGGACGAGCTTGACGATCCAGTACATGACCGGCGGGGTCGTGGGGCCGCCCGTCCACGCGCATCGCGACGGACGGCGCTCCAGCGTGTATCGGGTGCGGCCGTAAGTATAAGGACCCGACGCGGAGCCCCGCGAGGGGTATGCGCGTTACATGTGTCCGGCTCTACCAGGACGAGCCGAGGTCCCCCACCTCGGCCTCGACGGCGGCCAGCACGTCGGCGCGCGCGACCGCGGCCTGCATCGCGTTGTGGTCCTTGAAGAGCGGACGGTCCTCCTCCAGATGCTCGACGACCTTGCGCACGGCCGCGTGGGCCGCGCGGGTTCCGGCTCCCGGCGTGAACTCCCTGAAGTCCAGCGCCTGCGCGGCCGCGATGAGCTCGATGCCGAGGACGCCGGAGGCGTTGGTCAGGATCTGGCGCGTCTTGAGGGCGCCGTTCATGCCCATGCTCACGAAGTCCTCCTGGTCGGCCGCCGCGGGGATCGACTGGACGTGCGAGGGCGTGGACAGGATGCGTTGCTCGACGATCAGCATGTCCGCCGTGTACTGGCTGAGCATGTGCCCCGAGAACATGCCCGCGCCCTTGGTGAGGAACGCCGGCAGGCCTGCGGACAGGGCGGGGTTGAGGAGGCGGTTGAGGCGCCGCTCGCTCAGCACGCACGCCATCGTCACGCCCGAGCCCACGACGTCCACCGGAAGGCTCACCGGCGTGCCCTGGAAGTTGGCCCCCGTGTAGACCTTGTCCTCGGCCGGCACGAAGATGGGATTGTCCGCGACGCCGTTGAGCTCGATCTCGACCTGGCGCCGGGCGTAGGCGAGGGCGTCACGGAGCGCGCCCAGCACCTGCGGCGTCGAGCGCATCGAGTAGGCGTCCTGCACCTTGGTCTTGATCCTCCCCGTGACCAGGTCCGACCCCTCCATGACGCGGCGCAGGTTGGCAGCGCTGGTCTGCGCGCCCTTGAACCCCCTCAGCTCGTGGATCCTGGGCTCGTAGGGGCGCATGTTGGCGAGCAGGGCCTCGAGGCTCATGGCCGCCGCGATCTCGGCCTGCTTCACCCAGCGCTCGGCGTCGTACAGCTCCAGGCAGGCCATGCCCGTGATCAGGTTCGAGCCGTTGATGGCGGCCAGCCCGTCCCGTGCCCGGAGGCCCGGCACGGGGATTCCGGCCTCCCGCATGGCTTCCCCGGTGGGCATGCGGCGCCCCTGGTAGAAGCACTCGCCTTCGCCCATGAGGGACAGGGCGGCCTGCGCCATGGGCGCGAGGTCGCCGGACGCGCCCACGCTGCCCTTCTCGCAGACGACGGGCGTCACGCCCGCGTTGAGCATGGCGACGTAGGTCAGGGGGATCTCGGGGCGGCACCCCGAGTGGCCCTTGGCGTGCACGTTGATGCGGCTGACGAGCGCGGCGCGCACGTGCTCCACGGGCGCGGGCTCCCCGATGCCGGCGGCGTGATTGTAGACGAGGTACTTCTGGAACTCCTTGACCTGCTCGTCGGACAGCACGACCTCGGAGAACTCCCCGATGCCCGTGTTGACGCCGTACATGATCTCGCCCGCGGCGATCTTGCCCTCCAGCATCGCGCGGCAGGTCCGGATGCGCTCGAGCGCGTCCGTGGTGAGCTCCACCTTCTCGCCGTGCCTGGCCACGCGCACGACGTCCTCTATGGTCAGACCGCTTCCGTCCAGACGGATGCTCATGTCTCTTGTGGTGCCTCTTCGTTCAGCGTCCGCGCTGCGGCGGACCGTGCGTGGATATGGTTGGAATCCTGCGTGCGTACGCAAGGGATCACGGACCGCGGCGCGTGGCAAGACCGGCCCGACCCCCTCGCGGCCTTGCGGATCAGCTGTCGACGAAGCATCCATACCCTACCCGCCCCCGGGAACCCTCCCTCGCACGCACGACGTCCGGCGATGCCGGGCAGATCCACGGCCGGCCCGGGGGGCCGCGCCAAATCAGGGCGCCATACCCAACCCAGGAGGGAAGATGCGCTACTCCGCGCCGCTGCTGCCTCTTCCGAAGCGGCTACTCGCGTTCGCGACCCTCGCACTACTCGCGGCCTGTGCCCCCGACGCCATGGCGCCGGGCACCCCGCTCGCTCGTACCCAGCTCCTCGACCGGTCCGCTTCCCCTGCGTCCGCGCTCGTCTCGACCGCGGGGCGCTACCTGATCGGCCTGCACGGGTCGGGCGTGCCCGCCGACTTCAGCAAGCGCGTCGAGGCGCTGGGCGGAACGGTCGTGTTCGTCCACTCCGGCTCCCGCTTCGCCATCGTGGACGGCCTCAGCGCCAGCGCCGCGGCCACCCTGGCGAGCTCGTCCGGCGTCGCCGACGTGGAGCAGGATGCGATCACGCGCGTCGTGCCTCCGGCGGGGCCGACGCTGCGCACCATGGACCGGCCCGGCATCGCGAGCGTGACGAACCCGGCCGCCGCGATCCTCTTTCCCTGGCAGTGGAACATGCGGGCCATCGGCGCCGACGCGGCCTGGGCGGCCGGGGACCTCGGGTCCGGCACGGTGACCGTCGCGATCCTGGACACCGGCATCGACTACGACGCCCTCGACCTGAACGGCCTGGTCGATCTGTCGCGCTCCGCCTCGTTCGACGCCGGGGACGACAGCCTGGTCGCCGAGTACTACCCGGGCCGTAATCCGGTCACCGACCTGAACGGCCACGGGACGAACGTCGCCACGCAGGTCAGCAGCCATGCGACCGTGTTCGCGGGGGTCACCTCGCGTACCACGCTGATGGCGGTGAAGGTGCTCGGGGCCGACGGGAGCGGATCGCTCGGCGACATCCTCGAGGGCGTGCTGTGGGCGGCCGACCATGGTGCCAACGTCATCAACATGAGCCTGGGCGGCTCCTTCGCGAAGTCCGGCGCTGGCCGGCTCGTCGGGCTCATCAACAAGGTCATGAACTATGCTGCCTCGCGCGGCGTCCTCATCGTCGTGTCGGCAGGGAACGATGCGGCCGACCTCGATCACGACCAGAACGGCTACACCACGTTCTGCAACGCCCCGCAGGTGGTCTGCGTGTCGGCCGTGGGGCCGGTGAGCCCCACCAGCTCGCCCGACGCGCCGGCGTTCTACACGAACTACGGCCGCTCCGCGATCACGGTGGCCGCACCGGGCGGGACGCTCGGAACCGCCGCCTGGCCCTGGGGGAACGACATCGCGTCCTGGGTCTGGTCGCTCTGCGCGAAGAACCTCACGGTCTTCAACGAGGACGGGTCCTTCGCGGGCAGCCCGTGTGCGTCGGGAGGCTACGTGACCGGCTTCATCGGCACGAGCCAGGCCTCTCCCCACGTGGCGGGCCTCGCCGCGCTCCTGATGGCCCAGTACCCCGGCCGCGGCGCGGCCTGGGTCAAGAGCCGCATCAAGTCCACGGCCGTCGACCTCGGCCAGCCCGGCACCGACCCGTTCTACGGGCGGGGTCGTATCGACGTGGCCAGGGCGCTGGGGCTCTAGGCGGGGGACCGCGGGAGGGGGGGGGGGGGGGGCGGTCCCCCCCCCCCCCCCCCCCCCCGCCCGCGACCCCCCCCACCCCCCAGTGCACACCAACAACCAAGCCAAAAACTAAAAAATCCCACAAATGAATAACTAAAAAAAAA
>JBJKSF010000236.1:0-29722 GCA_046704285.1 Longimicrobiales bacterium | reverse complement strand
CGTCCTCGACGAGCGCCTTCCTCTCCTTCATCTGGCTCTCGGTGGCCGCACCGACGTTGATGACCGCGACGCCGCCGGCGAGCTTCGCCAGCCGCTCCTGCAGCTTCTCCTTGTCGTAGTCGGAGGTGGACTTGTCGATCGCGACCCGGATCTCCTCGATGCGCCCCTTGATCTTGTCCTGCTCGCCGGCGCCGTCGATGAGCGTCGTGTTGTCCTTGTCGATCACGACGCGCTTCGCCTTGCCGAGGTCGCTCATCACGGCGTTCTCGAGCTTGAAGCCGACCTCCTCCGAGATCACCTGGCCGCCCGTGAGGACCGAGATGTCCTGGAGCATCGCCTTGCGGCGATCACCGAAGCCGGGCGCCTTCACCGCCGCGACCTTGAGGGTGCCACGCAGCTTGTTGACCACGAGTGTGGCCAGCGCCTCGCCCTCGACGTCCTCGGCGATGATCAGGAGGGGCTTGCCCACCTGCGCGACCTTCTCGAGGATGGGGAGCAGGTCCTTCATCGAGCTGATCTTCTTGTCGTGGATGAGGATCAGCGGCTCGTCCAGGACCGCCTCCATGCGCTCGGGATCCGTGACGAAGTACGTCGACAGGTAGCCGCGGTCGAACTGCATGCCGTCCACCGTCTCGAGCGTCGTGTCGAGGCCCTTGGCCTCTTCCACGGTGATGACGCCGTCCTTGCCCACCTTCTCCATGGCGTCGGCGATGAGGTCGCCGATCTCCGGGTTGTTGTTCGCGCTGATGGCGCCCACCTGCGCGATCTCCTTCTTCCCCTTCGTGGCCATCGAGAGCTTCTTCAGCTCCGCCGTCACCGCCTCGACGCCTTGGTCGATGCCGCGCCGGATGCCCATCGGGTTCGTGCCCGCCGTGACGTTCTTCAGGCCTTCCCCGAAGATCGCCTGCGCCAGCACGGTGGCCGTCGTGGTGCCGTCGCCGGCCACGTCGGAGGTCTTGGTCGCGACCTCCTTGACCATCTGCGCACCCATGTTCTCGACCGGGTCCTCGAGCTCGACCTCCTTGGCCACCGACACACCGTCCTTGGTCACGGTCGGGGAGCCGAACTTGCGATCGAGCACGACGTTGCGACCCTTCGGCCCGAGCGTGACCATCACGGTCCGCGCGAGCTTGTCGACCCCAGCCTTGAGGCGTGCCCGCGCCTCGACGTCGAACTCCAGCTGTTTCGCTGCCATTTCTGCGATCTCCTTGCGTTTCTTTCGAAAACGTCGATGTACGTTGGGCGTCAGATGATCGCGAGGACGTCGGACTCACGCACGATCAGGTACTCGATCCCGTCCAGCGTGATGTCGGTCCCGCTGTACTTCCCGTACAGCACGCGGTCGCCGACCTTCACATCCATCACGAGGCGCGTCCCGTCGTCCGACAGCTTGCCGGGACCCACCGCGACAACCTCTCCCTGCTGGGGCTTTTCCTTGGCGGTATCCGGGATGTACAGGCCGCCCCGCATCTCCTCGGTGTCCTCGGCGGGCCTGACCACCACCCGGTCCGCCAGAGGCTTGATCTTGACGGCGGCTTTCTTGGCCATCGAGCGCTCCTCCTGTAGAAAGATCAGCCAGCGTCCGTCGCGTGTTAGCACTCGGCCTTGATGAGTGCTAATAACAGGGCATAATCTGGGCCCGGCGAGGGCGATGTCAATGGAGGGCGGGGACCCCGCTCAGCCGGTCCTGGCGCCGATGTAGCGCCCTGCCCACGCGAGGCCGTGCAGCGTGAGGAGCGGCTCGATCCTGTCCACCGACGAGAGATGGGGCCCGATCACCCCCGCGTAGCCTCCGGTCGCCACGACCAGCGCGTCCGGCCGTCCCCACTCCGCCTTGACCCGGTGCACGATGCCGTCGACCGCGTCGACCGCCGCGTAGAACACGCCGCTCTGCATGCACGTCTCGGTGCGGCGGCCGATCACGGCCCCCGGGGGCTGCAGCTCCACCCTCGGGAGCTTGGCCGTGCGCTTGCCCAGCCAGTCGAGGCCCGCCGAGAGCCCCGGGGAGATCACCCCACCCAGGAAGACGCCGTCCGCGGAGATGCAGTCGAAGGTGGTGGCGGTGCCCAGGTCCACCGCGATCGTGTCGCGCCGATAGAGCTCGCGCGCGGCGAGCGTGTTCACGATGCGGTCCGCACCGACGGTGAGCGGCTCCTCCACGTCCAGGCGAATGGGGAGCGGCGAGGACGGTCCCACGGCCACGACGGGCCCGTCCACCAGACGCTGGAGGGTTTCGATCCACACCGAGGTCGCCGCCGGCACCACGGAGCCCAGCACGCCCTGATCGAGGCCCGCTGCCGCCTGGGGGGCGTCCGCCAGCAGGGCCTTCAGGAGGACGAGGGTCTCGTCCGCGGTACGCGCCACCACCGAGCTGAGGCGCCAGTGCGCCACGATCTCCCCGGGAGCGGGCGCGAGGCCGAGCACGGTCTCGGTGTTGCCGACGTCGACCACGAGCTGCATGCGCCTCGTCTCCTCCTCCTGGCTCCGGCCGCTCCGTCCGGCGTTCGGGACAGGGCTCGGCCGAAGACGTGCGCTCACACCGTCCTGACGCTACCCGCGACCACGCGTACCCTGGACCCGTCGGGACGCTCCAGGACGAGCGAGCCGTCCGGTGCGATCCCGCGCGCGATGCCCCTCCCTTCCTGGACGGTCTCCACGGGCCGGTCCGCCAGCGTGTCGCGCGCCGTCAGCTCCCGATGGGCGGGCGCGCTCAGCGTCGCAGGACGCCGCTCCGGCCCGAAGAGCGCGCGCAGCTCGCGCGCCAGATGGCCCGCCAGCGCGGCGCGGGAGACGGCGCGACCCGAGGCGGATTCCAGCGAGATGGCCAGCGACCGCACCTCCTCCGGGAAGTCGGCCGGCCGCTGGCGCACGTTCAAGCCGATGCCGGCGACGATGCCGCCGCGGGTCGCCTCGCACAGCACGCCGCCCGCCTTGCGGCCCTTCGCGATCACGTCGTTGGGCCACCGGACGCCCACGTCCAGGCCGGTCGCCGCGCGCTCGGCCGAGCGCCCGGCCGCCAGTCCCACCAGAAGCGGCAGGTACAGGGCGACGTCACCGTCCCCGTCCCGCGGCAGGAGCACCGACAGGAGGAGGCTCCGACCGGGGGCGTCGTGCCACCTCGCACCGCTCCTGCCCCGACCGGCGCTCTGCGCTTCCGCGATCACGGTCGTGAACGCCGGCGCCCCGTCGGCCGACAGCGTCCTGACGCGATCGTTCGTGGAGCCGACGACGTCGTGCACCTCGAGCACGGGCACCCCCCAGAGGCCCGCGAGGACGCCCACCGGCTCCCCCTCCCAGTGCGCGAGCAGCGTCACCGCGCGCCCTCCGCCTTCGTGGCTTCGCCCTGCTCCCCCTGCGTCGCCTCGATGCGGAGCGAGAGGTCGGCCGCGGGCGCGGAGTGCGTCAGCGCCCCGACGCTGACGAGGTCGACGCCCGTCTGGGCCACCGCGCGCACGGTGCGGAGCGTCACGTTGCCCGATGCTTCCACCAGGGGTCGTGAGGGGCCGAGCGCGTGCACCCGCTGGACGGCTTCGCGCATCGTCGCGGTGTCCATGTTGTCGAGGAGGATGCGGTCCACGGCCAGCGGCAGCACGGCGTCGAGCTCCTCGAGCGTGCGCACCTCCACCTCGATCTCGAGGCCCAGGTCGTTCCAGTCGCGCACCTCCGCCACGGCCGCGGCCACCCCACCCACCGCGTCCGCGTGGTTGTCCTTGATGAGGACCATGTCGTAGAGCCCGATCCTGTGGTTCGTGCCCCCACCCGCGCGCACCGCCGCCTTCTCCAGCAGCCGCCATCCGGGGGTGGTCTTGCGCGTGTCCACGACGCGGGCGCCGGTTCCCTCGACGGCCTCCACGAACCGACGCGTGTGGGTCGCGATGCCCGACAGGTGGGCCACGAAGTTGAGCGCCGTGCGCTCGCCGGTGAGGATCGACCACGTGATGCCCTCGAGGCGCACGAGCACGTCGCCGGGCCGGGCCGCGGCACCGTCGGCGACGAGGACCTCCACGCGCAGCTCCGGGTCGATGCTCCCGAAGACCTCCACCACGCAGTCCGTGCCCGCCAGGACAAGCTCCTCCTTGGCCACGATGACGGCGCGGCTCCGCCTGTCGCACGGGACGGTCCACTGGGTCGTCCAGTCGCCCCTCCCGACGTCCTCCTCCAGGGCGGCGCGCACCAGCGCGCGGCGCGCGCGCGCCAGCTCCATGTCGCCTCCCACGGTCGTCTCGCCCACGGGAGTCACGCGCCCACCCGGGAGCTCGCGCTCATCCGGAAGCCCGCTCAAGACGTCCCCTCGAGGACGCGACGGTAATAGCGCTCGTACATCGGCACGACCGCCGAGGCCGAGAAGCGCTCCGTCGCGATCCGCCGCCCCGCCTCCGAGAGCGCCTTGTGGTGCTCCGGGTCGGTCAGGATGCGGATGCCCGCCTCCGCCATCTCCTCGACGGAGCCCACGGGAAACAGGTAGCCGGACACGCCGTGCTCGACGAGCGCGGAGAGCCCGCCCACGCGCGACGCGACGACGGGAGCCCCGCAGGCCATGGCCTCGAGGGCGGCGAGGCCGAACGACTCGGTCTCCGACGGGAGCACGAACAGGTCCGCGCACGAGACCAGCTCGTCCACCGACGCGTGCTTGCCGAGGAAGAGCACGTGCTCCCGCACGCCCAGCTCCTCCGCGCACTGCGCCGCGTGCAGCCGCTCCGGACCGTCCCCCACCATGACCAGGCGCGCCGGCACCCGCTCGCGGATGCGGCGGAAGATCTCCACCACGTGGTCCAGCCGCTTCAGCGGGCGGAAGTTCGAGACGTGCATGACGATCTTCTCGCCCTGGGGCGCGAGGCTCGCCCGGTGGCACGGCTCCTTGCCGGGGTGCCACACGTCGGTGTCGATGAAGTTGGGGATGACCTCGATCCGCTCGGCGGGCACGCCGAAGTCGCGCACCGTCTCGTCGCGCAGGAACTCCGACACGGCCGTGATCCCCTGCGACTGCATCACCGAGAACGCGGTGATCGAGTTGAACGACGGATGCAGTCCGACCAGCGTGATGTCCGTGCCGTGCAGCGTCGTGACGATCTTCATCTCGCTCTGGCCGGCCAGCATCCGGCTCGCGATCCACGCCGAGGTGGCGTGGGGGATCGCGTAGTGCACGTGGATGAGGTCGAGCTCCTCGCGCCGCGCGGTGTCGTGGATCGCCACGGCCAGGGCCAGGGTGTAGGGCGGATGCTCGAACAGCGGGTAATCCTCCATCTCGACCTCGTGGAAGAAGACCCGCTCGCTGAAGTGGGAGGCACCCAGCCGGAAGGGCTGGGCGTAGGAGATGAAGTGGACCTCGTGGCCCCGGTCCGCGAGCTGGAGCCCCAGCTCGCTGGCGACGGCTCCGGAGCCGCCGTACGTGGGATAGCAGGTGATTCCGATCTTCACGAAGGCTCCTCGGTCGTCGTCGCAGCACGCGGACGCCCGCCCCCGGCGTCCTCCCATGCCTCCAGCGTCAGGCGCACCTGGTCCGGCAGCGGTCGCGTCGCGTCGATGCGTCGGGCGGTCCCGGGAAGCTGATGCCGGAACCACGTGACCTGCCGGCGGGCGTACCGCCGGGTGTTCCGGCGGATCTCCTCGACCGCGTCGTCGAGCGTGCACGCGCCCGCCAGGTGTCGGGCGATCTCCCGATACCCCGTACCCGTCATTCCGGGTGCACCGGGCCCGAAGCCGCGCGCGAGGAGGCCGCGAACCTCGTTCACCAGACCGCGCTCGATCATCGTCGCGACGCGCGCCTCGATGCGCCGGTCGAGCTCGGCGCGTGGCAGCTCCAGGGCCACGACGACGCCCTCCTGCGGCTCCTGCTCGGCCGGAGTCTCACGGTGCCACCACGACAGCGGACGGCCCGTCAGGAGCGCGACCTCCAACGTCCGGCTCATGCGCTGCGGCCCTCCCTGCACGGCGAGCTCGGCCCTCGCGGGATCGAGCATGCGCACCCAACGCGCCAGGCTCTCAGGAGGCTGGCGGCGCAGGAAGGCCCTCAGGGCCCCTCGCCGCCGCTCGTCCACGGGCGGCTCCGCGAACATCGGCCGTGCGAGGGCCCGCAGGAAGAAACCGGTGCCCCCCACCAGGAGCGGCACCCGCCCGCGCGCGAGGATCTCCTCGATCCACCGGCGCGCGTCGCGCGCGAAGCGACCCGCGGAATAGCGCTCGTCGGGATCGATCAGGTCGAGGCCGTGATGGGGCACGCCCGCCGCCTCCGCCCGGCTCACCTTGGCGGTGCCGACGTCCATGCCCCTGTAGACCTGGCGCGAGTCCATGGACACGATCTCGACCGCGAGGCGGCGGGCCACGGCGAGCGACAGCGCCGTCTTCCCGGTGGCCGTGGCGCCCGTGATCGCCAGGAAGCGCGGCGAGCCCATCCTCAGCGCCCGAACTTTCGTTCCAGCTCGGCCGCCGGCAGGCGCACGATCGTCGGGCGTCCGTGCACGTCGTGGTGCGGAAGCTCCGTGGCGAAGAGCTGGTCGAACAGCTCCTGCATCTCGACATCGGAGAGCCGCTGGCCCGCCTTGATCGCGCTCTTGCAGGCGAACGTCTTCGCGATGCGCTCGTGCTGGTTGCGCGCGGAGCGCACGAGCTCCGAGCCGCGCGTCAGCTCGTCCACCATCTCGCGGAACGCGCGCTCGGCGTCGAAGTACGGATGCGGATCGGGCACCGCGCGCACGATGACCGTGTCCTTCCCGAAGCCCTCCACCTCGAAGCCCGCACGGCCGAGGAGCCCCCGCAGCTCCTCGACGAGCGCGCACTCGGCCGGCGTGAGACGGAGCGTGAGCGGAAAGAGGAGGTGCTGGCCCTCCTGACCGCCCCGCTCGAACGCCCGCATGAGGCGCTCGAACAGCACGCGCTCGTGCGCCGAGTGCTGATCCACGATCAGGAGGCCGTCCCGCGTCTCGGCGATGATGTACGTATCGAGCACCTGCCACAGCCGCCTCCTCTCCCGCAGGTCCTCCGCGGTGGGAAGCGCCTCCCCCTCGGTGTCGATCTCGTCCGCCGCGGCTCCGGCCATGAAGAGCGCCATCTGGGGATCTCGCGCCCGTGCCCCGCCCGCCCGATCGGGTCCGCGCTCGCGCACTGCCGGGGCAGGCATTGCCGGTCGGCTCTCGAAGGTCGCGGAGCTGCCCTCCCCCTCGAGGGCCTCCCGGACCGCGGACTCGACCAGCCCCTCGATCCTCCCCGGGTCGCGGAAGCGCACCTCGGCCTTGGTGGGATGCACGTTCACGTCCACGTCGGCGCCCGGCACGCGCAGGTAGACCAGGAGCCACGGGCGGGCCCGCGGGGGGACGGTCGTGCGGTACCCGCGCTCGGCCGCGCGGATCAGGGCGGGATCGCGGAAGGGACGCCCGTTCACGAACAGGTGGGCCCGGCGCAGGCCGGGCTTGGCGGCGTCGGGGCGCTGCACCAGCCCCCGCAGCTTCAGGCCGCCCTCCGCCTCGGCTCCAGCCGGGACGAGCGTGGCGGCCGCCTCCTCGCCCCAGATCTGCGCCACGCGCTGGGGCGCGCCGGCGGCGGCGGCCAGCTCGAGGAGCGTGCGCCCGTCGGACGTGAGAAGGAACGCGACCGTGGGGTTGGCCAGGGCCAGCGCCGTGACGGCCTCCGCGATCGCCCGCACCTCGGCGCTCACCGACTTGAGGAACTTCGCCCGCGCCGGCGCGTTCAGGAACAAGCTCGCCACGTCGACCGTCGTGCCCCGCTGCCGCGCGAAGTCCTCCACCGCACCGATGCGTCCGGCGTGCACGCGCACGCGCGTGCCCACATCGTCTTCCGGATCCCGCGTCTCGAGCGTCAGCCTCGACACGGCCGCGATCGAGGGGAGCGCTTCGCCCCGGAACCCGAAGGAGCGGATGCCCTTCAGGTCCCCGGCCGCGGCGATCTTGCTCGTGGCGTGGCGGTCCAGGCTGAGCAGGGCATCCTCGCGGCCCATGCCCACGCCGTCGTCGGTGACCCGGATGTGGCGTTTGCCGCCGCGCTCCACCGCGATCTCGACGCGGGTCGCCCGGGCGTCCAGCGCGTTCTCCACCAGCTCCTTCACGACGGACGCGGGGCGCTCCACCACCTCTCCGGCGGCGATCTGGTTGGCCACCGCGTCCGGCAGGATCCGGATCCTACGCGCCATCCGCGCCCCTTCGACCCCTCAGATCACCGCGTAGAGCCGCCGCGCGTTGGCGGTCGTGCGGGAGGCCACGGCCTCGAAGCTCGACCCCAGGTGTGCGGCCAGCGCCGTCACGGTATGGTGCACGAAGGCGGGCTCGTTGCGCTTGCCCCGCATCGGCACGGGCGCCAGGTAGGGCGCGTCGGTCTCGACCAGCAGGCGGTCCTCCGGCACCTCGCGCAGCAGGTCGAGCGACGCGAAGCTCCGGAAGGAGGCGATGCCCGAGAACGACACGTACCATCCGGCTTCCATGCCCGCGTCGAAGAGCGCCCGCCCGCCCACGAAGCAGTGCAGCACGCCGCGCGTGCCGCGTGGCATCGAGCGCAGGGCCGCCGCCACGTCCGCGTCGGCGTCCCGTGCGTGGACGATCGCGGGCAGATCCAGCTCGGACGCCAGGGCGAGCTGGCTCTCGAAGAGCGCGCGCTGCACGGGCCGCGGCGAGTGGTCGTAGTGGTAATCCAGCCCGGTCTCCCCGATCGCGACCACCGCCGGGCTCTCCCGGACGAGCGCACGGATGCCCTCGAGCGCGTCGGGAGCCGCGGACGCCGCCTCGTGGGGATGGATCCCCGCGGTGCACCAGATGCCTCTGCCCCCCCTCTCCCGCACGAGATCCGCGGCGGCGCGGGCGTCCGCCACGTCCGACGCGACGCTCACGACGCGCGTCACGCCGCTTTCGACAGCCCTGTCCAGCACCGCCTCGCGGTCCGGCAGGAAGGCGGAGTCCGTGAGGTGACAGTGGCTGTCGAAGAGCTCGATCACACGGCGGCCGGCTGCGCTCTCGGCCTCTTCGCCTTCTTCTTCCTGTCGCCGCCGGAGCCCTCGCCCCACCGGGACTGGATGTACAGCAGCGCCGGCGACGCCACGAAGATCGACGAGTACGTGCCGACCACGACGCCCATCAGCATCACGGCCGCGAAGGATTGGATCACCGTGCCGCCCAGCACGAGCAGCGCGATCAGCGTGGCGACCACGGTGCCCGCCGTCAGGATCGTGCGGGGCAGCGTCTCGTTGATCGACTCGTCGACGAGCACGATCGGGTCGCGCTTGCGCGCGCCCTTCTTGTGCAGGTTCTCCCGGATGCGGTCGAAGACGACGATCGTGTCGTTCAGCGAGTAGCCCACGATCGTCAGCAATGCCGCGACGGTCGGCAGCTCGATCGGGACCCTGAAGAACGCGAGGAACCCGAGCGTGAGGAACGTGTCGTGCGCCGTGGCGATCGTGGCGGCCGCGCCGAATCGGGTCTCGAACCGGAACGCGAGGTAGATCAGCGTGAACAGGAACGAGAGGACGATCGCCTCCGCGGCCTTCACCTGCAGCTCGCCGCCGACCTTCGCGCCCACGAGCTCCTGGCGCGCCACCGTGAACGTGCCCGGGCCGACCGCCTTCGTCAGCTCGGCCTGGATCCGCGCCGACACCTCCTCGATCGTCTGCTTCTCGAGCGGCGCGCGGATGACGAAATCGCTGCCCCGTCCGATCTGGTTGATGGGCAGAGACTGGCTTCCGCCGAGCGCGCGCCGGACCTCCGCGGCCGTCACGGGCTTGTTGAAGTCCACCTGCACCAGGGAGCCGCCGGTGAAGTCGACCCCGTAGTTCATCCAGGTCCCGATCGTGAAGACGTTGTAGATCATCGCGCCGATCGAGATCGTGAGCGCCAGGGCGGAGATCACGTAGGCGCCCTTGCGGCGCTCGATGAAGGGGTAGTCGGATTGGCTGAAGAGTCTCATCGCCGCCGCTCAGATGCTGATGGGATCCGACGCCTTCTTCCGCCGCAGATACAGCAGGAAGAAGGTGCGGGTCACGAAGATGGCCGAGAAGAACGACGCGACGATCCCGATGGTCAGCGTGACCGCGAAGCCCTTGACGGGTCCGGTGCCGAACTGGAACAGGATGAGGCCGGTGATCAGCGTCGTGATGTTCGAGTCGACGATGGCCGGCATGGCGTGGATGAAGCCCTCGTCGACCGCCGTCCGGGTCGCTCGCCCGGCGGCGAGCTCCTCCCGTATTCGCTCGAAGATGAGGACGTTCGCGTCCACCGCCATCCCGATCGAGAGCACGATGCCGGCGATGCCCGGCACCGTGAGCGTCGAGTCGAAGCCGGCCAGCGTTCCCATCAGGATGACCACGTACACGCCGAGCGCGAGCACCGCGAGCAGGCCCGCCATCCGGTAGTAGCCGACCATGATGAACACGACCAGGATGACGCCCAGGAGGCCCGCGATCTTGCCCTGCTCGATCGAGTCCTTGCCGAGCGACGGTCCGACCGTGCTCTCCGACATGATGTTGAGCTTGGTGGGCAGCGCCCCGGCCCGCAGCACGAGCGCCAGGTCCTGGGCGTCCGCCATGGGGCTGTTGCCCATCTCGATCTGGCCCCGCGCGCCGATGCGCGACTGGATGACCGGGGCGCTCATGACCTGGTCGTCGAGCACGATGGCCAGGTAGTCGCCGACGTGCTGTGCGGTGAAGCGCTCGAACAGACGCCCACCCGCCCGGTTGAGCGTGAACTGCACCTCGGACTGGTTGTTCTGGGGATCGCGTACGGCGGTCGCGTTGTCGAGATAGGAGCCCGTGAGGAACGGCCTGCTCTCGAGCACGTACAGCCGCTTGTAGTTGCGGCCCCCGCGGGCGACCACGTGCTGGCCCCACAGGAGCTCCTCACCCCGCGGCATCGAGCGCTGCACGTCCGGCAGCTTCAGGAACTCCTCGACGGTCGGCACGTCCTCGGCCGCCACGAAGAACGTCCCGAAATAGTCGCCCTGGTCGAGCAGCGCGGTCAGCGGCCGCATCGCCTCGGCCTCCTGCTCGGCCTTCTGCGCGGAGTCCTGCGCGGCCGCCGCCGGCCCCTTCCGCGACTTGGCCCCGGGCTTGCCTCCCTTGGTCGTGTCGGCGTGCGCCGTGTCGGCCCCGAAGAGGAGCTTCTCGAGCTGCTTGCCCCCCTCCTGGGGAGCGGCGGCGGCCTGGCCCGCCTTGCCCATCCTCCGGATGGAGTCCACGCCCAGCGCGTTCACGACCGCGCGGTCCATGCGCGGCAGCGCCTTCTCCATGTCCGTGGTCGGCCGGACGAGGTTGAACTCGAGGTAGCCCTCCTCGTTGATGATCGACTCGGCCCGCTTCTGGCTGGTGACGCCCGGGAGCTCGACGATGAGCCGGTCGTCTCCCGCCGTCTGGACGAGCGGGTCCACGACGCCCAGCTCGTCGATGCGCTGCTGCACGATCCGCTTGGCGCGGTCGATCGCGTCCCTCTTGGCCGCCGAGCTCATCGTGTCGTGCGGGTCGTCGACCTCCTCCACGATGTGCATGCCGCCCTGGAGGTCGAGGCCCAGCTTGAGCCCGTGCGAGTGGAGCTGCCAGCCGGCCACGAGGATGACCAGGAAGATCGTGATGAGGCGGCCGCGAACGGTTTTGAACATTTCCCAGCGCGTCGTTGCGACGGAAGAAGCGGTCGGGACGTCGGGTGACAGCCTGTAAACGTGTCCCGCCCATGGGGGTGTGTCAATCGCGTCGGCTCGGGACCGGTCGCGTGCGCAGCACGGCTACGCGGGCGGGGGCGCCCTCACAGCAGAGCCCGTCGCAGCACGGCGTGGACCCGGGCCATGAACCGGTCCGCGTCCACCGACTTCTCCACGTAGTCGTCGGCTCCGGCCTCCAGGAGCTCGGCCTCCAGCGCTTCGCTTCCGGTGCCCGTCCGGATGAGGACCGGGAGCGCCGAGGTCTCCACCGAACCGCGGATCTGCTGGAGCACGTCCCGTCCGTTCAGACCGGGCATCGCCAGGTCGAGGATGACGAGGTTGTAGTCGGGGTCATCCTTCAGGATCTCCAGGGCGCGGTACCCGTCCTCGGCATCCTGGACCTCGCAGCCGTCGCGCTCGAGCAGCGTGCGCATGAGCAGCCGTGCGCTCTCGTCGTCGTCCACGAGCAGGATGCGCGGAGGCCCCTTCGCCGCCTTCTTCTCTTCCTCGTCGATCGCCTGGCCGAGGACGCGCTCGACTTCCACCAGCGTCGTGCGTCCCATGCCGACCCACTCGAGGGCGACCTCGTGGATGCCGCGCATGCCGCCCTGCGTCGCCACGCGGCTCAGGGTCTGCCATCCCTTGCGCTGCTCCACGGCCTGCTGGAACCTCGGGCCCACCACCAGCACTTCGTTCACGGGAATGCGTCCCCGGTAGCCCGTGAAGCCGCACTCCGGACAGCCCACCGCCCTCACGACGGGCTCGACGCCGTACCGTTCCGTGAGGCGCCTCTCGTCCGGCGTGAGCTGGCCGCGCACCGGCTCCGCGCAGGCCGGGCAGACCCGCCGCAGGAGCCGTTGCGCGATCGCGCCACGGAGCGTCTGGGCGATGATGCCGAACTGCAGGCCCATGTCGGCCAGACGCGTGACGGCGCTCACCGCGTCGTTGGCGTGGACGGTCGCGAGGACCAGGTGGCCCGTCATGGCCGCCTGGGCCGCGGTGACCGCAGTCTCCTTGTCGCGGATCTCCCCCACCAGGATCACGTCGGGATCCTGCCGCAGCATGGCCCGGAGCGCCGCCGCGAACGTCACCCCTTGCTTGGTCTCGACCTGCGTCTGCGTGATGCCCGGCAGCTCGTACTCGATCGGATCCTCGACGGTCATGATGTTGACCTTGCCGTCGGCCAGCTCGCGCAGCGCCCCGTACAGGGTGGTCGTCTTGCCGGATCCGGTGGGCCCCGTGATCACGACGACCCCGTCGCGGTTCTGGAGGAGCTGACGCAGGCGGTCGAGCTCGTGCTTCGGCAGGTCGAGGTCGTCCAGCGTGTGCGCCGCGCTCGAGTCCAGGATCCGGATCACGCACTTCTCCGCGCCGCCCGCAGGGATCGTCGAGACCCGCAGGTCGTAACCCCGGTTCCGGATCCGCACCCTGGCCTTGCCGTCCTGCGGGCGGAGGCGATCCGCGATGTCCAGCCGCGACAGGACCTTGATCCGGGAGATGACCCGGTTCAGGGCGGACATGGGCAGATCCATGTGCTTGCGCAGGACGCCGTCCACCCGGTAGCGGACGGAGCCCGTGGCGCGCCCCGGCTCGACGTGGATGTCGCTCGCGCCCGAGCTGATGCCGTCGCGGATGATGAGGTTCGTGAGCTTGACCACGGGCGTGGCGAGGGCGTCCTCCTCGGTGATGGACTCCGGGCCCATCTCCTCGACGAGCTTCACCATGTCGTCGCCCTCGGCCTCGAGCGTGCCGAGCAGGGACTTCACGGCCTTCTCCGGGGAGAAGCGTTGGTCGATCGCGTCCTGGATCGCAACCGGCGCGGCCACCTCGAAGCCCGTCGCGCGACCCGTCGTGAAGCCCAGCGCCCGCTCGGCCTCCACGTCCGTGGGATCGCACGTGGCGACCACGAAGTGGCGGTCGTCCTCCATCAACGGGAAGATGTGGTGCTTGCGCGCCATCGTCTCCGAGATCAGGAGCGCCGCGTTGGGATCCGCCGCCTGGAAGTCGGCCACCTTGAGGCGGAAGTACTGGGCCACGAGCTCGGCCAGCCTCTGGTCGGAGAGCCCGTAGGCCTTGGTCACGCGGCCCCACGCCTCCGCCGCCCGCGTGCTGGGGGCGATCTCGGGCAGACCCTCCCCTTCGCCGCTCGCCGGCCCGGCGCGCTCCGCGATGCGCACCAGCCAGTGCACGGCCGTCGACTGCTGCGGGCCCAGGGCCTCGGGCTGCCGCTCGGGTTCGGATCCGCTCATCGTCGTTCGAGCACCGCCTTCCGCTTCCGTCGCTTCTCCTCGTACATCGCCCGGTCGGCCTCCGTGACGAGGTCCTCGAGGCGCATCCGCAGATCGGCGTCGTGGCGTGCCATGCCGATGCTGACCGAGAGCTGATACGGCTCCCTGCCGAGACGGTTGAACTCGCCGATCCTCTCCTTCAGCCGGACGACGAGGAGCTCGGCGCTCTCGTCGGAGGCCTCGAGCGCGAGCACGGCGAACTCGTCGCCGCCCAGACGCGCGATGATGTCCGAGCGGCGGAACGTCGCCTTGAGGATGTCGGCCACCTTGAGCAGCGCCCGGTCGCCGACGTGGTGGCCCAGCGAGTCGTTGATCGTCTTGAAGCGGTCCAGGTCGAGGTACACCATCGTCACGCCGCGCCCCTTGCGGCGCTCGAGCTTGAGGTACTGCTCGCCGAGGTCCGTGAAGCCGCGGCGGTTGTACAGACCCGTGAGATCGTCGATGAGCGAGAGGCTCCTCAGCGCCGACAACAAGCGGTGCCGCTCGATGGCGTGGCGCACCGCCCGGGCCAGCACGGCCGGCTGCACCTCGTCCTTGAGGAGATAGTCCTGCGCCCCTCCCTGCACCGTGCTCATCGCCGCGCCCTCGTCGTCCAGGTCGGTCAGGACCACGATCGGGACGTCCTGCGCGAACGCGTACGTACGCTCGAACGTCACGACTCCCGCGGAGTCGGGCAGCATCAGGTCGAGCAGCACGAGGTCGATCCCGCCCTGCGCGAGGCGCGCGAGCGCGTCGCTCAGCTCGCCTGCCCACTCGATCTCCATGGGCGCCGAGCGCACGTCTCCGAGCCGCTCGCGGAGCTCGTCGAGATACTCGCGATCGGACTCGACCAGGAGAACTTTGAGCGGGCGTTGATACAAGCGCACCAGACCCTGAGGAGACGCGTTCCCCCACGCCGCGCCAGCCGCGGCACGCGGCACGATCACAGTCGGTGAAAGCAAGGTAATGTCATGGAAGAGGCCACGCCACGAGCCAAAACGCCCGTTTCCGATCCAGGATTCGCCGACCCGTGCCCCCGGGGGGAGGCGCTCGAAGAGGCCGGCGAGGCGGCGAGGACCTCCGTCGTGTCGAGCGTGCCCCTCGATCGGCCCGGGGGTCGGACGCGAGGCGCGGAGCCGCCCCGCTACGCGGGCGTTCCCTCCGGGTCGACGGGCAGCGTCAGCTCCGCCTGCACCCCGGAGCGCCCCTGCCGGTTCTCCAGCGCGAGCGTGCCGCCGTGGCCTTCGGCGATCTGGCGCGACAGCACGAGACCGATCCCCGAGCCTCCCGGCTTGGTGGTGTAGAAGGGCACGAACAGGTTGCCCGTGTCCCCCAGGCCCGGGCCCTCGTCCTCGACGAACAGGTGGAGCCTGCCCGAGCGCGTGTACCAGCGCACGGTGACCCGCCCGCCCGGGCCCGCCTCCACGGTCGCGTCCGCTGCGTTGCGCACGAGGTTGATGAGTGCCTGCTCCAGCTGGTCCGCGTCCGCGCGGATCGTGACCGGCCCGCCCTCGACGACCTCCACGCCCACGCGGGTCTCCAGATGCGCCACCCGGTTCACGAGACCGCCCACGTCGACGGGGCCGAGCTCCGGCTGCGGAAGTCGCGCCAGCTTCGCGTACGAGGCCATGAAGCGCCCCAGCGTCTCGGCCCTGCTCGCGATGACCTGCAGGCCACGCTGGACGTCGCCTTCCGCTTCCTCGTTCAGCGTGCGGCGCGCCAGCAGGCTCTGGAGGCTGCCGGCGATCGACTTGATCGGGGTGAGCGAGTTGTTGATCTCGTGGGAGAGCACGCGGATGATGCGCTTCCACGCCTGGCGCTCCTCCTCGCGCAGGGCGCGGCTCAGGTCCGAAAGCGCGAGGAGCTGGAGCGGAAAGCCCTCCTGCCGCACCACGGAGCGGCGCAGCTCCCACCTGCCCGTTGCGCCGGGTAGCGCCATCTCGAGCGTGCGGGGCGTCACCCCGCCGAGCGCCTCGGTGAGGCGGAGATCCTCCGCGCTCCGCCCCAGGAGGCGCTCCGAGGGCTGGCCGAGGAGGCGCTCCCCCGCGCGGTTCACGAGGCGCAGGGTCGGCCCGTCGTCGAAGGCGAACACCGCGACGTCGATCTCCTCGAGCACCTTGCGCAACGTCTCCGTGGCCTCGACGGCCCCGAGCCGCTGCTCCCGGAGCACCTCCTCGAGCGCGTTGACCTCCAGGTAGGCGAGGGAGAGCGGGTCCGAGGCGTCCCCGACGCGGGCCCGGATCGAGAAGTCGCCTTCGCGCAGGGCGGCCAGCATGTTCGCCAGCGAGCCGAGCGGGCGTACGACGTTCTGCCGTACGGTGGCGGTCAGCGCCAGCCACGAGCCCAGCAGGAGGATCGTGCCCGTCCACTGGACCTTGGGGGAGAAGTCGCCCAGCCAGACGAACGCCAGCGAGACCACGATCCCCGGCAGCCCTGCGACCACCGTGAGGATCAGCACCCGGCGGTCGTGGCTCAGGCGGCTCCACCAACCCGGCAGGGCGCTACCCTCCGGGATCCTGATGCTGGAGGCGGCGATAGAGGGCGCTGCGGCTCAGGCCGAGGGCCTCCGCCGCTCTGCTGACGTTGCCCTGGTGCCGCTCGAGCGCCTTCTCGATGAGGATGCGCTCGGCCTCCTCCAGCGTGAGCTCCTCCATCGGCACCGACCCGTCCGGCCTGCGGCCCAGGCCGAGGTCCGCCGCCTCGATACGGCTTCCGCGCGTCATGAGCACGGCCCGCTCGACCGCGTGCTCGAGCTCGCGCACGTTGCCCGGCCACGGGTGGCGCATCAGCGCGTCCATGGCGGTCTCGGAGACACCCTCGACGCCGCGCCCGTAACGGCTCGCGTAGCGCCCGAGGAAGTGTCGGGCGAGGAGCGGGATGTCCTCGCGCCGGTCCCTCAGCGGCGGGAGGCGGATCTCCACCGTGTTCAGCCGGTAGAGCAGGTCCTCACGGAAGCGGCCCTCCGCGACCGCGACCGCGGGGTCCGCGTTGGTGGCCGAGAGCACGCGCACGTCGACCGTGCGCACCTTGGAGGAGCCCACGCGCTGGATCTCACCGGTCTCGAGCACCCTGAGGAGCTTGGGCTGCTGCTGCAGCGGCACGTTGGCGATCTCGTCCAGGAAGAGGGTGCCGCCGTCGGCGAGCTCGAAGCACCCTACCCGGTCCGTCTTCGCGTCGGTGAACGCCCCCTTCACGTGGCCGAAGATCTCGCTCTCGAAGACTCCCTCGCTGAAGCCCCCCGCGTTCACCGGCACCAGGGGGCCTCGCGCGCGCGGCGACACCGCGTGGAGCCAGCGGGCCACGACCTCCTTGCCCGTGCCGTGCTCCCCCAGGATCAGGACGTTGGCCTCGGAAGGACCCACGCGGTCGATGAGCTCGAGGACCGGCTCCATGGCCTGCGCCCCGGCGATGAGCTCCGGGGCCCCCTCCCCCTTGAGGTGCCGGTTCTCCCCCTCCAGCCTCTGGCTGCGCCGGAGCGCGCGCCCCAGCTCGACCTGCGTGCGGATGGTGGCCAGCAGACGGTCGTTGTCCCAGGGCTTCTCGATGTAGTCGCGGGCGCCGCGCCGCATCGCCTCCACGGCACCCTCCACGCTTCCCCACGCCGTCATCACGACCACGGGGAGCGTGGCGTCGAGCTCGTGCAGCCGGCCCAGGAGGTCGAGTCCCTCGCGTCCCGAGGTCGTGTCCCGCGTGTAGTTCAGGTCGATGAGCGCCAGGTCGAAGTCGCCGTGCTCGACCGCGCGCAGGACCTCCGCCGGCGAGCGCGCCGCCGCGGCGTCGAAGCCCTGGCCCTTGAACAGGAGGCGCAGGGCCTCCAGCACGTCCGGCTGGTCGTCGGCGACCAGCACGCGGGGATCGCGGCTCATCGCCTACTCGTCGACGATCCAGCCGTCCCGGAGCTGCACGATGCGGTCGCCGTAGCCAGCGTACTCCTCGTTGTGGGTCACCTGGATGATCGTGGTGCCCTCGTGGTTGAGCTGCTTGAGGAGGTTCATGATCATGCGGCCCTGGCTCGAGTGCAGGCTCCCCGTGGGCTCGTCCGCCAGGATCATGGCCGGGTCGGCGATCACCGCCCGGGCCACCGCCACGAGCTGCTGCTGGCCGCCGGAGAGCTGGCTCGGATAGAGATCCTTCTTGCCCACGATCTGGAAGCGGTCGAGCGTGTCCGCCACGATCGCCTGGCGCTCCTTGCGCCTCACGTTCCGGTACGAGAGCGGGATCTCCAGGTTCTCGTAGACGGTGAGGTCGTCGAGCAGATGGTACTGCTGGAACACGAAGCCGATGTACTTCTTGTTCAGCTCGATGCGCTGGCGCGGCTTCATGTCGTGCACGCGGTGACCGAGGAGCTCGTACTCGCCGCGCCAGTCTCCGTCCAGCATGCCCAGGATCGAGAGCAGCGTCGACTTTCCCGCCCCGGACGGGCCCATGATCGTGGCGAACTCGCCCTTGTGGAAGTCCAGCGTGATGCGCCGGAGGACGAACGTCTCGCCGGCCCCCACGCGGTAGGATTTCTCGACGTTGCGAAGCTGGATCATGCGTGCGGTCCATGCGGGTGCGAGGTGACGGGGCTCCCGGCGCTCAAGCTACCAGGAACGCGGGGTCGTGCCAGGTGCGGCCCTGCGGCCGGCGAGACGGCCCCCCCGATCCCCTTCGGGTCTCACCCCGAGAGGTGGATCCGGTTGTAGTCGTCCCACTGCGACATGTCCGAGAGGATCACGACATCGCCGGGCCGGAGGCCGCTCTTGATCTGGATCTCGTTGACGGAGCTCTGCCCGAGGTGCACCTGCACCCGGTCCGCGTACTTCCCGCCGTCCACCACCCTGAACAGGCTGACCGTGGAGTTCGCCTGCCCGAACGTCGGCCGGCCCACGTAGATCACGTCGGGGAGCCGATCGATGATCACCTCACCGTCGATGCTCAGGTCCGCCCGCGCGGCGGGCGGCAGGTTGTCCGGGAGCCTGACGTCGATCGTCACGGTCCCGTTCTGCACCGATGGATCGATGCGGCTCACCGTGCCCGTGACGGTGTCCGTGCGCATGTCGATGAGCGCCTTCTGGCCCACGAGCACCTCCTGGGCCTGCGTCTGCGGGATGCGCACCTCCGCCTTCAGGCGTCCGGGCACGACCACCCGCGCGAGGTTCTGACCCTCGGTCACCCACTGCCCGTCCTGGAGCGCCACGTCCAGCGGCGCGAGCACCCCGGAGACCGGGGCGCGCACGTCCATGGACGCCAGGCGGTCCTCGTGGAACTGCACCACCTGGCGGAGCCGCGCGATCTGCTGCTGCTGCGCGTCGATCTGCTCCTTGGACGTCTGCTCGAGGTTCTGGAGGTTGTCCCGGTCGGACTGCATCTCCGTCCGGTCCGCCTCCATCTTGTCCTTCGAGTTCTGCAGGTCGTTGCGGGACACGAGGTCCGGGTTCTCGTCGAAGAGCTTCTGGTTCGACTCGTACGCGCGCTTGTCCTGCATGTAGTTGCTGCTGTCCCGGGCCAGATCGGCGCGCGCCGTGAGCTCGCCGGTCCGCAGCGTGGAGCGGAGCTGCGCCAAGGTCGCGACGGCCTGCGAGAGCTGCTCCTGCGCCTGGAGAAGGGCCAGGTTCTCGTCCGGGTCGCTCATGCGCATGATGAGGTCGCCCTTCTTCACGGTCGTTCCCGGCAGGAGCACGATCTGCTCGATGCGCCCGTTCGTCACGGCGGTGATCCAGCGGATCTGCTCGGGCACGAGCTCTCCCGCACCCCGCACCTTCCGCACCAGGGTTCCCTGCCGCACGGTGTCGCGCCACACGGTGGAGCCGTCCACGGTGGGCACCGCCGTGGGAAGCGCCCGCACGCCCAGCGTCACGGCGACGACGGCCACGAGGCCGACGATCGCCCAAACGATGCGCTTGCGCTTCTTCTGGGGCCTGGTATCGCGAATGATGTCCACGGTTCGCTCCTCGGGTATTCCTACAAGCCGCCGGCCCCGCCGGTCTGGACCGGGGCCGCCGCCTCACCGGACGTCAGCGGCCGACCCACCGCCGCCTCGAGCCGGATCAGGTTGTAGTGGAAGTCGTAGACCGCCTGCAGGTAGCCCTGCTCCGCGGCGCTCAGATCCTTCTGGGCCTGCAGCAGGTTGAGGATGGTGATCTGGCTCACTCCGGCCGCGTACTGCCGCTGCCGTTGCTCCAGCACCTCCTGCGCGGCCGCCTGGTTCTGCCTCTGCACCTGCACGATCTGGTAGTCGGCTCGCAGGGCGTCCCAGGCCTGCGTCAGCTCCTTGCGGAGCGTCAGCCTCTCCTGACGAAGCGCCTGCCTGGCGTCCTTCACGGCGGCGGAGGCTTGGGCGACGTCCCGCTGGCGGGAGAAGCCCGTGAACACCGGGATGGACACGCCGACGCTCAGCTGGAGGGGGTTCTTGTTGAAGTGGAACGGAAAGGCGTTGCTGGCGGCGACGGCCGTCTGGCGCGCCGAAGGCGTCCACTCGTACCTGGAGCAATCGAACGGGTATCCGGGAGCCGGATGGGTGAGCCCCGCGCTGACTTCGTTCTGAAACTGACATTGTTGCAGGTCATGCTGATAGCCGAGCGAGTCCTGGGCCACGAACTGGCCCGTGCTCACCGCCTGCCCGGAGGACTGGCCGGACAGGAACCCCAATCTGGCGGTGAGCGTCGGGAAGTAGGCGGTGCGCGCCTGGCGGACCGCGGCGACGCTCGCGCTCACGCTGGCCTCGTCGGCGCGCACGGCGGGATGCGTCGCCATCGCCAGGGAGAGGAGCGAGTCCACGCTCCACGAAGGCTCGAACACCGCGAAGCGACTCACGAGCGTCACGCTGTCGGGCAGCGCGACGCCGATCTGCGTGCCCAGCTGCACCACCTGGTCCCCGACGGCCTGGCGGTCCTGGAGAAGCTGCACGCGGTCCTGGCCGAGCACGAGCTCCTGCTCCTTCGCGTCGGCCCCGGCCTTGGCCCCGGAGGCCACCTCGGTCTGCACCAGCTTGAGGTTCTGCTCGGCGTAGGCCACCTGCCGCTCGTCGACGCGCACCGCGTCCTGGGCCCGCAGAACGGCCACGTACTGTTGCGCCACCTGGGTGGCCAGGGTGAAGCGCGCCGCGTCGACGTTCGCCTCGGCGGACCTCTGCTTGGCTCGGGCGTTGCTCAGCCCGAAGAGCGTGCTGCCGTCCAGCGTCCAGCTGAGCCCCAGGCCGTAATAGGATTGGTACGACGCGGGCAGGCTGCCGAGGAGGATGTTCTGGTAGTACTGAGGACCCGCCCCGGAGTAGTACACACCGCCTTCCGCGCTCATCTGCGGCAGGATGTGGGCGTACGCCGCCGCCGTCGTCCAGTCGGCTGGCCCCTGCTGATCCTTCGCCGTGAGGAACGTCGGGTTGTTCCGCTCCGCGAGCGTGATCGCGTCCGCGAGCGTCAGGTTCTTCGGTACCTCCTGCGCCCGCACGGGCATCGCCGTCAGCACCGGGAGCAGGCAGACGGCCCCGATCGCGCCCGTCCGTCCGCTCCTCCTGCCTCCGCTCTCTCTCCTCGTCCGTCCCATGTCGCCCCCATGCCTTGACGATGCCGGATCGCGTCGGGAACGGGTCCGGGTCCGACCGGAGCCGGCGGGCAGATCACCGACCGCCCCTCACCGCTCCCTTTCCCCCTCCGGCCGGACCGGGACCCTCGTTCCGGCTCGCCCTACGAAGAAAGGTGCGTGCCAGGTTTCCTCCATGTGGCTAACATGTTTGTATACATCGACTTGCATGACGTAATTTCATGTGATGTATCGCATGAAGTGCGTTCCGGTTCGTGCGTCGTCGGGACGGCGCGTCCCAAAAGCGGACACCTGGGACCGGCTCCGGCCGGTGCCGGAGTCGCGCCGCCGCGGCCGTCCTCACCCCGCGCGTTCCGCCACGAGCCTGCGGTGGTAGTCCATCTGGCCGAGGTGCCAGTTGGTGTGGGCCACGAGGTGCACGAGGAACCAGTGCACCGTGCCCTGAAGCGCGGGTGGAGCCGGGAAGTCCTCGCCCATGCGGGCGTCGTCCAGGGCCTCCAACGTGGCCACGACGTGGTCCCGGCAGCGCTCGAGCCTCTCGGCCAGCTCCGCACGCGGCACGTCCCGCTCCGCGAACTCGGCCGTCCGGTCGCGGGCGTACGCCCCTCCTCCCAGGGCACCCCACACGAAGTGCTCCAGGTTCCCCGCCGTGTGCACGGCGAGCGTGCCTGCCCCGTTCTTGATCGTCCCGGCCGTGAGCCAGAGGCTCTCGTCGTCGGGGTACGACCGCACCTCCCCGATCATCTTGTCCAGATCCCGCGCGAGGGCCCGCGCGAAGTCGCGCCCCATCGTCGTGCTCATCGTTGATCCTCCTCGGGTTTTGGCGTGTGGCACCGTCCGTGGACCGGGTACCCCGGCATCGGCGCGTCGGCTATCTTTTCGGCGCCCCACGCCCACCGAGGAATCCCGATCGCCCATGACGAGCCATCCCGACGCGGTGATCCAGGCCCTGGCCCCCGATCTCGATCCGGGGCGCCTGGAGCGCGCCGTGCCGCTCGCCCCCCTCACCACGTTCCGGGTGGGTGGGCCCGCCGACGTGCTGTACCGCGCGCGCACCGCGGACGAGCTGGCCACGGCGGTGCAGGCGGCCCGCGCCGCCGGGATCCCGAGCTTCCTCCTCGGCCGCGGCGCCAACATCCTCGTGGGCGACCGGGGCTTCCGGGGCCTCGTGATCCGAAGCGAGGTAGGGGGCGTGGAGTTCCCGGACGCGACGAGCGTCAAGGCCGGTGCGGGCGTCGAGACGTACCCCGACCTCATCGACGGGACCGTGAAGCGGGGCCTCGGTGGGCTGCACCACTTCGTGGGCATCCCCAGCACCGTGGGCGGGGCGCTCTGGCAGAACCTGCACTTCCTCTCCCCCGCCCCGGGCCGCGACCGCACCGTGTTCATCGAGGAGATCCTCGAGTCCGCCGAGATCCTCACCCAGGAGGGCGAGCGCCGCGCGGTGGGCGCGGACTACTTCGCGTTCGGCTACGACCAGAGCGTGCTGCACGAGCGGGACGACGTGGTGCTCTCCGCGACGTTCCGCCTGGTGCCCACGCCGGTGGACGAGCTCCGCCGGGTCATCCGCGAGAACCTGGCGTGGCGCGATGAGCGCCATCCCGACCTGTGGCTCTACCCGTGCGCCGGCTCGATCTTCCGCAAGATCGAGGGCATCGGAGCCGGACGCCTCATCGATCAGGTCGGGCTCAAGGGCCGCCTGAGCGGCGGAGCGGGCATCTTCCACAAGCACGCCAACATCATCGTGAACCTGGGGGGTGCCACGGCGGCCGACGTGCGCGCCCTCATCGACCTGGCGCGGGAGACGGTGGCTCGGGAGACCGGCTACGAGCTGGTGCCGGAGATCGTGTTCGTGGGGGAGTTCTGAAAGCGCCCGCCGCGGTCGAGGCGTACCTGCGCGAGCACATCCCGCTGGCAGCCGCCATGGAGGCCCGCGTGCTGTCGGCGACGCCGGGAGACGTGACGCTGGAAGCTCCCCTGGAGCCCAACCTCAACCACCGGGCCACGGCCTTCGGGGGCAGCGTCGCGGCGCTCGCGATCCTGGCCGGATGGACCCTGGTCCACGAGCGCCTCCACGACGAGGGGATGGAGGGGGCGAGCACGGTCATCCAGACGAGCGAGATGCGCTACGTCGCGCCCGTGCACGGCTCCTTCCAGGCACGCTGTGAGGCTCCCGACGCCGCGTCGTGGGACCGGTTCCTGCGCACGTTGCGCAGATGGAGCAAGGCCCGCGTCTCGGTGTCGGTCGAAGTGACGTGCGGGGGAGCGCTCGTGGGCACGTTCCGGGGCGCCTACGTCACGCTCGACGAGGGCCAGCGCCTCTAAGCACAGGTCCTTCGGGACTCAGGACGCATCGTCCTCACCCTCGCGCAGCGCCCGGTCGCGCCGGACCTCGCGCAGGAGCGCCTCCTCGTCGTCGACCGCCGGATGGAGCGGTGCCTCCTCGGCCTCCCGCACGAAGAAGAGCGTGGCCCAGGTCACCGGCATCCCGAACCAGAACGCGAGCAGACGCGCGAAGCCCCGGCGGCCGCGGCGCCGCCGGTCCAGGTAGACGAGGTTGGCGACTCCCCACACGAAGGCCCCCGACACCTCCCGCATGAGCGACGACAACTCCGGCAGCGCCACGGTCACCCCTCAGTGCTGCCGCAGATCCTGGAGGAAGACCGAGACGGCGGACACGAGTCCCGGGGCATCCTCGATGTAGGGGAAGTGCCCGCTGTCCAGCACGGCCAGCCGACCGTGCGGGAGCGAGTCGGCGAGCGCCCGGGCCATCGCCACCGGGACGACGTCGTACCTCCCCTGGAGGACGAGGGTGGGAGCCTGCACCGAGTCGAGCTGCGCCCAGAAGTCGATGCCCCGGGCCGACGCCTGGAGCAGGCTGTCGACGAGGGGAGCGTTCCGGGCCGTGGCCTCCGAGAGATGGAGGTCGAGCTGCGCCTCCTGGGTCGTGTCGTGGAACTCGCACCGCAACGACAGCCGCTCGACCTCGCTCACGACGGCCGGGTCGCGGGCCTTGAAGCCGGCGCTCGCCATCAGCGTGTCCAGCGCCGCCGAGTCGGCGGGCGTGCGCGCCGCCTGGATGCGCTGTTGCGTCTCGGCCTTCCACTCCGGCCCGATGGCCGGCGGATCCATGAGGATCAGCGCGCGGACGTGCTCGGGATAGCGCAGGGCGTACTCGAGAGCGACGAGCGCGCCGAAGGAGTGCCCCAGCACCGTCACGCTGTCGGAGCCGAGGACCTGTCGCAGGGCGTCGACATCGTCCACCACGGCGGGAAGATTGATGCCCACGGAGTCCATCTGGGCCGTCGACAGCCCGGTGCCGCGCTGGTCGTAATAGACGAGGGAGTGGCCTGCCGAGGCGAGCACGTCGAGCCCCGGCCTCAGGTAGTTGTGGTCCAGCCCGAGGACCCCAGGCACCACGATGATCGGCTCGCCGGTGCCCACGACCTCGTAGAGGAGGCGGGCGTGGTCCAACGTCACGAGGCCTTCGCGCGTGGGCAGATCCTGACCTCGCGCACCTGCCGCCAGGAGCCCGACCAGCGCGGCGCCCAGCACGGCCGAGCGCCACCCTTCCCGACCTCTCATGAGCTTCCTCCCTGCTGGGGATCGAAGCGCCCGCGCCCCCAAGCGCCCGCGCGACGGGTTCGCACCCGCCTGGCTCCAAACTAGGACGAGCGGGGCGGGCCGTCAGGCTCCGTCGGTCGGGTCATGGTCCGGTCATCGTCCCACGGCGGACCCGGGCGCCGCCTGGCGGGGCGGGTGCGAGCGCATGAGGACCAGCGTGCTGCCCACGATCACGGTGGCACCCACCCAGGTCCAGGCGTCGGGCACCTCGTGGAAGAGCACCACCCCCCATCCTGCCGCGAAGACGATCTGGAGATAGCCCACGGCGGCCGTGCGGCCCGCCGCCTCGAGGCGGAACGCCCACGTCGTGAGGATCTGGCCGAGGTGGGCGCTCAGGCCCACGCCGAGCAGCACGGCCGCCGTGCCGAGGCCCGGAACGACCGGATGGCTCGCCACCGCCGGCAGCGAGGCCAGCAGCGAGACCGCGGCGAACCAGAAGACGACGAGCATCGGGACCTCGCGCCGGAGCCTGCGCACCACCATGTACGCGAGGCCGGTCATCAACGCGCCCGCCAGCGCCACGCCCACCGCGCCCGGATCGAGGGAGGCGGCGTGCCCGAACAGGAACGCCGGGCGCGCCACCATCAGGACGCCGCCCAGCCCGGCTGCCGCCAGCAGCGCCTCGCGCGGCGCCATGGCCTCCCCGAGGAACAGGGCAGCGGCGACGGCCGTCCACACGGGGTTGGTGAACTGCAGCACGGTCGCGTCGGCCAGCGGAAGCCGCACGACTGCGTAGTACACGCACCAGAGGGCTCCGAATCCGAGGAGCCCGCGAACCAGCAGGAGCCGCGGCTCACGGCCGAGCCACCGGACCCGACCCCGCGCGAGGGAGGCGCCCGACACGACGGCCACCACGAGCGAGCGAGCCAGGACGATCTCGGACACGGGCACGGCGGCGCCGGCGACCTTCGCGAGGGCCGACATGAGCGAAAAGAAGAACGCCCCGGCCGCCATCAGCCGGAGCCCGCGTGGAATGCTGCTCAAGCGTGACTCAGCCCGCCGAGCTCTCCCTCACGAACGCCCGCCCGTGCCAGCTCGCGTGCGCCGGGCGCTCCAGGCCGCCCTCCCGCAGGTCGCCGATCCGCGTGAGCGTCGTGTCGAACACGCGCGTCGCGGGACCGACCTCCCCGGCCGCCGCCATCGCGCGGAACTCCGATCGAGGTGCGCTCTCGACGGCGTCCTCGCCCCGATAGAAGACCGGGGTGTGATCGAGCAGGTCGACGCCCACCGTGCGGCCGAGGGCGCGCAGGCGACCCGTCAGCGCGTCGATCGAGCATCCGGACGGGGCCTCCGCGTCCTCGTCGACCCCGACGAGCAGGAAGCGGTCCTCGACGAGCATCCTCCCGGAGCGGAGCGGAGCGCCGTGCGCCGCCCAGCCGTCGAGGAAGGTGTCCACCTCGTCGAGGAGCGCCTCCGCCTCCGCGACGGTCAGGGCCCGGCTCGACGGGAACACCCACAGGCGCCCGCGAGCGGGCAGATCTTCGAAGCTCACGCGTGGCATGCCATCACTCCTTCCAGTCTCTCAGTCTCTTCTGCCGCGTTCCGTCGTCCGCCTCGTGAGGGGACGCCGCCTCACGCGGCCTCCCCGGCAGCGCTGCCGTCCTCGAGCGACCCGCCCGCGCCCGGCCGCTTGTCGAGGAGCACGGCGATCCAGCGCAGGTCCCGCGTGTTCTCCAGCCAGATCTTCACGAACACGGTGAGCGGCACGGACAGCAACGCCCCGACGGGGCCCCACGCCCAGCCCCAGAACAGCAGGGAGAGCACGACGACCAGGGTGGACAGACCGAGGCGCCGTCCCATGAGGCTCGGCTCGAGGATGTTGCCGAGGATCACGTTCACCACCACGTAGCCGGCTGTCACGAGGAGGACGTGCGCGAAGCTCCCGTACAGTACCAGGCTGAGGAGGATCGCCGGAATGGCCGCGATGATGGACCCCACGGTGGGCACGTAGTTCAGCACGAACGCCACGAGGCCCAGCAGCACGGGGAAGTCGAGCCCGGTGACGTAGGCCCAGGCCCCCACCGCGAGGCCCGTCGCCAGCGAGATCCCCGTCTTGATGCCCAGGTAGGTCTGCGTCTCCCGGACCACCTTGACCATGCGCTCCCGGTCGGCCGGGTCGTCGCCCAGGATCGTGCGGATCTTCTCCGGAAAGCCCACGGCCTCGCCCAGCATGAAGATCATGATCAGAAAGACCAGGAACGTCATGGACACGAAGCGGGCCACGCGCCCCACCGCCGTGCCCGCGAGCTCGACCACGGCAGCCGGATTGACGAGGTCCAGGCTCAGATAGTTTCCGACCGGGAGGCCCGTGTGCACCTCGAGCGACCGGATCCACGACTCCTCGAGGCCCTGCAGGCGGACGGCGTAGCGCGGAAGCTGCGTCTGGAACGTGGAGAGGGATTGGCCCGCCAGCACGATGAGAAGGGCGAAGACGGCCATGACGAGCCCCACGGTCACCGTGATCGCGAGGACGGCGGGCAGGCCGCGACGCCGGAGGCCCAGCATGACCGGAAGGCCCAGGATCGCCAGGAAGAGCGCGAACGCGGAGGGCAGCAGGATCGGTGCCGCGAGCCTCAGCCCGTAGACCACGATGACGAGACATGCCAGGATGAAGAGGAGCCTGGCGCCCGGATGCTGTTCGGCGTGGTCGAAGGTGATCATGGAGCGAGCCCATCGGGAGCCGTCGTAGGCAGGGTTCCGGAGTGTACCCCGCAGCAAGGGGATGTGCCATGTTCGCGCGCGTGGGCCCTGACGGCGTATGAGCCGGGACGCTGCGCCGCCGCCGATCCCCGACTCCGACGAGGAGCTGCTCGCGCAGTGCCGCGTCGAGACGTTCCGCGCCGGAGGCCCGGGAGGGCAGCATCAGAACACGACGGACAGCGCCGTGCGCCTCGTGCATCGGCCCACGGGCATCCGGGTCGTCGCCCGGGACGAGCGGAGCCAGCACCGCAACCGCGCGATCGCCCTGGCGCGTCTGCGCGAGCGGCTCGTGGAGCGCCTCACGCCGGAGACGCCGCGCGTCGCCAGCGGTGTGCCCGGGAGGGAGAAGCGCGCGCGCCTCGAGGAGAAGAGGCGCCGCGCCCGCACCAAGCGCCTGCGCAGGCCTCCGGATCCCGAGACCGAATAGGAGCCGCCATCCTTTCGCCGTCCTGCGAGCCGAGATAGCTTCCTGCTCAGCCCTCCTCCCGCCGCCCATGCCCCTCGTGACGACATGGCGAACGACGATCGGATCCGTGTCCTCCTGGTCGATGACGACGAAGCGTCCTTCGCGCTGACCCAGGCGATCCTCGGCCAGATCCGCAGTGCCGAGCTGACGCTGGACTGGGTGCCGACCTTCGCCGAGGGCCGGGAGGCGATCGCGCGGCGGGAGCACGACGTCTACCTGATCGACTACATGCTCGGCGACGACTCGGGCATCGAGCTCGTGCGCGAGGCCCGGGCGGCCCTGAACCGCTCGCCGATGATCCTCCTGACGGGCAAGGGGCGGTACGAGGTCGACCTGGAGGCGATGGAGGCCGGGGTCTCCGACTACCTCGACAAGACCAAGGTCGAGCCCGACCTCATGGAGCGCTCGATCCGCTACGCCATGGAGCGGGTGCGCGCGGAGGCTGCCCTGCGGGACAGCGAGGAGCGCCATCGCTCGATGTTCGACCACCTCCCCATCGGGCTCTACCGCACCACGACGGACGGGCGGCTCCTGGACGCGAACCCGTCGCTCGTGCAGCTCCTGGGCCATCCGGACCGGGACACCCTCGAGCTCGAGTACGCGCACAACTTCTTCGTGAGCCCGGCCCATCGCGAGCGCTTCCTGGACCGCCTCGACCAGTTCGGCGTGGTGCGCGGATTCGAGAGCGACCTGAAGCGGCCGGACGGGCGGGTCGTGCGCGTACGCAACGCGGCCAGGGCGCACCGCTCCCCGGAGGGCGAGACGCTGTACCTCGAGGGCGCCGTGGAGGACGTGTCGGACCAGCACGAGGCTCGCGACGTGCACGGCCAGGCGGCCGGGTTCGACTGGATCTGGGCGCGCTCCGGCCTGGCGATCGTGCTCGTGAGCCTGGACGGCGTCGTGGTGAAGACCAATCCGGCCTTCCGGCGCGTGTTCGGTTACGGGGAGGACGAGCTGCCGGGCACGCGCCTGGAGCGGCTTTCCGACGAAGGGGACCGCGACGCGCTCCGCGACGAGCTGGCGCGGGTGGCGTCCGGGCACCCGGAGTCGAGCGAGGCGGAGCGCAGGATGCTCGCAGCGGACGGCGAGCCGCTGTGGGCGCGCACGCGCACCGGCCTGGTGAGGGACCTGGCTGGACGCCCGGAGCACCTCATGGTGCTCCTGGAGGACGTGGCCGAGGGATAGCGGGAGTGCCGAAGTGGGCCCGGCAGGGATCGAACCTGCGACCTACCGATTATGAGTCGGCTGGATCCGCGGCGCCGTCGAATCTGCATGTGCTTGATTCACACCGTCTTACAAGGTTGAGTCATTCCTCAACTGACTCCATCGTCACAGGTGCCGTCACAGCTATGGGCCGAGAAGTCGGTTGGTCTGATCGGGGGCGTCCTCTAGGTGCAGCCTGCCCTTCTCGTCGGGCACCACGCCGCGCCCGCCGATCACGAACGCCTGCATCCCGCCCTCCCACCTCACCCCCAGCAGGTCGGCCACCGCGCGGGTGTAGCCCGCGTTGTAGTTGGCC
>JBJKSF010000235.1:0-8641 GCA_046704285.1 Longimicrobiales bacterium | reverse complement strand
AAGTATCGTCGGAAGACGATACTGTCGTCTTCCGACAGTGTACGGAGGTTGTTCCTTGGCTCGCGCTCCTCGCTCCGATGTCCTTCGTGGCACGCTCGACCGCGGGCCGAGTCGCGGGGTTGCGCGCCGCCATTCGACGCGCCGTGAGCGCGACTGCGGAGCCACGATCCATCGCGAGCGTCACGTCGATGGACGAGTCGATCGAGGCCGCGCTCACGCCGCATCGCTATCCAGTGATGCTGCTCGGCTTGTCCGCAGCGCTCGCGCTGGTCGTCACGTGCGTCGGCACATACCGGCGTCGTGGCCTACGCGACCGCCCAACGCACGCGGGGAATGGGCATTCGCATCGCCCTCGTGTTCATCGCGGTCCCGTGCGTCCTGTTGTGCGTCGCGGCGCTTGCGGCCTACGTACCGGCCAGACGGGCGAGCCGGTTCGATCCTCTGCTGGCATCACGCGATCAGTAGGCGGTGACACGCATGATCGGCTCCCCGCGCGCGTCGATACCGGTCCCGCTCACTCTGACCTCAGCATGAGCATGGGGGAGATGCGCAGCGCTCGCGCGGCGGGCAGCGCGGAGGCCGCGAGCACGACGAGGGCCAGCAGCGCGCACCCGCTCGCCAGCGTAGGGACGTCCACCGCCTTCACCCCGTAGACGAGCCCTCCCACCACGCGGGTGCTCGCCCACACGCCCGCCAGCCCGAACAGGACCCCCCACGCCGCCAGGCGCGCCCCCCGCCCCAGCACCAACCCCACGAGGCTCGAGCCGCGGGCACCCAGCGCCGCGCGCACGCCCAGCTCCCGAACGCTCCGGGTCACGAAGTAGGACACGGTTCCGTACACTCCCGCAGCGGCCAGCAGGAGGGCAGCCAGTGCGAAGAGCCCGATCAGCGTCGTGTAGAAGCGCCGCTGCGCGAACGTGCGGTCGACGCGCTCGCTCATCGTCCGGACGTCCGAGGGCGGCTGGCTCGGATCGACGGCGAGGATGGCACGGCGCACCTCCGGCGCGAGCGCTGCGGGATCGCCCGCCGTGCGCACGACGAGGTACTGCGACGTCGTCCACCCCCGGGCGAGCGGCGCGTAGGCCTCGCCCAGCGGCGGCGTCTCCGGGCCCCACTCCCGCACGTTCGCCACCACCCCCACCACCGTGAGCCAGTCGGGCGGATTGTCGCTGTAGCTGAAGCGCTTGCCGAGAGGGTTCCGGCCCGGCCACGCCTCCTTCGCCAGCGCCTCGTTGATCACCACCCCCGTGGCCGCGCTCGCCGAGTCCTCGGGCAGCAGGAGGCGTCCCTCCAGGAGCGGGATCCGCATCGTCTTGAAGTAGTCCCCGGCCACGCTCGCGAACTCGACCAGAGGTCCCTGGTCGCTGCTCGTCCGGGGCGGAGTCCCCTCCACCCACACGTTGCCGTTGCTGCCGCCGAAGAGCGGCAGGCGGGAGACCGTCCCCGCGCTCTCGACGCCGTGCAGCGTCCGCACCTTCGCGAGCACCTGGCCGTAGAAGCTCTCGTACGCCTGGTCGTTGTCGTAGCGGGGGCCGGCCGGGTTCAGCGCCATGGTCAGGACGTGCCGCGCGTCGAACCCGTAGGACTGTCCGCGGAGTGCGGCGTAGCTCCGCACGAGCAGGACCGCTCCGTTGGCCAGCACGAGGCCGAGCGCGATCTGCCCCACGATGAACGCGCTCCGCAGCCGCTCCTTGGCGGGCGCCGGCGTCCCGTAGCCCCCCTCCTTCACGCTCTCGGCCAGGTCGCCCCGCGAGGCGAGCAGCGCGGGGAGGACCCCGAAGGCCAGGGCGGTGAACACCGTCGCACCGAGGGCGAAGAGGAGCGCGGCGCCGTCGATGCGCACGTCCGCGATGCGCGGGATCGTCGGGGGCAGGAGTGCCTTGAGCGCGTCCACCCCCAGGAACGAGAGCCCGACCCCGACCGCACCGCCGACCGCGGCGAGCAGCAGGCTCTCGGAGAACAGCATGCGCGCGATCGCGCGGCGCCCCGCGCCGAGGGCGGCGCGCACGGCCAGCTCGGTCTCGCGCCCGGCCGAGCGCGCCAGGAGCAACCCCGCGACGTTGCCGCACGCGATCAGCAGCACGAGCACGCCCGCTCCCAGGATCATCCCCAGCTCCCTGCCGACGCTCCCGAACAGGTACTGGTGCACCGTGAAGACCTTGGCCGTCCGCGCCCCGTTCGTCTCCGGGTACTCCTTGGCCAGCTCCCGCATGACGCGGTCCATGTCGGACTGCGCGAGCGCCGGCGTCACGCCGGGGGCCAGGCGTGCGATCACAGGGTAGCTGTGGTTGCCCCGGTCCTTCCGCAGGACCTGATCCTGGAACGGCAGGTAGAGCTTGTAGGTGCCCATCTGGGCCCAGGGGGACGGCACGTCGAAGCCCTTCGGCATGATGCCGACGATCGTGTAGGCCTTGCCGTCGAGGTGGATGGAGCTGTTCAGGACGGACCTGCTTCCCCCGAGCCGGTTCCGCCAGAACTCCCAGCTGAGCACGACCGCCCCGGGGTGGTCCTGGTCCGACGCGACGAGCGCCCGTCCCAGCAGCGGCTGCACGCCCAGGAGAGCGAACGCGCTCGCGGTGACGTACGTGCCCTGCACGAGCTCCGGCTGGCTCACGCCCGTGAGCGTGAAGGCCGCCGGGCTCTCCGCCGCCATCCCGGAGAACGCCCGGCTCCGCCGGCGCCAGCTCAGGTAGTCGGGCCCCGACGCGGGGCCGCAGCAGTGGTGGTCCGCACCGAACGTCTCCATGACGACGACCAGGCGGCTCGAGTGCGGAAGCGGGATGGGGTCGAGGAAGACCGTGTGGAAGACGCCGAACAGGGCCGTCGTGGCGCCGATGCCGAGCGCGAGCGTCGCCAGCACCGTCAGCGTGAAGCCCGGGCGCCTCGCGAGCGTCCGGATCGCGAGGCGAAAATCCCTTCCCCAGGCTCCCATCGTGTCGCCCCTCCGTCGTATGCCGGAACACGTTCCAGCCGTATAGACGGAGGGAGCGGCGAAAAGGTTTTAGCGCGCCGCGGCCCTCTCCAGCAAGCCGGCCCGCCCCAGGATCTGCCGCACCTCTCCGTGGCGAGTCTCGGGCAGCGGCGCGAGCGGCGGCCGGGGCGAGCCGCCGTGCAGACCCAGCATGTCGAGCGCGGCCTTCACGCCCGGCACCCCCATGCCGCCGACGATCTCCTTGTGCACCGGCGCGATGCGCTCCTGCGCGCGTCCGGCGTCGGCCGTGCGGCCTTCGCCGAACGCCACACAGATCTCAGCCGCCTCGGCCGGAGCCATGAGCCCCACCGCGACGATGCCGCCGACCGCGCCGGTCTCGAGCGCCCCGTACAGTACGGCGCCGTTGCCGACGAGGACCTGGAAGCCCTCCGCGCACTGCTCCACGAGCTGCCCGACCAGATCGAGGCTCCCGCGGGAGTCCTTGATGCCGACGATGTTGGGATGCCGCGAGAGCTCGGCCACCATGCCCGTCGCGAGCTCGATCGTGCTCAGGCGCAGCGGCACCTGGTAGACCACGACCGGCACGGGGGCGGCGTCCGCCACGGCCCGGTAATGGCGCACGAGCACCTCCGGGCTCATCGCCCCCTTGTAGTAGGCGGGCGGCTGGACCAGGACCGCGTCCGCCCCGGCCTCGGCGGCCTGCCGGGTGAGCCGGATCGTGTGACGCGTCGACTCGGCGCCGGTTCCCGCGATCACCAGGCGGTCGTCCGGGGCGACGTCGCGCGAAGCTTCGATCAGGGAGGTCCTCTCGTCGTCGTCCAGGAGCACCGACTCGCCGGTGGACCCCGCGATGAGCACCCCCCGCACCGGGTGGGCGAACCACCGCCGCAGGTTGGCACGGTGCGCCACGAGGTCGACGTTCCCGGTGACCGGGTCGAAGGGCGTCGTGACGGGCAGGAGCGCGCCGCTCAGGTCGACCATGGTCAGCGCCCGAAGAGGTTGGACGTCTCGCCGCCCAAGCCCTGGTGGCCCCCGCCCCGCCCCCTCCCCCTGGGGTCGGCGAACATGTTCATCTTCAGGTCGAAGTCGGCTGGATTCGTGGCTGCCGACTTGGCCACCTCGAAGTCGACCACGCCGCTCCTCACGAGCTCCATGAGGTGCTGGTCGAAGCTCTGCGAGCCGTAGTGGTCCCGGCCTTCCTCGATGAGGTCGTAGATCTCGTCGAGGCGGTTCTTGTCCTTGATGCAGTCCCGCATCGTACCCGTCACCGGCATGACCTCCACGACCGCCACCCGACCTCCCTCCTTGCGCTGCACGAGCCGCTGGCTCACCACCGCCATCAGCTGCTCGGAGAGACGGATCCTGGCCATCTCCTGCTCGTTGGGGTCGAACATCGCGACGATGCGGGAGATCGTCTGCACCGCGTTCTTCGTGTGCAGGGTCGAGATCACCAGATGGCCGGTCTCCGCGGCACGCAGCGCCGTGTCGATCGTCACCTTGTCGCGCATCTCCCCGATCAGGATCACGTCGGGATCCTGGCGCAGCACGGACCGGAGCCCCGACATGAACGAGTCCGTATCGGTGCCGACGTCGCGCTGGGTGATCGAGCACATGTTGTCGCGGTGCAGGAACTCGATCGGGTTCTCGAGCGTCACGACGTGCAGCCGCTTGCGCTGGTTCATCCAGTTGATGATGGCCGCCATCGTCGACGACTTGCCCGAGCCCGTGACGCCGGTCACCAGGATCAAGCCGCGCTCGTGGTCCGCGATCCTGTTGAGGGCCTCCGGCAGGCCCAGGTCCTCGATGCTGGGGATCTCGATCGGGATCACGCGCATGACCACCATCGGCGAGCCGCGCTGCCTCAGGATGTTCACGCGGAAGCGCCCCACGCCCGGGATGCCCCACGAGCAGTCGTAGTCGAGGAGCTTGTCGAAGCCCCGCCGATCCTCCTCGTGCGGGATGAGCTTGAGCGCGATCGCCTTCACCTGATCCGGCGAGAGCTTCTGCTGCGTGAGAGGCGAGAGCTCCCCGTGGATGCGCACGCGGATCACGTCGCCGCTCTTGATGTGGATGTCGCTCGCCCCCCGCTCGATGGCCGCCTTGAACAGGTCCTGCACGGAGGGCCCCCCGGAGGGAGGGCGTTGCGCCTGCGGAGTAGGTGTCATGACCAACGAAGATAGTCGACGACGCCGGCGGACGCGATTCAGTCGACGCGCGTTCGCTTCGTTGCGGCCTTCCCCGCGGGGGCAATCGCCTCCCGCCAGCGGAGGCCCATGCGGCGGCGCACCTCCTCCAGCGTGCCCGCGGCGATCGTGCGGGCCTTGTCAGCCCCTTCGTCGAGGATGCGCCGGACCTCCTCCGGGTGCGCGTGGAAGTGCTCCGCGCGCTCGCGGAACGGAGCGAACGCCGCCGCCACGTTGTCCGACAGGATCCTCTTGCAGTCGACGCACCCGATGTCGGCTGCGCGACAGCGGCGGTCGACCTCCGAGACCCTCTCAGGGCCGGTGAAGAACCCGTGCAGCGTGAACACGTTGCAGATCTCGGGTCGCCCGGGATCGCTGCGGCGCACCCGTTGCGGATCGGTCACGGCGGTCCGCACCCGGGCCCACACTTCGTCGGGCTCGGCGAGGATGCCCACCGTGTTCCCCAGCGACTTGCTCATCTTCGCGTCGCCGTCGAGGCCGAGGATCCTGCCGGCCTCGCCGACGAGCGCCTCGGGCTCCGGGAAGGTCTCCCCGTAGGCCGCATTGAACTTGCGGGCGATCTCGCGGGCGAGCTCGAGGTGCTGGCGCTGGTCCTCTCCCACGGGAACGGCCTGCGCCTTGTAGAGCAGGATGTCCGCCGCCATGAGGATGGGGTAGTTGAGGATGCCCGCCGGGACCGACCCGAAGCGCTGGGCCTTGTCCTTGTACTGGGTCATGCGCTCGAGCTCGCCCACCGGGGTGACCGCGTTCAGGAGCCACGCGAGCTCCGTGTGCTCGTGGACGTCGGACTGCACGAAGATCGTGGCGCGCTCGGGATCCAGGCCGACGGCGAGGAAGCTGACCGCCAGGTCGAGCGTGTTGCCCGGCATGTCCTTCGGGTCCCCCCCGGCGGTGATGGCGTGGTCGTCCACGATGCACCAGATGCACTCGTAGGCGTCCTGCATGTCCACCCACCGCTTCAGGGCGCCCAGGTAGTTGCCCAGGTGCGCCTCGCCGCTGGGCTGCATGCCGCTGAAGACGCGGGGCTTGCGGGGTGGCTTCGACGCGTCGGTCATCGACTGGGCACTTTCACGTGCGGGCGGGCGGCTTCGGATCGGGCCGCCCGGCGGTTCATCCGGACAACGGACCTGCTAACTTAGCGTTCCGCCCGGACCCGCGGGACCCCGCACCGTCCGCGCCCGTCCGTCACCGCTTCCCCGACACCTCCGCCCGTGAACGACCTCGTCGACACCGCACTCGCAGCCGCCGAGGCGGCCGCCGCCGTCCACCGCCGCGACCGGGGCCTCGTCGAGGTGGAAGCCGCGTCGGAGAAGGCGCGCGCCGACTACGTCTCCCGCACGGACGTGGAGGCGCAGGAGGCCGCGCTGGCCGTGATCCGGGCGCGCCATCCCGCGCACGGCGTGCTGGCGGAGGAGGACGCGCACGATGTCAACGAGCGGATCGCCGTGTGGGACGGCTCGCCGCTCTGGGTCGTGGATCCCCTGGACGGGACTGCCAACTTCCTGCACGGCCATCCCGAGTTCGCCGCGTCCGTGGCCGTGTGGGCGGAGGGCGAGCCGCTGGCCGGAGCCGTCGTGCGCAGCGTGACGGGCGAGCGCTGGTGGGCCGCCCGGGGCGAAGGAGCCTTCAAGGGAGGGAGGAGGATCTCGGTGTCGCGCCGGCGCCCCCTGCGCGACGCGCTCGTGGGCACCGGATTCCCGTTCAAGATGCTGGGCCAGATGCCGACCTATCTGAGCCAGCTCGACCGCGTGCTGCGCTCCTCCGCCGGGATCCGCCGTGCCGGGTGCGCCTCGATCGACCTCTGCTATCTCGCTCAGGGCTCGATCGACGCGTTCTGGGAGCTCGTGCTCTCCCCCTGGGACTGGGCCGCCGGGCTCCTGATCGCCCGGGAAGCGGGCGGCGTGGTCGCGCGCATGGACGGAAGCCCCGTCGACCTCGTGGACGGGCCCATCATGGGAGCGAGCTCGGGGGAGCTGCTCGAGGAGCTGCGCACGGTGATCGGGTAGGAGCCTGCGGCCTTCCGGCGCACATCCTACGATCGCACGTTACATTGCACCTCGCCCGGCGCGATCGTCGGGAGCCTGGTTCCTGCCCGGAACCCCAACGGAGCCGTCCCCCGATGCCATCCCGGACATCCCGTGCGTCGAGCGCCTGCGCCGCTTCGCTCGCCCTTGTCGTCGTGGCGGGCTGCGGCGGCGCCCGTCCCGGCTGGCAGGGAGCCGTCACCGACTCGGCCGGCATCCAGTTCGTGGCGAACCCGGCCAAGGGGCTCTGGGGAAGCCGCTCCCCGTGGCACTTCGAGCAGGCGCTGCGCATCGGCTCGGGGGCCGGCTCGACCGCGACGCCTGGCGAGGGCGCGTTCGGCAGCGTCGTGGGTCTCGACCTCGATTCGGCCGGTGATGTCTACGTGGCCGACGGAAAGGCGCAGCACGTACAGGTCTTCTCGCCCGACGGCCGATTCCTGCGCACGATCGGCGCTCCCGGAGACGGGCCCGGGGAGATCGGCCGGAACATGGGCGGCGTCCTGGTGCGCGGCCACGAGATCTGGGTGCCGGATCTCCGCAACGCGCGCATCGACCGCTTCAGTCTCGACGGGAGGCCCCTCCCGAGCGAACCGCTCGACCTCACGGGGGGCGTGCCGTCCCAGTGGGCGCACCTGAGCGACGGGCGCCTGGTGGCGCAGCTCATGCTCCTCCCCACGCCGGGCACGCCCGACGACGAGCAGGGAAGTCCTCTGGTCTCCTTCGCGGACGAGGTCCGGGACACGATCCTCGTCCTTCCGAAGGGAGGAGGGGTGCACGTCAGCGGAGGACGGGCGCGTGCGCGCCTCTTCGAGCCGCAGGCACACTGGGACGCCGCGCCCGACGGTCGCATCCTGACCGCCATGAGCGGAGCGTACCGCGTCGAGGTTCGGGGCGCGGCGGGCCGTCTCGTGCGCGTGATCACCCGGCCCTTCACGGCCCCGAAGGTCACACCGTCGGACGAGTCCAGGATCCGAGACGCCCTGCGCAAGGAGATGTCCGGAATGGGCCTGCCTCCCGAGGGCGTGGACGAGGCCATGTCCGGCCTCACCTTCGCGGACGCCTATCCGGTGCTGCAACGCGTGCTCGCCGGACCGGACAGCACCGTCTGGGTGCAGCGTGTGCGCACGGCGAAGCAGATCACGAACGCCTCCGGAAGCATCGATCTGAACGACCTGGGCTCGGACGACTGGGACGTCTTCGACAGGGACGGCCGCTACCTGGGTGTGCTCGCCTTCCCCCATCGCTTCTCCCCGATCGTCGTGCGGGGGAAGGCGTTCCTGGGAGTGCAGCGGGACAGCGTGGACGTCCCCTCGGTCGTCGAGTACCGCCTCGTGCAGGGATCCGCCGCCGGATCGTGAGAGCGAGCGGCGGGGGGGGGGCCGCCGCCCCCCCCCCCCCCCCCCACCCGCGACCCGCCCCCCCCCCCCCCCCCCAAAAAAAACCCCCCCCCACACGCGAGATTGTACGCCACTGCCCCCCCC
>JBJKSF010000234.1:0-33466 GCA_046704285.1 Longimicrobiales bacterium | reverse complement strand
ATATAACACCCGGGGGAGCACTAAACCCCCCCCCCCCGGGGTAAGGCCCGGGCGGGGGGGGCGTGGGGGGGGCGCGGGGCGCCCCCCACGCCCGCGACGGCGGAAGCGTCGTGATGCTGCGTGATGGGGATCTCGCAGTATGCCGCCATGGCGAGGCCGCTCGTCACGCCGGGGACGATCTCGTACGGGACGCCGGCCGCCCTCAGCGCGTCGGTCTCGTCCGAGCCGCGCGCGAAGACCGAGGGGTCGCCGCCCTTGAGCCGCGCCACGGAGCGCCCCGCCAGCGCCTCCGCGATCACCCGCTCGATGATCTCCGGAGGCGACAGCGCGCGACCGTTGCCGGGGCTTCCCAGGGGCACGAGCTCCGCTCCGGCTGCCGCGTGCTCCAGGGCCGCGGGGTTCACCAGGTAGTCGTAGAGCACGACGTCCGCGCGCGCGAGGCACTCGGCCCCACGGAGCGTCAGCAGGCCGGGGTCGCCGGGCCCCGCTCCCACCAGGTAGACCGTGCCCACGCGGCAGTCGGCGTCGCCGCTCATGGCTCGCCCACACGCCCGGCGATGCGGGCGAGCGCCTCCGTGAACTCGGGCTGCTGGCCGACCGGCTCCAGGAGCTCGATGCGCACTCCGCCGGGCAGGGCCCGGCGTGCCTCCTCGACCAGCGGACGAACGTCGCGCTCCACGTGACCCTCCTCGGCCAGGAACAGTGGGAGCACCTGCAGGACGCGCTCCCCGGACGCGACCGCGGCCGTCGCCACGTCCAGGAGCGTCGGCGGCGTGCAGTCCATGTACGCCACGCGCAGACCGCCGTCCGCAGCCGACCCCGCGCCAGCCGCGGTCGCGGCCGCTGCGGCGACGCGCTCGACGGAGCTCCGCCAGCGCTCGTGCCGGCTGCCGTGGGCGATCAGGATCAACACCGTCCCTCCGTCGCGGCATGCGCCTCGTCTCCGGCACTTCCTGCCGACTCCGACCGGCGCCGTTCTGCCGCACGCACCAGCGATGCGGCCCAGCCCTCGACACCCAGGGCATGGATGTGCGTGTAGGACGCGAGCGCGTTGCGGTGGCACAGGCCGTCGCGCCGGCCGCCGAAGCCGTGGCCACGCTGGACCCGGAACGCGAACGTGACCTCTCCGGCGCCCAGCGAGCGCAGGGACGTGTAATGGAACTCGTGGCCCCGGATCGGCGTGCCCACCGGGAAGAACGGGTTGGGGTGCACGGTCTCGAGGACGGAGTACCCGTGCCCGTCCGGGCGCTCGCCGAATCCGTAGACCGCCGGCACCGCGCCCGACATGGGGTAGGCTCCATCCTCGAGCACGAGCTGCTCTCCGAGATAGACGGCCCCGCCGCACTCCGCGTACACGGGCATGCCGTCCTCGACTGCGGCCCGCACGGCCTCGCGGAAGGAGGTGTTGGCGGCCAGACGCCCGGCGAGCGTCTCCGGGAAGCCGCCCCCCATGTACAGGGCGTCCACGGCCGGCAGCGCGGCGTCCACGAGCGGCGAGATCCACACGAGGCGCGCGCCCTCGCGCTCCAGCGCCTCCAGGTTCTCCGGATAGTAGAACTGGAACGCCGCGTCGCGGAACACGCCGATGCGCGCGGGGGCATCGGTGCCCTCCGCACCGGTGCGCTCCTCTGGCGGGACGCGGGCGTCGCCGCGCTCCGGGTGCACGCCTGCCGAGACGACGTCCGCCGGAGGCCCGTCCAGGGCGGGCGCGTCCTGGGCGACGCGCCAGAGTCCATCGAGATCGAGGAACTCCTCCGCCAGCGCCGCTGCGCGCTCGATGACGCCGGCGCCGTCCCCGTGCTCGGCCGGGGGCACGAGACCGAGATGCCGCTCCGGGAACGGGTCGTGCTCGAGCCTGGGGATGGCTCCCAGCACCGGCACCTCGCACGCTTCCGTGATGGCGTCGCGCAGCGTCGCCACGTGCCTCGGACCGGCCGTCCGGTTGAGGACGACACCACGCAGCGGCACGCGCCTGTCCAGGCGCTGACAGCCCAGGACCAGGGCCGCGGCCGTGCGCGTGCACTTCGTGGCGTCCACCACGAGGACGACCGGCGTGCCGAGGAGTTTCGCGAGCTCCGCGGTGCTGAACGTGCCCCTCGCGTCGGCGCCGTCGAAGAGCCCGCGGTTGCCCTCCACCACGGCCACGTCCGCTCGTGCCGCGTGCGCGACGAACGAGCCGGTGACGGCCGTCGGCGACATGAGGAAGAGGTCCAGGTTCCTGCACGCCGATCCGGCGGCCTGCGACAGCCACGCGGCGTCGATGTAGTCGGGTCCCTTCTTGAACGCCGTGACGGTCTTGCCGCGCCGGCGCCAGGCGGCCGCGAGCCCCGCGGAGAGCAGCGTCTTGCCGCCGCCTCCGCGCAGCCCCGCCACCAGGATCCGGGGAGCGTTCACGCCGCGGCCTCCTTCACGCCATCTCGATGAAGCCGCACGGACAGATGTCCGCACACTTCGCGCAGCCCGTGCAGTTCCCGGGCTTGAGGACGTACAGGTCGCCCTTCCGTTCCGGCTTCGCCACTGCCGAGTCCTGACAGTACATCCAGCACTTCTCGCAGTCGAAGCACTTGCCGCAGCTCATGCACCTCGCCGTCTCCCGGATCGCCTCGTCGCGCGTGAACCCGCGGTTCACCTCGCGCTCGGGGACCGCCATGCGCTCGCCGACCTCCAGCGAGGACGGCTCGAGGCGCTCGAGGGTCTCGTAGTGCTCCAGGTGCATCCGGTCGGTCCGGATCACCGACCGGGTGTCGACCACGGGCGCCGTGCCCAGGAACGCCCGCTCGATGGCTTCCGCGGCCCGCCTGCCATGGCCGACCGCGTCGGTGACCAGAGCCAGGTTCGTGACGTCACCCCCGGCCCACACGCCCGCGGCGCTCGTGAGGCCCTGAGCGTCGATGCGGATCCAGGCCTTGCCGTCGACGAGCTCCGAGAACCCGGTGAAGTCCGGGCGCTGGCTCACCGCCGAGATGACCGCGCTGGTCGGGATCTCGAACTCCGATCCTTCGACCGGAACGGGCCGCCGCCGGCCGGAGTCGTCCGGCTCGCCCAGCGCCATGCGGATCGCGACCATGGCGTTCACCCTTCCGTCTTCGCCCTTCCTGAAGCCGACGGGCGCCGCCAGGAACTCGACCCGCACGCCCTCGCGGATCGCCTCCTCCACCTCCTCCTTGATGGCGGGCATCTCCGCGAGCGTGCGCCGGTACAGGATCGTCACGTTGGCGCCCACGCGCCTGCAGATGCGCGCGGCGTCGATGGCGGTGTCTCCGCCGCCCACCACGATCGCCACGACGTCCTGGCCGAGGTCCAGCTTCTCGCCGTGATGGAACCGGTTCAGGAAGTCCACTCCGCTGAAGACGTTGGGCGCGTCCTCGCCGTCCACCCCGAGCCTCACGCCCTGCTGGGCGCCGAGCGCCACGTAGACGGCGTCGAACTCCTCCCTCAGCTCGGACAACGTGACGTCCCTTCCGACCTTGACCCCGCAGTGCAGCTCGACACCCAGGTCCAGCACGCGCTGGATCTCGGCGTCGAGCACCTGCTCGGGGAGCCGGTAGCCCGGGATCCCGTAACGCAGCATCCCGCCCGGCTTCTCGTACGCCTCGAACACCTTGACGCTGTATCCCCTGCGCGCGAGCTGGTAGGCGCACGAAAGGCCGCTCGGTCCCGCGCCGACCACCGCGATCCTCTGGGGGCGCGGCTCCTCCGAGAGCCTCTTCAGCGCAAGCCCCTGCTCGATCCCGAAGTCCCCGATGGCGCGCTCCACCTTGTTGATGTTGACCGCGCCTTCCTTCTCCTTGCGGTTGCACTCGCCCTCGCAGGGGGCCGGGCACACCCTTCCCAGGACGGCCGGGAACGGGCTCGTATCCGTGTAGATCTCCCAGGCCTCACGGAACGCGTCGTCGGTCGATTTCCCGAGCTTCTCGGCCTGCGCGATCGTGGTCAGGAACTCCCGGATCCGGTTTCCGCTCGGACAGGTGTCCGTGCACGGCGGCCTCTTCTCCACGAACCTGGGGCGCAGGGGAGACTGCTCCTTCCCGCGACCTCCCCCCCCGAACCCGCCGCGCGTTCCGAAGGACTTCTTCTTGACGACCTTCTTCACGGGCATGACGTCACCTCGCTGCGCCTTCCTCGTGGGGCAGCTCGATGTAGCTGCCTCCGAAATAGGTGTAGACGCACCGGTCCGAGTCGATCAGCGACCGGATGGCTTCCTTGCACATCTTCTTGTCGCACCCCTGGTCTCCGAACTTCTCGACCATGGCGTGCGTGAGGTCCATCGCCTTCAGCTTCTTCTTGCCCTGGACCTCCTTGACCATCTCGTACATGGCGTCCGCGACCTGCTGTGTCGTGATGGACATCTGGACACCTCCTTGGAATGGGGCGCGCGCCGATGCCGAGGGCGCGCGCCCGTCCATCAATGCCTCAGTTGTGCGGACCGCTTGAAGCTCAGGCCCGCGTACCGGTAGTCGTCGATGTGCTCCTTGCGGAACTCGATCCCGGTCAGCTCGAAGAACTTCGGCCACCCGATGCGCTCGATGAACTCGCCCATGCGCTCGTGGGGCCTCGCGCCGTCGGCCCAGACCTCGACGATGTTGCGAACGTTGCGCACGACCTCGGGCCAGCGCGGCGGGTCGTTCTCGATGAACGGCACGGCCAGCTTGCTGAACATCGGCTCGTGGCGGGCGTTGGAGACCTTGCCTCCCACCCAGATCGAGACGCCGTCGTTGAGCGGGTCGGCGAGGGGCAGTGCAGGGCAGACCGAGAAGCAGTTCGCGCAGAACATGCACAGGCTCTCGTCGATCTCCACGGAGGGCGCCCCGTCCACCGTGGTCGGCCGGATGGCCGCGGTCGGGCACGCCGCGATCACGTTGGGGATCTCGCAGACCTTGTTCAGTCCGTGCTGCACGCGCGGAGGCCGGCGGTGCACGCCGAGGATCGCGATGTCCGAGCAGTGCACCGCACCGCACATGTTCAGGCAGCACGCCAGCGCGATGCGCAGCTTTCCGGGAATCCGCTTCGAGCCGTCGAAGTACTCGTTCAGGTCGTCCATCACCGCTTTGACCACGCCCGAGGCGTCGGTGGCGGCCGAGTGGCAGTGCACCCAGCCCTGCGTGTGCACGATGCTCGAGATCGCGGGCCCGATGCCACCCACCGGGTGTCCGATCGCGGCCAGGTCCCGGATCAACGGCTCGATGTTCGCCTCGGCGGTCAGCAGGAACTCCACGTTGTGCCGGCTCGTGAAGCGCAGGTAGCCGTCGCAGTACTTGTCCGCCAGCTCCGCGTACTTGCGGATGCGCTTCGTGCCCAGGAGCCGGGGCGAGGCGGCCCGGACCGTGAAGAGCTTGTCCCCCGACTCGCCTACGTGGACCATCACGCCGGGCCTCAGGATCTCGTGGTACTTCCACTTCCCGTAGTTGGTCTTGATGACGGGCGGCAGGAAGTTCCTGAAGTCCGGAGGGCCGATGTCGGTCCTTCTCTGTGTGTTCGTCTCCATGTCTTCTCCCGAAAGTCCGCAGGTGTTCGTCTCTGAGATCGAAGAAGCCCCGTCGGCCTATGAGGTCGTGGCCATCTCCTCCGCGCCCTCCTCCGACTCGGCTTCGTCCTCTTCCTCGTAGTACTCCTCGTAGAAGACGTACGGGTTGTCCCGCGGATAGGCGATCATCTCCGGAACGGGTTCCACGCCGATCGCCTCCAGGAAGTTGCCCATGCCGACCCGCTGGATGATCTCTCCCACGCGCTCACGGTTCTTGCCGTGCTCGCACCAGAAGTCCCAGATGCGCTCGGCCAGGTCTTTGATCTCGTCGTAGGGCGGCTCGAGCTTCATGAAGGGGACGATCACCGAGGAGAGCTGGGCGCCCTGTACGATGGGTGCCTTGGAGCCCAGCAGGATGGTCGCTCCGGTGTCGGTGCCGGGTCGCAGCGCCTTGGGCATCGCGTTGATGCAGTGCATGCACTTCACGCAGTTCGAATCGTCGATCGTGAGCTCGTTCCCGTCCCACTCCATGCACTTGGTCGGGCAGTTCCCGCAGATCTCGCGCTCGATGTTCACGCCCGCCTCGGCGTAGGCCCGCACCTCGTCCTGGTCGATGCGTATCTCGTCACGCCAGGTCCCGATGATCGACATGTCGGAGCGCGCGATGGACGCCACGCAGTCGTTGGGGCAGCCCGAGCACTTGAATTTGAACTTGTACGGGAACGCGGGACGGTGCAGCTCGTCCTGGAACGTGTGGGTCAGGTCGTTGCAGAGGTCGAGCGTGTCGTAGCAGGCCCACTCGCAGCGGGCCGGGCCCACGCACGCGCTGGGCGTGCGGACGTCCGATCCCGAGCCGCCCAGGTCGAAGTCGTTCTCGGTGAGCGCCTGGAACGTGGGCTCGAGCTCGTCCGTGGTCGTGCCGAGGAGGATGATGTCCCCGGTGGATCCGTGCATGTTCGTGAGCCCGGAGCCGTGCTCGTCCCAGATGTCGCAGATCTTGCGGAGCACGTCCGACGTGTAGAACCACCCCGTGGGCATGTTCACACGCAGCGTGTGGAAGTGCGCGATGGCCGGGAACTCGTCCGGGACGTCGTTGTACCGGCCGATCACGCCCCCGCCGTAGCCGTGCACGCCGACGATGCCGCCGTGCTTCCAGTGCCCGATCTTCTCGCGGTACGAGCGCTCCAGCAGCCCGAGGAGCTGCCGGCACTGCTCCTTACCCTCGTCGGCCATCTCCTTGATCTGCGTGACGAAGCTGGGCCAGGGCCCCTTCTCCAGCTCGTCCAACAAGGGAGTGCCGTTGCCGTCCGAGTCTGCCATGGTCTTCTCCTTGTAGCGTGACACCACACCTTCGGTGTCTCGTCTCGTGTCAAGCCAACTGCAGTTCCTCTCTCACGCTCAGGACCAGCCGGTACAAGGCCGTCAGGACCAGACCTCCCACCGCATAGACGCCCACGGTGATCGCGACCTCCGTGGGGGTGGGCACGTACTGGGTGATGTGGCCGAGTGGGGTGGGGATGAACCCCGCGATCACGAGCTCCAGCCCCTTCTCGATCCACAGGGACGTGATCACGCCGCCGCACAGCCAGGCGAGCGCGCCCTCCCTCCGGCGCACCCGCGGCACGACGAGCGCAATCGTGCACCCGAGGGCGAGGATGTCGCCGGCCCACGTCCAGGGGGTGAGCACTGCGTGCCCGTCGAGCCCGAAGAGCAGGTAGGTGAACGTCGCGCCCTCGTCGGGGACGGCGCTGTAGAGAGCCGTGAACACCTCTACGAGCACGAAGAAGATGTTCACGACCATCGCGTACGTGACGATCGTTCCGAGCGCCTGGATCGAGCGCGCGCCCACGTCGAAGCGGCCCCAGCGGCGTACGAGCAGCGCCAGCAGGATCAGCAGGCTGGGCCCGGCCGCGAAGGCGGACGCCAGGAAGCGGGGGGCCATGATCGCGGTCATCCAGAACGGCCGGGCCGCGAGGCCGGCGTAGAGGAACGCCGTCACCGTGTGGATGCTCACCGCCCACGGGATCGAGAGGTAGATCAGCGGCCGCACCCAGCGGGGCGGCTTCATGTCCTTGCGCTCCGCCTCGATCGCGTTGAACCCGATCACGAGGTTCAGGATCAGGTAGCCCGAGAGGGCCACGAAGTCCCAGAACATGACCGAGTGGGGCTGGGCGTACCGGAGCACGTTCAGGACGCGGTGGGGCTGCCCCATGTCCACGAAGATGAAGAGCATGCAGACCACGACCGCCGAAACCGCGAGGAACTCGCCCAGGATCACGGTGCGGCCGAAGGCCTTGTAGTCGTGCAGGTAGTACGGGAGCACGACCATGACGGCCGAGGCCGCGATGCCCACCATGAACGTGAACTGCGCGATGTAGAGCCCCCACGAGACGTCGCGGCCCATGCCCGTGACCATCAGCCCTTCGTCGAACTGCCGGTGATACGCGAGCGAGCCGATCAGGATGAGGACGCCCCAGAAGGCGATCAGCCCCCAGTACTGCTTCCCGCCGCGAAAGACCCTGTGCAGCATGGCGTCATGCCTTCCCGTTCCCGGACTCCAGCGGGAACGTGCTCGGGAGGATGTAGTAGACGTTGGGCCCGGTCCCGAGCTGCTCCTTGCGGCACACCGTGTTGCGGGTCCGCAGGATGCGGCTCACGTCGGAGTCCGGGTCGTTCACGTCGCCGAAGGTCAGCGCGCCCTCGCCACCGGGTACCTGCTCGGCGGCCTCCACGCAGGCGGGCTGCAGTCCCTCGCGCAGCCGCGCCGCGCAGAAGGTGCACTTCTCCACGACGCCCTTCATCCGGGTGGGGTAATCCGAGAGCATCTTGCCGTCCGGGCCCCTCTCGACGTACGGGCGCGGGTCCCTCCAGTTGAAGCTGCGCGCCTCGAAGGGGCACGCGGCCATGCAGAACCGGCAGCCGATGCAGCGGTGCTCGTCCATCATGACGATGCCGTCGGACGCGCGCTTGAACGTCGCTCCAGTGGGGCACACGCGCACGCACGGCGGATCGGTGCAGTGGTTGCACATCACGATCACCGGCGCCCGGCGGGCGGCGGGGGGGGTGTGCGCATGGACCTCGTCGACGAAGATGTCCTCGTACGGCTCGGTCCAGGTCCACTTGACCACTTCCTTGGGGTTCGGGATGCGCGGGATGTTGTGCTCCCTCCGGCACGCCTCCGTGCAGGCGTCCTGCACTTCGGGCCTGAGGCACTTCTCCACGTCCACGACCATCCCCCACTGGCGCCCCGTGGGAGTGGCGGCCGCGGTGCGCCGGACAGCCGCGCGCCGGACCGGCTCCGTCGCGTGCGCCGCTCCCTCGAGCATCGGGAACACGACACCCGCTCCGAGGGCCGTCAGCCCGAGGTCCTTCAGGAAACGGCGCCGGCTCTCGCTCATCGTGCTACCTCCTCCGGAGCCACGTGGCAGTCCCAGCACGTGAGCTTCACGTCGGAGTACGCGTGGCAGCGCTCGCAGAAGTCCTGGCGGCTGGTGTGGCACTTCATGCACGTCCCGGTCAGGTTCATGTCCCACTTCCTGCCGGACGTCGACACGTAGGTGCGCTCGCCGTCGCGCACCACGGCGGTTCTCCACTCGTTCAGGAGAGCCTCGTGGTGCGCCTTCATCCAGGTCGTGTCCTCCACGCAGCCGATGGAGTCCGTTGCGCGCTGGAGCTCCGGCATCACGGGCTCGCTCGGGCGCGCCATCGCGGCCCAGACCGGATAAGCCGCGAGGGCGAGGAAGACGGCGAGGCCGAGGAAGATCCGGGGACGGTCATTCATCGTGCGCGACCTCCCCGGAGCCGGGCTCTTCCGAGCCGTGTGCCCCGACGGCGGCGAGACCCTCCTCCTCCTCCTCTTCCATGCCCGGGATCGGCTCGAGGCGCAGGTTGTGCGTGCGCCGCTTCTCACCCCGGAAGATCGTGGCGTTCGCCACGAGCTCGCTGATCCCGGTGACCTGGACGCCGGGCGCCCAGTAGTCGCACACGGTCGGCAGCGTTGCCCGGTCGATCGCGCACATCGCGGCGAGCTGGTTGACGCCGTGGCGCTCCTGCACATAGCGCACGGCGTTGCCGCGGGGCAGGCCACCCCTCAGCCGCATTTCCATGTTCTCGTCGGTACCCAGGCCGGCTCCCCCGCCGCAACAGAAGGTCTGTTCCCGGATCGTGTTCTCGGGCATCTCGTAGAAGTGGTTGCACACGTGGCGGATCACGTAGCGCGGCTCCTCGAGGATGCCCATCGCACGCGCCGGGTTGCAGGAGTCGTGGAACGTGACCCGGATGTGGTCGTTCCTGGACGGGTCCAGCTTCAGCTTGCCCTGGTGGATCACGTCGGCCAGGAATTCCATGATGTGGACGGCCTTCGTCGAGCGGGCGTTCTCGAACACGGTGCCCGTGACCGGTGATCTGGGAACCTCCAGGAAGTCCGCCGGGCCGTTCATCGTGTCCATGTACTGGTTGACGACCCGCCACATGTGGCCGCACTCGCCGCCCAGGATCCACTTCACACCGAGACGTCTGGCCTCCGTGTAGATCTTGGCGTTCAGGCGCTTCATCGCTTCGTGCGAGGTGAAGAGGCCGAAGTTGCCGCCCTCGGAGGCGTACGTGCTCCACGTGTAGTCCAGGCCCAGCTCGTGGAAGAGCAGCAGGTACGACATGCACGTGTAGATGCCGGGGGCCGCCACGTAATCGCCGGAGGGCGTGAAGAAGAGGATCTCGGCTCCCTTCTTGTTGATGGGCAGGTCGACGCGGATGCCGGTCGCTTCCTCGATGTCGTCCACCATGAACTCGAGCGTGTCCACGAGCCCGTGGGGCGGGATGCCCAGGTGGTTTCCGAACCTGAAGCAGTTCGCCACGGGCTCGATCACCCAGTTCACGTAGAGGCCCAGGAGCCCGAGGAGCTCGCGGGCCATCATCGTGATCTCCGCCGTGTCGATGCCGTAGGGACAGAACACGGAGCAGCGCCGGCACTCGGTGCACTGGTAGAAGTAGTAGAACCACTCCTTGATGACCTCGGGCGTGAGCTCGCGTCCGCCCGCGAGCGTGCCGAAGACCTTGCCGAGCGCCGTGAAGTCCTTGCGGTACACCGAGCGGAGCAGCTCCGCCCTGAGCACCGGCATGTTCTTCGGGTCACCGCTGCCGAGGAAGAACTGGCACTTGTCCGCGCAGGCGCCGCACCGCACGCAGACGTCCATGAAGAGCTTGAACGAGCGGAAGCGCTTGAGGCGCTCGGCCATCCCGTCCAGGACCGTCTTCTTCCAGCCCTCCGGGAGCTTCCAGTCCGCGTCGCTCACCGCCCACTCGTGGGCGTTCGGAAGGTCGAGGACCTTCAGGTTCTTGGGCTTGCCCGGGTAGATGAAGCTGCCCGGCCGCAGGTCGACCGGGGTGTCCATCCAGGGCGTCCCGGGGGGACGCCGGTCCACGTCGAGCAGCTTCTCCTGCTCGTAGTACTCGGGCTCGTCGGGGCTTGCCATCGTCTCTATCGCCTCTCGACCGGAAGACCGGCCGCGATCATCTTCTCCCGGAACTCGTCCTCGTACTCCTCGTACGTGTGGACCTTGACGGGGTAGTCCCAGGGATTGACGTGCCTCACCGCGCGGTTGTTGTTCGCCAGGTTGCGGGTGGGGCTCAGGAACACGCCGGGCGCGTGCACCAGCTTGCCCATGGGGAAGTAGGCCAGGAGCACGCACACCAGGAACAGGTGCCCGAAGAACAGAGGGTCGATCCCCGTGGGCACCGCGGGCGAGAAGTGCACCAGGCCGAGGACCAGCGCCTTCACGCCGGACACGTCGACCTTGGCGATGTAGCGGAGCCAGCATCCGGTCGCGCCGATCCCCAGCAGCAGGAAGAGCGCGAAGTAGTCGCCCACCAGGGAGATGTAGCGCACCTGCGGGTTCAGGAGCCGGCGCCCCAGCAGGTAGAGGAGGGCGACCAGGAACACGATCGACGTGGCGTACACGACCGGAAGCCCGACGTGCAGGAACCCGTCGACGCTCTCGAGGAAGGTGACCGGCGCCGGTACCGGCTCCGTGAACAGGCGCAGGTGCCGGATCAGGATGACCGCCAGCGACGCGTGGAGGGCGATCGCCCCCGCCCACAGGCTGAGGTCCGTGGTGTAGACGAGTCTGTGATCCTTCGTCATGTGGCTGCTGGTGTTGCGCAGCAGCGACCGGAAGAAGAGGATCTCCAGGGCCATGCGCCCCAGCACCGTCGGCAGGTTGTGCGGGTTGTCCAGCTTCTGCTGCTTGATCCAGGGCAGTGACTTCTCCTGGCCGCACGTGGTCGGGATGCGGAAGGGTACGGGGGCCCGTGCCCAGCCGAGCACGCGCCATACGAGCCCGATCACGAAGAGCGAGACGGCGACGTAGGGCACGACGACGCCGAGCAGCCACTGGGGGCCGAGGGCGCCACCGACCCATCCCGCCAGAAACAGGAGCACGACCAGTCCCAGAGCGATCAGCGCTTTCATCCTGCCTCCCCCTCGCCCAGGTCGCGCGACGCGGCGTCTGTGGCCCTCCCGACGATCCAGGGGATCGAGCGCTTGAGCTCCGCGACGCGCACCTCGTAGAGGCGCTGGCGATGCGCCACGTACAGGTCGAAGGCCGTGAGGGCCGCCCGGTCGATGCCGGCGTCGAGCGCGGCCATCTCGCCCGCCGCCCCGGGATCCGCGACCGCGTCGCCGATCTCCTCACGCACGATCCGCTTGAGGGCGAAGACGAAGCCGACGGCCTCCGAGGCGGACAGCTCCTGGACGGCCCGGATGCTCACGATCCCGTCCAGGGCTGCCCGCAGGGCTTCGGTGCCCGCGTCTTCGAGGAGCGCACGGAATGCGTCCCGGATTCCCGCCCGCAGGCTATGCCCCACCGGATTGGCGAAGCGGTCGCGCTGGCGGTCGAAGACCCGGAACGCTTCGGGCGAGTAGACCCTCAAGGCCTCCTCGGACCACCGCTGCTCGATGGCCTCCGCTCTTCGGCGCAGCACCTCGTTCAACATGAGACGCTCCGGTCCCGGCTCCTCACACGCACCCGGTCGGCTTCGGCAGGCCCGCCACCTTGCAGGCTCCCTTCGCCGGGCCGCTGGGGAAGAGGTCGTAGATCTCCTTCAGCTTGAAGTCCGTGGCCTTGCAGAGCTTCCGGATCATGGGCGCCATGTTGTACTCGACGTAGTACTCGCGGATGTACTTCACGAGCTTCCAGTGCTCGGGCGTCATCTCGTCCACGCCTTCCGTCTTCGCGAGGTCCACGGCGACCTCCTCGTTCCATATGGCGGGGTCCTGGATGAAGCCGTCCTCGTCCACGTCGACCAGCTTGCCTCCCAGCTGCTTCTGTTCCATCGGTCCTCCCTGTCCGGGGCCGCCCGAGCGTCTCTCAGGCCGGACACGGCTGTGGTTGGTGATTCACGAGGATGTCCACGTCCACCCGGGGTGGATTCCTCAGGGTCTGCTGGATCACGGCCCTCTCGGCCACGCGGCGGATCTCGTGCTCGAGCTCCTCGCCGACGCCGTCCGGAACCTCGACGTCGACCACGATGGCTCCGATACGGCGCGGGTTGCCCATGAACTCGAACGCGAGGCTCACCGCGACGTCTCCCCGCACGCTGCCGGGGGCGTCACACGCGCCCTGGACCGCCATGGCGATGCACGTGCCCAGGGCACCCGCGAACAGCTCGGCCGGCGTGAAGCCCGCACCTCTACCGCCGTCTGCCGGTGCCATGTCGCACTGCACGTGGCGGTTCCGCACACGCAAGTCGAACACCAGGCCATCCTTCCGGCTGATGGTGACGAGGTTCATCGCTCGATCTCCTCGCGGTGGGCCGGATGCGGGCGCCGGTGCTCAGGCGCCGGTCGCGGCGTGATGCAGCTTGATCTCGACCTTCTCCTCCAGGTGCGCGTAGTAGTCCTTCAGGATGGCCAGCACCTCCGGGCGGCTGAAATCCTCGGGCGGGTCGCCACCCTCGGAGAGCGTCTTGCGCAGCACCGTGCCGCTCAGCAGCAAGCGGTCCTCCTTGCCGTGCGGACAGGTCTTCATCGAAGCCATGCCGCGGCATTTGTAGCAGTAGAACGTCCAGTCGATCTTGAGCGGCCTCGTCTCGAGGCTCCCGGCGGGGACTTCGTCGAAGATCTCCTGGGCGTCGAAGGGGCCGTAGTAGCTTCCCACCCCCGCGTGGTCGCGGCCCACGATCAGGTGGCTGCACCCGTAGTTCTGGCGGAAGACCGCGTGCAGGAGCGCCTCGCGCGGGCCCGCGTAGCGCATGTCGAGCGGGTAGCCGCCCTGGATGACCGAGTTCTTGACGAAGTAGTGCTCGACGAGCGTGTCGATGCACTTCACGCGCACGTCCGCGGGGATGTCGCCCGGCTTGAGCTTGCCCACGAGCTGGTGGATGAAGAGGCCGTCCAGGGTCTCCAGGGCGATCTTGGCGAGGTACTCGTGCGAGCGGTGCATCGGGTTGCGCAGCTGCAACGCCGCGACCGTCTTCCAGCCATGCTCCACGAAGAGCGCGCGGGACTCGGCGGGGCGCATGTACACGCCCTCGAACTCCACCGGGAAGTAGCTCTCGCTGAGCACCTCGATCGGCCCGCCCAGGTTCACGGGCTTCTGCTCCATGACCATCTTCACGCCGGGATGCTCGGGATCGTCCGTGCGGAAGATCTCCTTGCACTCCAGCGTCTTGTCGATCGTGTACTTCTCCTGCACGGTCAGGATGGCCATGTCGGTGCCCGTCTCCTCGTCGAAGAGGGTCACCTCGCTGCCTTCCTTGAGGCCCTTGGCGTCCTCCTCGGTCACGGAGACGGTGATCGGGATCGGCCAGAAGGTGCCGTCCGCCGTCTTCATCTCCGTGCACACGCCCTTCCAGTCCGCGCTGCCCATGAAGCCTGCGAGCGGGGTGAACCCGCCGATTCCCATCATGATCGCGTCGCCCGTCTCGCGGGACGTGATCGGGATGCGCGGGAGCGTCTTCGCGCGCGCTCTCTCGTTCGCGAGCTCCGTTCCCTGGAGGAGCAGGGGCTTGAGCACCTTCTCCTTGCCGTGTGGTCTGACCAGTTGATCCATGGTCCCTTTCCTCTAGCGGGTTGCGGCTGTCGCGCCTGGGGTGTGGAGCGCCACGCCGACGCCGGCGCGCAGCCGACGAGCCGGGCGGTATCGTCCCGTGTGCTCCGCGTAGACCATCGCCACGGTCCTGTACAGGACGTGGGCGAACTTCGAGTAGGGCAGGTAGACGAGCAGCTGGAAGACGAGCACCAGGTGTACGACGTAGACCGAGTACGCGAGCGTCCTGAACGACGCCGCGGGGGCCGGGCCCGCCGTGAAGCGGAACACCTCCACCGCGAAGCCCGTCACGGCCACGCCCAGCAGGGCCGACACGAAGACCCAGTCGAACGACGTGCCGGAGGGCGCCCCGGGGAGGGGATGGCGGCGGTCCAGCATGACCTTGAAGACTCCCCACACGAGGGCGATCCCACCCAGGTTGGCCAGGATCTTCATCGGGTTGGCGAGCCCGAACGGATAGCTCGAGGGGATTCCGAACAGCGCCGGGTCCACGTACAGGTCCACCACCGCCCACGACGTGACCACGAACAGCGCCGCGAAGCCGTAGAAGATCGCCAGGTGGGCGAGGCGCCGGGACTTCTCCCGCTCGCACAGCCCGAAGCGGTCGTGGGAGAGGATGGAGGAGATCACGTGGGCCGCGCTCGCCACGACCCCTTGGACCGGCGCGTAGACGCCTGCCGCCCGGTCCGCGGCGGCCATCGCGCGCCAGAAGCGCGCGAGACCGACGACGCTCACCACGAGCGCGAGGCCCGTGAAGAGGCCGAAGAACGTGATCAGAAGCCAGTGCGGGAAGAACGCGGCATAGAAGTGTGGATCAGGCTCGAACCCGAGGGCCGCCTGCAGCGGCCCGCGGGCCAGGAGGGCGAGGCCGATCAGCACGATGGGGATCAGGAACGTCACAGGCAGCATGCGCGCCTCGTCCACCCATCGGGCGAGGAAGCCGGGCCACGCGTAGTGCCGCACCTGGCGGCGCCGCACGGCCGCGAGCACGTCGCCCGGGCGGGCACCCCGCGGGCATCGCTTCGAGCAGTCCTCGCACTGGTGGCAGAGCCAGGCGTCGGGGTCGGCGAGCAGCCGGTCCTTGAGGCCCCACTGTGCCCACTCCATCTCCTTGCGGGGGAAGGGGAGGGGCCCGCCGGACAGCTCGCACACGACCGTGCAGTTGGCGCACTGCATGCACTTCTTGAGGTCGCCGCCACCGGCGGCGATCAGCTCGTCCACGAAGGCCCGGTCGGGCTTGACGAGCGGCGCTTCCAGGACGGTGGCCATGGTCCTAGAACCCCTTGAACGGATTCATGCCGATCTCCGCGATCTGCGCGGCGAACTCGTCGATGATCTGCGGGAGCCGGTCGAAATCCTTGATGGAGAGCTGCTCGAGCCGCACCCGCTCCTCCTCGAGGGCGAGCTGCTTGAGCTTCTCGCGGATGTTCGAGCTGCGGGTCTCCATCAGCTCGCTGCCGCGGATGAAGTGGCACTGGTAGTTCTCGCCGGACCTGCATCCGACGAGCAGGATCCCGTCGAAGCCTCGCGACAGCGCGTCGGCGATCCAGACGACGTTCACGGACCCGAGGCAGCGGACGGGGATGAATCGGATGTAGGCGCTGTGGCGCAGCCGGCGCATGCCGGCCGTGTCGAGGGCCGGGTAGGCGTCGTTCTCGCAGAGGAGCCCCAGCAGGCGGGGCTTCTCCTCGAACTCGTCGGGGATCTGGACCGCCTTGATCATCGACGAGACGATGTCGACCGAGTAGTCCTTGAACGAGATGATGCGCTCGGGGCACGCGCCCATGCAGATCCCGCACCGACGGCAACGGGTGAGGTTCGGCAGGGGGGTGCCCTTCACGTCCTCGTTCAGCGTGCCGAACGGGCACTCTTCCGTGCACCGCTTGCACTGGGTGCACCGCTGCAGGAAGAACTCGGGGAACGACATGTCTCCCCACCGGGGATGCACGGCCGAGCCCTCGCTCGCGAGCTTCAGCGACTGGATGGCCTTGAGCGCTGCCCCCGAGCCGTCCTCGCGCGCGAGTTGCGAATCGCAGGGCGCGCGCACGGCGCCGGCCGCGTAGATGCCGGTGCGCCGCGTCTCGTACGGGAAGCAGATGAAGTGCGAGTCGGGGAAGTCGTACTTGAGCGCCGGGAGGTCCGGGCCCTGCCGGTAGTCGAGGTTCAGGATGGTGGTCCCGTCGAGGTGGTGGAGGCGCTCGACCGTCTCCTTGGCGGTGTCGAGCTGGGCGCCGGCCTCACCCTTGGCCACCACGGCCTTCGCGTCGTTGTACCTGCGGATCAGCTCGCCGTCCGCCGCCGTGGGCACCATGCCGACGGCGAGAACCACCAGGTCCGCCTCGACCCGGATGTGCTCGCCCAGAAGGGTGTCGTCGGCCCTCACGATCGGGTCGTGCGCGGCGTTCTCTTCGACGCCCACGACCTCGGCCTTCGTGAAGAAGATGCTCGTCTCCTCCTGGGCCCTCCGGTAGAAGTCCTCGTACTGACCGGGTGTGCGGATGTCCTTGTAGAGGATGTAGGCCTCGGCCTCGGGATCGAGCCGGCGCAACAGGAGCGCCTGCTTGATGGTCACGGCGCAGCAGACGCCCGAGCAGTAGGGCAGGTGCTCCGCGTCGCGGGAGCCGGCGCACTGCACGAATGCGACGCGCCGGGCCGGCTTCCCGTCACTGGGGCGGACGAGCTGACCGGAGGCGAGCATCTCCTCCATCTGGACGTTCGTCACCACGTTCGGGCACCGGCCGTAGCCGAGGTGGCCGAGACGCGCGGCGTCGTAGGGCTTCCAACCCGTGGCCTGCACGATCGCGCCGGCGCGCACCTGGGTCGTGGACCCGTTCGCGGCGAGCGTGACCTCGAACTGACCAGGCTGGCCCGTGATGCGCTGGATCGTCGTGCCCGTGTGCACGTGGATCCGGTCGCTCTCCTTCACCTTCGCGACCTGGAGCTGCACGTCGGAGGCCTGCGGCTCGCGGTAGGGCGCCCGGTGGGGAATGTGATGGCTGAAGCGGGCCATCCACCCGCCGAGCTCGGGCGCCTTCTCGACGAGCACGACCTCGTGACCCGCCCCGGCCGCGTCGAGCGCGGCGGTCATGCCCGTCACCCCGCCTCCCACGACCAGCAGCGTCTGGTCGATCTCCTCGTGGAACGGCTCGGGGAGCTCGGCCTTGTGCGCTCGGGCGACCCCCATGCGCAGGTAATCCTCGGCGAGCATCTGCGTGTCCTCGTCGTGCGGCTCGTGGCTCCACACGACGTGCTCGCGCAGGTTCACCCTCTCGGTGCGACACCCGTCGAACGTGAAGGTGTCGGCCATGAAGCGGGGCGAGCAGGCCGCGACCACGGGGGCGTCCACGCCGTCCAGGACGTCCTTGCGGATCAGCTCGCGGCCTTCGGCGCCGCACAGACAGTCGTGCACGCGGCACCGCTCGACACCGAGCTCGCCCTGCGCGACGGCCGTGAGGGCATCGACGTCCAGGGAAGTCCCGATGTCGCAGCCCCGGCAGATGTAGACGGCCACGTTCTTGTCCACGACGCTACTCCGTGCAGAGCTGGAGGGCCTTCATCACGGCGCCCGACGCGTCGCGCACGCAGGTCGCCACGTCCGTGGGCCGAGCCGCACAGCCTGCCACGAGCAGCCCCTCCGAGGGCTGCTCTCGGGCGAGGAAGCCGTGCTCGTCCGTGCGCAGGCCGCCGTCGACCCGGATTCCGCTCGTGTCGGAGGGGACGATCCCGGTGGCGAGCACCACGAGGTCGACGCTCTGCGCCAGGCTCGTGGCGGCGAGCACGTCCTCCGCCTCCACGAGGAGCCTCCCGGTTCCACCCTCCGGGCTCACGCGCGCCACCTTGCCCTTGATCAGGTGGAGGTGCTCGTCCTCCTGGCTCGCCCGGAAGAAGTCCTCGAGGCGCCCCGGGGCGCGGATGTCGATGTAGAAGACGTAGATCTCGGCGTCCGGCTGCTGCTCGCGGACGTAGCGGGCCTGCTTGAGCGAGGCCAGGCAGCAGACGCCGGAGCAGTGCTTGAGGTAGTTGTCGTCGCGGGAGCCGGCGCACTGCACGAACGCCACGGATGCCGGAGGCTCGCCGTTGGAAGGCCGTACGATGCGCCCCCCGGTCGGGCCCGTGTTGTCGGCCAGCCGCTCCATCATGACGTTCGTGAGGACGTCCGGATGCGACCCGAATCCCAGGCCCTCGATCCGCGAGGCGTCGAAGGGCTCCCAGCCGGTGGTCACGATCACGGCCTGGGCCTCGACCGTCAGGATCTCCTCCTGCATGCCGAGGTCGATGGCGTCGAACGGGCACGCCTCGGCGCAGGCTCCGCACTCCGCGCCGCGGCAGACCGTGCCGTCGATCGCGAAGCGCATGGGCATCGCCGCGTCGTGCGGGAGGTACACGGCCTTCGTCGTGCCCATGCCCATGTTGAAGTCGTCGGTGCGCTCGACCGGGCACGCGTCCACGCACGCGCCGCACACGGTGCACTTCTCCGTGACGTAACGCGGGTGCTGGACGATGCCGACCCGATACGCACCGGGGCCCCCCTCGATGCGCTCGACCTCCGAGAGCGTGAGGCAGCGGATCCACGGGCTCGTGCGCACGCGGCGCAGGTTGATCTCGAGACCGCACTGCGGGGGGCAGAGCTTCGGGAAGTACTGGTGGAGGCCCGCGACCCGGCCCCCTAGCGAGGCCCCCTTCTCCACGAGCACGACCTCGCATCCCGCCTCGGACGCCTCGATGGCGGCGGTGATGCCGCTGATGCCACCACCGATGACGACCACGGTGCCCCGCGGACTCCTGGCGCTCATCGGGCCCCCTCTCCGATGACGGCCACCGCGCCGCCCGACGCGGCCGCCCGCGTCGTCCGTCCCTTGATCGCCTCGACGGCCTCCGGGTGCGGCCGGACGGTCGGCTCGCCGAAGAGGCTGAAGCGCAGCCACAGGAACGCGAAGCGCAGGAGCGCTTCGTCGTCGTCGCGCATCTCCTCGACCAGATCCTCGTCCACGTCGAAGCGTGCGAGGAGCGTCGACTCGAAGACGAACCGACGGAATCGGTCCAGGTCGTAGCACGCCGTGAAGAGCATCTCCAGCTTCTCGGGCGCCAACTCGCCGCCCATGTCGAAGAACTCGTGGAGCGTGAGCTCCTTCCAGGCGTCGCCCCACTCCTCGTACGGATCGACGCCCTGGTCGGCGAGCCACTCCCGCACCGTCCAGTCCCTCGACTCCTCGAAGCCCTTGCATCCCCGCTCGCGCAGGAGGAAGTAGAAGTGCTCACCGCGCCACCCGTCGGCCGTGTCCCTCTGCGCCGCCAGGCCCACCGGATACATCCGGCAGGGCCACGGGCGGTCGGCGTACACGCTGCATCCCGCCTCGGTCACGAACGGGCATTTGCGATGGTCGTCCTCGTTCATCCTGAGGAGGACCACCGGGGTCCTCATGGCCTTCTGGACGGGGACGAGCGTGTAGCGCTCGAGGAACTCGCCGGAGGTGATGCCGAGGCGGCTCTTCAGGCGCAGGACGTCGTAGGGCGAAAGGAAGATGTTGACGTCGCTGCAGCAACGGTTGAAGCAGGAGATGCCCGGACGGCACGCGAAGGTGAACGGATCGTCCGGTCCCAGGCGGGGGTGATCGGCCAGGACTGCCTCGCGGAGCTTCTGCCGTGTGTCGCCGCCGTCTGCCGCAGTGTCTCTGTCGCTCATTGGTCGCCTTCCTCGTCGTCTTCGATCAGGCCCTTCGTCGCGGAGGCTGACCACACCGGGATGGGCAGAGAGGTGCCGTTCGAGGGATCGAGCGCGTAGCGATAGGAGGCCTTCTGGCCGAACTGCTCCATCATCCAGGTCCATCCGTCCCGGTAGTACGGGCAGTCGTCGTTGAAGCAGACCAGGAAGTGCTCCGCGTCCCAGGTCGCCCCTTCCGGCACCCTCCATCTCTTCAGCCGCGACCCGCAGTGGGGGCAGGATCGAGCGGGGCTCGGCATCTCCGATTCTCCAGGCATGGCCCTGTCACGGTATGCGATGCCCGGCCGGGGGAGACCGGGGGCCGGCGGGTGACCCGCGGGCTCCCCCGGACGCCGGGGTACGACGTCCTTCAGATGCTCACTGCGTGACGTACTTCACGGGACGCTTCTTCATCTCCCACTCACCCGTGTCCTTGTGGTAGACGCCGTTGCAGAACGCCAACCAGTTCTCGTTGTCGAGGGCGGGCTTGTCGGTCCGGAAGTAGTAGCCCGGCCAGCGCGTCTCCTCCCGGAAGAGGATCGCGCGCATGTGGGCCTCGCCCTGATAGGTGCGGTGCACGTCCTCCCAGCACCGCATCAGCTCGTGCAGGTTGGACGCGGCCAGCAGCTTGGAGTCCTCCTTCAGGAGGTCCATCAGCTCGAGCCCCTTGGCGAGGAGGCTGCCGCTGGTCTTGAACTGCGTCGACACGCCGCCTGCGTACTCGTCCATGATCTTCTGGAGGCGGTACATGTACTGCTTCGGGCGGATGTAGTTGGGGTTGACCTCGGGATCCGTGGTCGCGCCCTTGAACTGCTCGTAGGTCGAGAGGGGCTTGAGCATCTCCTCCTTCAGCGCGGCCACGTCGGCCTCGTGCACCTTGGGGGCCTCGTTGTGGTCCACGATGTAGGAGACGGCACCCTTCGCCGCGATGCGCCCTTCCGTGAACGAGCCGGACGAGAACTTGTGGCTCGAGGCCCCCGACGCGTCTCCGGCCGCGAACATGCCGTTGACGGTCGTCATGTTGGGGTAGCCCCAGAAGTACTCGCTGCGCGAGTCGTCGGACTGGAGGTCTTCCGGCCCCGACACCCAGGCGCCGGACGCGCCCGAGTGCGACCCGATGAAGTACGGCTCGCAGGCCATGATCTCGGAGGGCTTCTTGTCGGGCTCGACGTTGCTCGCCGCCCACAGGATCGCCTGGGAGATCGTCATGTCGAGGAAGTCCTCCCACGCCTCGGCCTCGAGCTCCTTGAGCTTCTTCTGCCCTGCCTTCTCGTCGGGTGCCGCGTCGGCGATCTTCTTGATCGCATCCGCGGTCTGCATGTAGATCGGCCCCTTGCCGTCCATCACGTCGAGCATCATCAGCCAGTTGCGGATGTTCGCCGGCGCCGGCTTGGCCTTGCCGTAGGGCTCCCACTTGTCCAGCTCGGGCGCGTTGGTCTGCATGTAGTTGTCGCCGCCGGCATTCGTGGCGATCGACTTGAAGAGCAGGAACCACGCGCCGACCGGGCCGTACGCGTCCTTGAAGCGCACCGGGATGAAGCGCACTTCCTGGCACGTCATCTCGGCACCGGCGTACGTCGTGAAGAAGGTGCTCGCCCCGGAGTTGAAGGGCGGATACCACGAGCGACCGAAGCCCTCGCCGGTCGAGCGCGGCTTGAACACGTGCACCGCGCCGCCCATGGCCACGAGCGTCGCCTTGGCCCGGAACACGTAGACCTTGTTCTCGCGGACGCTGAAGCCGATCGCGCCCACGCACTTGTTGCCGTCCATGAGCGGGTGGGTGATGAAGACCCGTTCGAAGTACTCGCCGCCGGACTCCTTCAGGGCGTTCTTGGCGGCCTCGGCCACGATGACCTTGTAGGACTCGCCGTTGATCATGAGCTGCCAACGGCCCTCGTGGACGTAGTTGCCCTCCGGATCCTTCCAGATGGGGAGGCCCCACTTCTCGAACATGTGCACGGTGGAGTCGACGTGGCGGGCGATACTCGCCACCAGATCCTCACGGGTGATGCCCATGAGGTCGTTGCGCACGTAGTCGACGTAGTCCTTCAGCGTGTTCTTGCCGCTGTTGAGGTCCACGTACTGGTTGATGGCGGACAAGCCCATCGCGACGGCGCCGGAGCGGTCCATGGCCGCCTTGTCGACCAGCGTGACCTTCAGCCCGTGCTGCTTGGCCCAGTACGACGCCTCGACCGCCGCTCCGCAGGCGGCCATGCCGCCTCCGCAGATCAGCAGGTCGGTGTCGACGGTCACAGTCTCGAATTCCGTCATTGTCCCTAATCTCCCAAGAAGTTGACGCTGCCGTGGACCGCGGACCGCGACCGCACGATCCGCGGGCGATCCCTAGAGGGTCGGGACCTTGTCGAACCGGACCGGGCCCCTTTCGGTGTTGAGGCCCGCTGGCTCGCACATGAGCGTCGGGCTGTGCACGTCGGCGTCGCCCGTGGGGAAGAGATCGAAGGGCTGGGCCATGCCCTCCTGGACGCCGCGGCGGATCGGGAACTTGAACCGCTTGGGCCGGATGGCCCGGTCGCGGAACTGGATGGTCCACATGATGTCTTCGCTGCTGCGCATCGCCGTGACCCCGGCACCCATCGGCACGAAGTCGGCGTAGCCACGCACCTCGATCGCCTGGTTCGGGCAGATCTTCACGCAGTTGTAGCATTCCCAGCACATCATGGGGTCCTGATTGTAGGCCTTCATGGTGTCCTTGTTCAGGACCATGAGGTCGTTCGGACAGATGTACTGGCAGGCCGTCTTGTCGAGGGCCTTGCACCCGTCGCACTTGTCCGGATTCACGTAGCTCGGCATTTCCTGCCTCCGGTCTGGTTGGGAAGGAGGTCTGCGCAGACCCGCTTCACGTTCCGCCGCGCGTGTGGTCGGAGCCCCCGGGGGCAGGTCTCGGTGGGGACCGATATTGTGACGGTCGTCACGGATGCCCGATAGCATGCGTGATTTTTGTCACAATTGCTGGTCAAACGGAATTTCGGGGTCCGTGGGTCCGCCGTCAAGTGTATTTGCGATTTTTGTCGCGAATACCGGCGCGGGGGGTCGACCTCCCCGGTCTGCGGCGAATCGGCATACGCGCTACCGGACTGCTTTCGCCACGGCGGATCGAGCGTCTTCAGCGCGCTCGACCCCATCGGAGGGATCAGTCCTTCAGGTGATACGCCAGTTCCGCCATCCCGAGCGAGATGTGCTCGTTGCGCACGAAGACGCCCTCGGGGACGACGATGCGGGTGGGCGAGAAATTCCAGATAGCGGTCACGCCTGCTTCGACGACGCGGTCGGCGATCCGCTGGGAGACCGAGGACGGCGTGGCGAGGATCGCGAGCGGGATCTGGTGCTGGCGAATGAACGGCTTCATGCCTCGGCTGTGGCGCACGACGCATCCGGCGCAACCCGCGACGTCGCGGCCGACCTTGTCCGTGTCGTTGTCGAACGCCGCCACGATGCGGAGGCCGTATCGCGCGAACCCCTGGTAGGCGATGAGCGCCCCGCCCAGGTGTCCGGCGCCTACGAGGATGGCCAGGTGGATCTGATCGAAGGCGAGCGCATGGCGGATCGCGTGGACGACGTCGTCGGCATAGAAGCCCACGCGACCCTGTCCACGCAGGCCCACCGAGCCCAGGTCCTTGCGAACCTGGGTGGGGTCGATGTCGAGCGCCTGGGCGATCTCCGCACTGGTGACGCTGGCGGGCGCCGTCCGGCTCCTCGCCTCCGTGAGGTACCGGTGGTAGCGCATGAGCCGCTCGAGCACGAGACGCTGCAGATGTCTCACATCCCTTGCCTTGCGTGATTTCGTTCGCGGAAAGGAGGCAAGGTAGGGACGGCGGCCCGGCGGTCAAGGGCGCCCTCGTCTCTCACGAGCCGACGCCCGTCGCTGGGACCGGTGGCAGGGAGTGGCAGTCGGCGCAGTTCCGATCCGGCTCGTGGCCGGCCATGGTCCTGTGGCAGGCGAGGCAGATCTGGCGCGTGCGCGGAACGTCGCGGATTCCGACCGGCACCGCCTGGTGACACCCCGGCCCCCCGCAGCCCGTGTGGACGGTCCGCGTGTGGGCCCCCGGCTTCGGGGCGTCGTGACAGGCGGCGCAGTTCGCCGTCGGCTGATGGTGCTCGAAGTGGCACGTCGAGCAGTCGGCGTCCTTCGCCGTCATGTCGACGCCCGTGTGGCAGACGGTGCAGTCGGTCTGCCAGTGCTTGGCATGGTCGAAGTGCAGGGTGCGCACGGGTCCGTTCAGGGATCCGACGTGGACGTTCAGCGTCGTGGTCACGTCGTAGGAGGTCGCGCGGACCTCGTCGACCGCGTGGCACCGCGTGCAGTGCTTCGACAAGGGCGGGCTGTGGTGGCACGACCGGCAGGCCGCCAGCCTCGAGAGCTTGAGCGTGGCGTGGGTCGGTCCCGAGCCGTGGCACGCTCCGCAAGCCACCGTCGCGTGCTGGTCGTGGCTGAAGGTCGACCCCGACGGGAGCGTCAGCGGTTTCGGGGCTGTGACCCAGGAGGGGAGGGCGCCCCCCGCCCGGTGGCATGCCTTGCACTCCTCTCCGTTGCCGGTGACGCGGAAGCTGTGTGGGAGGTGGCACGAAGTGCAGTGGCTCAGCGTGGCGCTGTCGACGGTGCGGTGGAAGGGTGTGAGCGTCTCCGCGCGGGCGTGACAGGCTCCGTCGGTGCACGAGCGCACGCTCCTGGCGACCGGCTGGCTCTTCCACAGGTCGTGACACATCCCGCATACCGCTCCGTGCGGCTCGTCCGCAGGGACGGGCCGAGGCAGGCAGTCCTTCTCGCCCGGTCGGCTCGTCAGGCACCTGCGGTCGCCGGCCTTGACCGTGTCCGCCTTCCTGGTCGTGTCCACGAGCTGGTGGACGGTCCCGGCGCCGAGCGGCTCGACGCCTCGCGCCGGCGAGGCCCCGCTGCCGACGCCGAGGAGCGCGAGCCCCGCGGCGACGGCGATGGGAAGGCTCACCCGGACGCCGTGACGGGTGCAGGATCCGGGACGGCACGATGTGAGCTCGACGTTCTCCTCACGTGCGTATCTATGCGGGAACATGGGCCGTCTCCCTTTCATCGACTGCATCCGTCGCCGCGGGGGAGGGACGCGGCACGGATGGGGCCTCCACGGGGGCGCCACGGAGGATGGGGAAGTACCTGACCATGACGACGTAGCCGAGGACCTCGGCGGACACGAGGCCGATCGTGACGGCGAACTCGCCGATCGACGGGAAGTACGTCCACCTCACGCCCGAGCTCGAGAAGGGTGTGAAGGCGAACAGGTAGGTCGAGAAGCGGTAGAGCGCGCCGGCCAGCACGATCGTCGCGGCCATCGCCGTGAGGAACCGCGGTCCGGCCGTGCGCCTGCGCAGGAGCAGAGCGAGCGCGGGCACGAGGAAGAGCGCCATCTCCGCGAGGAACAGGACGCTGTGTCCGTCCATGCGGGTGACGAGGCCGAGGTCGCCCCGATAGACGATGTCGGCGATCCGGATCACCGCCCAGAGGCCGATCACGAGCGAGACCGGCACGGCCAGCCCGCGCAGCATCGGGGTCTCGGCCGGCCGCTCGAAGGCCTTCGCCGAGATGCACGACTCCAGCGTGACCACGCCGTATCCCATCGCGACGCACGACAGGAGGAAGAGCAGCGGCAGGAAGCCCGTGCGCCAGAGCGGATCCAGCTTGTAGCCGGCCATGAGCATCAGGCTCCCGAGGGAGGACTGGTGCATGGTCGGCAGGAGCATGCCCAGCGCGATGAACAGCGGCAGCGCCCGCTCGAGCTTCGGCGACGCCACGAGGGCGAGCCTGCGCAGAGGATCGACGGGGCTTTCGCGCCACCGCTCGAGGATCGCCGGAGACACCTCGATCCACAGCACCATCGTGTACAGCATGATGCACAGGGCGACCTCGAGGAGGATGGAGCTGAAGTTCCAGTGCCAGAAGTACAGGGGGATCTTGTAGAAATTCCACGCCCTCCCGATGTCGATGAGGACGCTGACCCCTCCCAGCGTGTAGCCGAAGGCGCTCGTGACCAGAGCGGGGCGCACGAGCGGATGATACCTGCCGCGGTTCGCCAGATAGACGAGCAGGGCCATGGCGTAGCCGCCGCAGGCGAGCGCGGTTCCGGTCACGACGTCGAAGGCGATCCACAGGCCCATGGGATAGCCGTCGTTCAGGTTCGTGACCGCGCCCAGCCCGCGTGTGAAGCGCCAGAGCACGGTCAGGACACCGATGGCCGCCAACGTGGCGAGGATCTTCGTGGCCCGGTTGACGAGCGGGCCGCCCACGGGCTCGGGCCGGTCGGTGAAGTGCCGCACCTCCTCTTCGTCGTGCAGCTTGCGCGCGTTGCGGCGCACGACGGCTCCCAGCGCGGCGAAGAGCGCCAGGGGCGCGACGAATCCGCGGTAGATCGCGTGCTGGATACTCTCGGGGAGCGCCGCGACGGGCTCCTGGCCCACCTGCTCCGGCAGGCCGAGGTCGGCGAACGAGACGCCGGCCCGGGTGATGTACAGCGCCGCCGTGCCGCCGGCGTCATGCTCGCCGAACACCTTGGCATTGTACAGCTCGGGATGCGCGTCGATGCGCCGGTGCGCCTCCGCGAGCATCTCCTCGCGGGTGCCGAAGACCAGTGCATTCCTCCAGCACTGGGCCACGCACGCCGGGACCATGTCCTCGGAGCGCAGGGCGGGGCACATCTGGCACTTGCGGAGATCCGGGAGGGCCTTGTCCCACTGGAAGCGCGGGATGTTGTACGGGCAGGAGATCTCGCAGTAGCGGCATCCGACGCACAGATCCCCGTTCCAGACCACCGCTCCGTCCGCGTCCTTGTGCATGGCTCCGAGCATGCAGGCGCTCACGCAGGCCGGATCGACGCAGTGCATGCACTGGATCTTCCGGAAGACGTCGTCCCCGTCGTGCTCGAAGCGGCGCAGGACGGTGAAGTTCGCCGCCGTGAGCTCGGGCCGGTCGGAGAGGGCGAGCGCCGGATCCCATCCGTACTGCTGCGCGCACCCCAGCGCGCACTGCCGACAGCCGATGCAGCGCACCCCGTCGTGCAGGATGGCCTTGGTCCGCCGGTCGGATCGGGCAGGCTCGCGGGCGCGTAACCGCTTCGGGAGGAGTGCGGTCATCCCGGCGACGCCCAGCGCCTGCAGGGCTGCCCGCCGGGTGATGCTCATCGCTGCTCTCCGTCGATCCTGTCGGCGCAGAGCCACGTCCGGAAGCGGGGAGGCCCGAAGAAGACGAGCGCGAGCGCCACGACCGCCACCGCGAGGGCGACGGGGAGGAGCACCATGCGCAGGGTGACGATGAGGAACGCCATCAGCGGCAGCAGGATGACGGCTCCGACGAGCAGCGCGCACCATCCGAGCGCCTGCCCGATCCTAGGTGGAAGGTGTTGCATGGTCGTCTCCGGTTCACGTGGGGGGAGCGTCGTTCATCCTCCCTATCTACAAGGGCCATACCAGGGTCACCGGAGCCGGCATGCAACCACTCAACTGATTGTAGTGCAACGTGTTGCCCGTGAGCGCCAGGTCGCGCACCGCGGCCTGGGCGCGTGCAGGCGTTGAGAATGTCCACAGGTGGAGTTGAGATCCTCAGCGCGCGCCGCCGCCGCGCGCGCCGCCGGCCCGGAGCGCGATGGCTCAGGAGATGAACCGGCTCAGGAGCTCCAGGTAGCCGGCCCCGCCGAACACGCGGCGCAGGTCGGTGAGGGGACGTCCGTCCCCGGCGGGCGCGTCCTCCCAGATCGGGTCGCTCAGCAGCCGGCGCGCGACCTCGTGCCGGAACTCCTCGAGGTCCGCGTCCGTTCGCTCGCGCGCCGAGTCCGATCCCGACAGCGGCATGAGCGCGACCGGGTCGACGCCCGCCAACTCCCCGATCCATCCGCTCCCGTAGGGCTCGGCGACGATCCATTCAGGATGATCCTCCAGGGACCGGTTCCGTCCTACCAGCCGTCCTCCGATCGGGGACCGCAGCGCGAGCACGCCCACGCCGAGGTCGATCTCGCAGATGGGATCGCCCCGTCGCAGCATCTTCGCGGCAGGCTCCCACCGGACCCCGGACACGCCGCCGATCACCGCGGCGGCGAACGCGTCGACGCCCAGTCGGCACAGGCCCTTCCTCTTGGCCAGGCGGGGCTGGACCCACATGTGCCTCGGGGCGTACAGGCGATCCGCGGGGGTGTCGAGCGGGAGTCGGGACACGGCGGTGCGTGTCCCGTCGTGGATTCTCCCGCCACGGAGCACGGCGTCGAGAGGACAGCTCGCGCAGTCGAAGTCCCGGTCGCAAAGGCGATAGCGGAGCACGCCCGCGCGCATCCATACACACGGCGCGGCATCGGTGGGAAGCACCTGATACGGCATGGCCGGTCTCCGTACCCTGGCCGGGTCCGCGCCCAGGCGACGCCTGGAGCGCTCCCGTCGTCCGTGCATCCTGCAAGCGCGGTACCATGAGCTCCGCGCGTGCCGGAGCGCGCGCCGCACAGGGCTTCCCGCCGAAGAAGGGAGCGATCTCTCCTTCCGCACCGTTGAGATTCCCAACGCCGCGTGTGATTTTTCACCAGTCAACCTGCCCGCAGACGTTCTTTTTCGGAGGGGTCTCTCTCCGTGGCGGGTCCATGACCACGTGGCTCGGGCGCACGTCCTCTTCGCTCAGGGCACGACTGCTCGTTCCGCTCTTCCTCACCGTGGGCGCGGTGCTCGCCGTGTATGCGGTCGTCAGCTTCCGCTCCACGCAGGAGCACTTCCTCGGGTTCGTGAGCGGCGAGGCGCAGCGCTCCAGCGGGCTGATCCGGCGCGCGACCCACGACGGGATGCTCCTCAATCGCCTGGACGAGGTGCAGACGACCATCCAGCGTCTCGCAGAAGGGCCGGAGGTGGCCGCGATCCGGGTGTACGACAAGCAGGGCCGGATCGTTCTGTCGAGCGACACGACGGAGCTGGGGCGGAGCATCCCGGTGGACGCGTCCCCGTGCACGCGCTGTCACGTGGCGCGGCGCCCGACCGGGACCATCGCCACCGAGGCCGCGGACGTCATCCGCACACCGCACGGCAACGTGCTCCGCCGGCTCACCGTGATCCCGAACGAGCGCGGTTGCTCCGTCAACGGCTGCCATGCGGACGCGGCGCCCGGTGAGGTGCTGGGGGTGCTCGATGTCGAGATGTCGATGCTGCCGGTGGAGGGGGCCGTCCGCAGCGAGAGGGCCATTCTCCTCTGGACGACGCTGTCGCTGCTTCTCTTCGTCGGGCTCGTGACGGCGCTCGTGTTCCACACCTTCATCCACCAGCCGATCGCCCGGCTGCAGGAAGGCACGAGACGGTTGGCCGGCGGTGATCTCGACGCGCGGGTCGAGGTCCGAGGCGAGCACGAGCTGGCGCGCCTGGCGAGCGACTTCAACCACATGGCCGAAGACCTCGGGGCGGCGCAGGCCGCCTTGACCGAGTGGTCGGGCACGCTCGAGAGCAAGGTGGCGGAGAAGGCGCAGGAGCTGCGCGAGGCGCACCGTCAGGTCCTGCACATGGAGAAGATGGCATCGCTCGGGAAGCTGGCCGCGACCGTCGCCCACGAGCTCAACAACCCGATCAGCGGCATGCTGACGTATGCGCGTCTCGTCGAGCGGGAGCTGGGGGAGCAGCCCCTCGACGAGGGCGCGCGCGCGGATATGGAGCGCCATCTGCACCTCGTGCAACAGGAGTGCATACGGTGCGGCCAGATCGTGAAGAACATGCTCGTGTTCGCGCGTCCCGGGGGTGCGGAGCCCACCGAGATCGACCTGAACGAGGTCGTCGACCGGAGTCTCATGCTGGTGCGCCATCACCTCGACCTCGGCGGGATCCAGCTGCACACGGAGCTCCTCGAGTCCGGCAGCCGGATCGTCGCGGACCCGGGCCAGATCCAGCAGGCCCTGGTGGCTCTGCTCGTCAATGCCGTGGAAGCGATGCCCCGGGGAGGGATCCTGACCGTGCGGCTGGTCCGCGAGCCGGACGGGGTGCTCGTCGACGTCTCCGACACCGGATCGGGGATCGCTCCGGAGGTCCTGCCGATGATCTTCGAGCCGTTCTTCTCGACGAAGCGCGAGAGCGGATCGGGCCTGGGCCTCTCGGTGGTCTACGGCATCACACACCGCCACGGAGGCACGATCGCGGTGGAGTCCGAGCCGGGGCGCGGGACCACGTTCCATCTGCACCTGCGCCGCGTGCCGCCGGTCGCGAGCGACGAAGAAGTGGCCGCCGAGGGGCCGTGGGCCCCGGTGGTGAGCACGGTGGAGAGGCGATGAGCCCGAGGGGAGGAAGCGCATGAGCCCGAAGCAGGCCAGGATCCTGGTGGTCGACGACGAGTTCTCGGTCCGCGACTCCCTGCAGACGTGGTTCCGCAAGGACGGCTACGAGGTCCATGCCGCCGCGAGCGGGGAGGAAGCGCTGCGGGCGTTGAACGCCGCGAGGTTCGACGTCGCGGTCGTGGACATCCGCATGCCGGGCATCGACGGGGTCAAGCTGCAGGAGCACATGCGCTCCGCGGACGCCCGCATGGAGGTGATCATGATCACGGCGTTCGCGTCGGTCGACACCGCGGTCCGGAGCCTCAAGCAAGGAGCCTTCGACTACGTCACCAAGCCCATCGACCCCGACGAACTGAGCCATCTCCTCAAGCGCGCCCTCGAGCACCAGAGGCTCAAGGAGGAGAACGTCCAGCTCCGGGGCACGATCGACGAGTTCGTGGCCGAGGACGCGATCATCGGGGACAGCCCCCCGATGAGGAAGGTCCTCGAACTCGCCCAGCACGTCGCGAAGACGGATGCGACGGTGCTCATCCGCGGAGAGAGCGGCACGGGCAAGGAGCTGGTGGCCCGCGCCATCCACGCCAACAGTCGCCGCCGGTACGCGCCCATCATCCCCGTGAACTGCGGAGGGCTTCCGGAGACGCTGCTCGAGAGCGAGCTCTTCGGGCACGAGAAGGGGGCGTTCACCGGCGCGCAGCAGCGGCGCAAGGGGCGCCTGGAGATGGCCGACGGCGGCACCCTGTTCCTGGACGAGGTGGGCTCGATCAACATCAAGACGCAGGTGGACCTCCTGCGGGTCCTCGAGGCGCGGGAGTTCACGCGCATCGGAGGGGTGGCCCCGGTCGAGGTCGACTTCCGCGTCATCTGCGCCACGAACGAGAACCTCGAGAAGGCCGTGGAGGAAGGACGCTTCCGCGAGGACTTCTACTACCGGATCAACGTCTTCACGATCGACGTGCCGCCGCTGCGTGTGCGCCGCTCCGACATCCCTCTGTTGGCCAACCACATCCTGAAGCGCTTCGCGCGCCAGATGGATACCCGGATCGCGTCGATCAGCCCGGCGGCCATGGCGACGCTGGAGGCGTGGGATTGGCCGGGAAACGTACGAGAGCTCTCCAACGCCATCGAGCGCGCGATGGTGGTCGGGAAGGGGGAGTCGATCCAGCCCGAGGATCTCCCCTTGAACAACGGCATCCACGAGCGTGGGGGCGAGCCGGATTCGCTCGCCGAGGTGGAGCGAAAGCACATCGGATCGGTGCTCGAGCGTACCGAGTGGAACATCACGCGCACCGCGAAGATCCTCGGCGTGGATCGCGTGACGGTCTACAACAAGATCCGGAAGTACGGGCTGCAGCGCTGACGGGTCGGCGGGAAGGACCGCGGCCGCCGCGCACGCCTGCCGCTCAGCCGGTCACGACCTCGAAGCTCTCCCGCGCCGCATCGAGCACCTGCTCGATCGCTTCATCGTCGTGCGCGGCCGAGACGAACATCGCCTCGTATCCCGACGGGGGCATCCACACGCCGCGCTCGAGCATCGCCCGGAAGAACCGTCCGAAACGAGCGTGATCGCACGCATGGGCATCGGCGAAGTCGCGCACCGGCCGCTCGCGGAACGCGACGCCCAGCATGCCGCCGGCCGAGCCGCCCTGCAGGGCGACGCCCGCGCGCGCGGCGGCCGACCGCAGCCCTTCCGCGAGGCGCCGGGTCCGCGCCCCGAGCGTGTCGTAGAAGCCCTCCTCGCCGCACAGGCGCAGGGTGGCGATGCCGGCTTCCATGCCCAACGGGTTGCCGCTGAGCGTGCCGGCCTGGTAGACGGGGCCGAGGGGGCTCACCTGCTCCATGAGGGCGGCCGGGCCTCCGTACGCCGCCACCGGGAGTCCGCCGCCGATCACCTTGCCGAGGCAGGTCAGGTCCGGCCGCACGCCGCACACGTTCTGCCAGCCACCCCACGCGGTCCGGAATCCCGTCATCACCTCGTCGAAGAGCAGGAGCGCGCCGTGCCGATCGCACAGCGTGCGCAGTCCCTCGAGGAATCCCTCCACGGGCTCCACGAAGCCCATGTTCCCCGCGATGGGCTCCACGATCACGGCGGCGAGCTCGTCGCCGTGCGCCGCCATGACGTTCGCCACGGCATTCAGGTCGTTGTACGGGGCCAGGAGCGTCTCCGAGGCGTACGCGGCCGGGACGCCGGCCGAGTCCGGAACGCCCAGCGTGGCGCCGCCCGAGCCGGTCGCCACCAGCAGCCCGTCGGCGTGGCCGTGATAGCATCCCAGGAACTTGAGGATCTTCGAGCGCTTCGTGACGGCCCGGGCCAGGCGGATCGCGCTCATGGTCGCCTCGGTGCCGCTGTTGACGAAGCGCACGAGCTCCACGGAGGGCAGCGCTTCCTTGACGAGCTCGGCGAGCTCCGTCTCCGCGGCGGTGCAGGCGCCGAAGCTCAGGCCCCGCGAGGCGGCCGCCTGGACGGCAGCGACCACGTCCGGGTGGGCGTGCCCGACGATCGCCGGTCCCCAGCTTCCCACGAGATCGACGTACCAGCGCCCGTCCGCGTCCCGGACCCGGGCGCCCTCCGCGGCCTCCAGGAAGATCGGGTCCCCCCCGACGGCCTTGAAGGCCCGCACGGGGCTGTCGACCCCGCCCACCAGGGAGGCGCACGCGCGACGGTACAGCTCCGCAGAACGCGGATGTCCTTCGGGTCCTCCCTCGCGCTCGGCCACGACTGCGCTCCTTACGTCTGTCCGTGACGGGACGGCTCCGACAGAACGATGACGGAAGACGCAGGCCGTGGCCAGGGCGCCCGGCGGCTCCGTCCCGGCGGGTCGGGGCGACGCCCGACGCGGCCCGCTCGGCTACTCGGACACGCTGCTAGCCGATGAGCTCGTCGCGCAACGCGTCGAGGAGGGCCACTTCCCCTTCTCGCGACTCCGCGAGGATCTCGCTCATCGAGCGCCCCAGATACCTCAGGCCGAGCCGTTGAAGGGATCGCGCGTCG
>JBJKSF010000233.1:0-3551 GCA_046704285.1 Longimicrobiales bacterium | reverse complement strand
TCGTGGACCCGCGCCTCCGTCTCGGTCAGCCACGCCGTGCCGGCCGGAACCTCCACGGTGGCCGCCCGGGCCAGGTGGACGGGCGTCGCGGCGCTCATCGCGCGAGCCCCTCGAGCCCGGTCGCGCGTACCGTGCCGGGCAGCGGGGAGGTGTGGTAGCCGACGAGCGCCCCGACGATCCTGCCGTCCGCGCCGACGATGTCGACGTCGAAGGCGCCTTCGCCGGCCGAGGCGGCGACCGCCGCGCTCGCCACCTCACCGTTGGCCGGGCGGAGGAGCTGCAGGCGCCGGAAGCCGAAGGGAAGGCCCATCCGCCCCGAGTCGACGATCTCCGCCAGGCCGGCCGTCTGGAACGCCAGCTCGACCAGGCGCGGCGCCACGACCGTGGGCCGCCCCGCGGGCTCGTGGTTCGGCGGCAGGCTGCCGGAGAGCCGCCCGGCGACGAGCCCACCCGCGCGCCACGCCTGCTCGAGCACCTGATAGGCCGGCCCGTGGAAGTACGTCTCGTAGATCGCGGCGCCGGCGACCACGGCTCCCTCGGGCTCGGGCAGCGCGCGCTCGCGGACCACGTCCGGTGGGCTCGCCGAGAGCCGCACGGTTCCCGTGAAGTGCACGGTGACCTCGGGCTCGTCGCGTCCCACGAGGATGCGGGCACCGAGCACGCGGCACCGGGCCAGCACGTCCGGGCCGTCGGCGTCGTACGTGACCTGGACCGTGACGGTGCGCGGCTCGTCGCGATAGAACTTGAACGGCGAGTGGAAGTCGACATCCTCGAGCGATGCCACGTGCATCTCGGGGAAGCCCACGCGGGCCGCCTCGGCCATCGCCTCCAGGCCCATCACGCCCGGAAGCACCGCGACGCCGTCGATGCGGTGATGGTCCAGGAAGGGCTGCGCCCGGGGATCGAGGGTCTGCTCCACGACGAGCCCGCTCGAGAGGCTCCACGAGCGGACTGTGCCCACCATGGGGCCCGCGCCCGCCACGGCCGCCTCCGCGAACGTCGGATCGAGCCGGGCCGTCGAGGGATCCTCGGCCAGCATCGCGCCGAGCCCCTCCGCGACCACCACCTCGCCGCGCGAGCCCGCCCCGAGCTCCCGACGCACCACCCCCAGCCCGGCCGCGGGAGCGAGCATGTCGATGCCCGCCGCCTTCATGATCGTGGGCATCGAGCCGCGCGCCGCCATGCCGATCTCGGCCCACGCCGTCCAGTCGATGGCGAGGGCCCGGGTGTCGGACCGCGTGCGGCGCATCTGCGACATCGCCTTGCACAGCAGATCGTTGGCCGCCGCGTAGTCGGTCTGGCCGGCGTTGCCGAAACGCCCGGCGATGGAGCTGAACGCGATCACCCGGCCGACCGGTGCGCTTCCCAGCGCGGCCACGAGGTTGAGCCATCCCTCCGTCTTCACGTCGAAGACGAGGGCGAACTCCTCCGGCGACTTGTCGGGGAGCGCGCGGCTGATCTCGAGGCCCGCGGCGTGCACGAGCACGTCGACGCGGCCGTGCGCGGCGAGCACCTCGGCGACCACTCCCGCCACCGCGTCGGCGTCCCGCAGGTCGAGGCTCCGGTACTGGACGCTCGCGCCGCCGGCCCGGAGCGCCTCGATCGCGGCCCGCGCCGCCGCGGCCCGCTCGATGCGCGTCAGCTCACGCTCCACCACGACCGGCGTCACGCGCTCTCCACCGGCCTGCAGGCGGGCGATCAGGTCGCTCCTGAGGCCGTCCCGGTCGGCGATGACGCGATCGAGGTCGGGGTCCGTCGCGTCGGGCTCGGGAGCCAGGTCGAGGAGCCAGAACGTGCCGCCGTCCCCGGCGAGGTCCGTCAGGATCGCCGAGACGATGCTCCCGGCCGCCCCGGTCACGACGTACACGGCGTCGGCGGGCAGGGGCGTATCGGCCAGCGCCGGCCTGTCGACGAGCCCGACGCTCCACCGATGCCCGTCGGCATAGCCCACCTCGACCGCCGCCGGATCGGCGGTCGTCTCCTCGATGAGGAGGTCGGCCAGGGCCGCCGTCCTGCGCGACGCCTCGAAGTCGACGCACTTCACGAGCGCCGCGGGGCGCTCGCGCCGGAGCGCCTTCGTGAAGCCCGTGACCGCGCCGCCGAGGGCGTCGATCGCGCCGGCGTCCTCGTAACCGTGCCGTCCGCCCAACCGCGTGGCGGACACCAGGAACGAGCCGCCCTCCGCGAGGTCCGCGTACAGTGCCCGGGCGACCGAGTGGAGCGCTTTGGCCCGCCGGCGCAGTGCCTCGCGGCGAGTCGCCGGGTCCGAGGCCGTCGCCGCGGAAGCCGCGTCGAGGGCCGGGAGCCAGTAGAGGCCGGTGACCCCGGCCGCCTGCTCTCCGCCGACGCGCCACGCCGTGATCTCGTCGACCATCTCTTCGGTCGGGCGGCCCCCGTCCGTGACGAGGACGTCGACGCCCCGGCGCCGGAGACGGTCCGCGAGGGCGCGGCCCACACCGGCCTCGTCCGGGACCACGACCACACGGGCGCCTTCCGCGAGGCGCACCGCCGTCTTCGGGAACCGGTCGGCGGAGGGCCGAACGAACGCCACGGGCTCACGCCGGGGCACCGCCTCGGCGGCCTCGAGGGATCCACGCAGCACGGCGGCGGGAGCGGGCCCTTCATGCTGCGGCTCGTCCTCCGGGCCGCCCACATGCGCGGCGCCCACCGCTGCGCCGGCCGCCCTCAGGTCCGGGCGCTTCTCGTAGACGAAGTCGATGGCGCGCCCCAGCGTGGGGTAGTCGCGCAGCGCGAGGTTCTCGTCGCGCTCGATGTCGTAGGCTGCGCGGATGGCGGCGAACATCTCGGCCTGCTTGACGGTGTCGATCCCGAGGTCCGCCTCCAGGTCGAGCTCCAACTCGAGCATGTCGGTGGGATAACCCGTCTGCTCTGAGACGATCTGCAGGACGCGCTCGGCCACCGGATCGGACCCCGAGGTCGACGGTCCGGCCGCGGGTGCGCGCGTCGCCTCCGGAGCCGTGGGCCCCTCCGCGGATCGAGCCACCGCATTCGCCCCACCTCCCGCGACGTCCGCTTCCTGCGCGACGGCCCCCGCGCCGGCCGCCCTCAGGTCAGGCCGCTTCTCGTAGACGAAGTCGATGGCGCGTCCCAGCGTGGGATAGTCGCGCAGGGCGAGGTTCTCGTCGCGCTCGATGTCGTAGGCTGCGCGGATGGCGGCGAACATCTCGGCCTGCTTGACCGTGTCGATCCCGAGGTCCGCCTCCAGGTCGAGCTCCAGCTCGAGCATGTCGGTGGGATAGCCCGTCTGCTCGGAGACGATCCGCAGCACGCGTTCGGCCACCGGATCGGACGCCGGGGTCGACGGCTCCGGCGCGGGCGCGCGCGTCGCCTCCGGAGCCGCCGCACTCGGCGCGCTCCCCGCGACGTCCGCTTGCCGGGCGGCGGCTCCCGCGCCGGCCGCCAGGTCGGGCCGCTTCTCGTAGACGAAGTCGATGGCGCGCCCCAGCGTGGGATAGTCGCGCAGGGCGAGGTTCTCGTCGCGCTCGATGTCGTAGGCTGCGCGGATGGCGGCGAACATCTCGGCCTGCTTG
>JBJKSF010000232.1:0-10028 GCA_046704285.1 Longimicrobiales bacterium | reverse complement strand
GATTGGCGCAGTGGGGCTACGAGCCGAGCGCGGTCGCCGACGCGACGTCTTCCCTCCGAATGGCGTTGCGCGCGGCCTTCGCCGGTTAGGGGCGGGTGCGGACGCGCGCTCCGCGGCCCCGGTGCGGGTCCGCGCGCGCGGGTGTCGCGCTGGTGCGCCTACGAGCGAGAGCGGGCCCCGCCCGGCGCCGCCGCTCAGTGCATTCGCGGGTTGGCGCTCAGGCTCAGCAGGTCGGCCAGGATGCGATAGGCCCCCGGGACGCCTTCGGGCAGCTGGCGATAGAGGGCGAGCGCCTCGTAGACGTACTCGCCCTTGCCGTAGCGGGCGATCAGCAGGCCGCCCCGCTCGGGCGACTGGCCCGGGTCGTGCATCTCGAAGGGCGCCTGCCAATGTGGATCCCACGAGGCCGCGAAGCCGTGACCGCGCTCTTCCACCCATCCGACGAAATCCTGCGGACCGATCTTGTTCGGCCAGCTCATCGCCGGATCGTCGGGCAGGAGGAACCGCACGGCGGAGTGCTCGTCCGTGACCGTATAGGAGTCCGCGGTGGCGACCGTGAGCGGATAGGGCGCGTAGCCGTGGTTGTACGGGCCCGCCTGATACTGCACGATCAACGTGCCGCCCTTGCGGACGTAGTCGAGCAGGCGCTGGTTGTACGTCGCGAGATCCGGACGCACGGAATAGGCCCTCACGCCGATGATGATCGCGTCGAACCTCGACAGATCGCCCGAAGCGATGGCCTGGGAATTCAGGGACGTGGGCTGAAGGCCGATCGTCTCGAGCGACTGCGGCACGTCGGAGCCGGTCCCGGGGACGAAGCCGACCTCCAGGTGCGGGGCGACCTTCAGGTCGACTCCCACGGCCTTGTACTCGGCCGGCCGATAGAGGTAGTACGGTCGTAGCCCCGCGTACCCGACCTGCCGGTAGCCTGCGTTGTACTCCCGGCCGCCATAGGTCGCGACGGCGCGCAACTCGTAGGGCTTCTCCTGCACGCCCGAGGGGTGCACGTCGAACCGTATCGTCTCGTCCTGGTCGTTCGCGGCCACGGAGAAGGGTGCCGACGCGGGGTCGGACGTCCAGCCGGCCGGCAGGTCGAGCCTCACCGAGCCTCGCGCCGGGCCCAGCGCGTTGCTGTGGAGGAGGACGGAGACGTCGAACGACTTCGCGTCCAGCGGCACCACCCCGGCGCGCGTGGAAAGCCACAGGGAGATCGCCGGCGCGACCACCAGGGGGTTGTCCACGTTCCCGTAGCCGACCTCGCGATCCGAGGTCTGCGCTACCTGCCCGATGCGCACCGGGACGCCATCGTACTCGAACTCCATCCAGCCGGATACCGGATAGGGCGCGAGGGGCAGGCTCATGTATCGGGGATCGCCGATCGTGTAGTAGTTCTGCTCGAGGCTGTCGCGCGAGAAGTACGGCTTGGTGGCCTTCGCGTCCTCCGGGATCCGAACACGGAACCGTTGGGATACGACCTCACCGGCGGCGAGCGAGGCCGGCGTCTCGCCCTCGGGCGACACGGCCCACGCCTCGGCCTGCGGAGTATCGATCCAGACCCGTCGGATCGAGACCGGAATGCTTCCCACGTCTGCCGCGCGTACCCTGAGGTAGAGCGTCTGTCCCGGGATCGCCACGCGAGGCGTGGCCGGCGGGAAGAACCGGCCGCCGGAGCGCGGCGCGGCCGTCGTGACCGAGGTCCGGACCGAGAGCCCCAGCGACTCGGAGAGCGCCGTGTTGAACTGCGCCTCCTTCACGCGCAGCTCGTAGAGGACGTCGTACTTGGCGTCGGCGCTCAGGGAGCTGGATCGGACCCTCCGGATCAACGCGAGGTTCGCCTTCGCGCCGGCAGCCAGCAACGGCGCGATCGCCTCCGGGCGACGGGCGTCGAACCCCCGTATCGCCCTCTCGACGTCGCTGCTGATGCTGGCCAGGCCGGACTTCAGGAACGCGTCGTCCCGACCGCCGGCCAGGTCGGCGATCCCGCCCAGGGAGACGTCGATCCCGGCGAACATCGAGGAATCGCCCGCCGGCGCCTGAACCCGGGAGCCGAAGAGATGATAGGCCACGTTGGCCGGACCGGGCGGCGGGGGTGTGACGCCGCCGTCCTGGCTCTTCTGGAAGCCCAGTCCCGTCCGCCCCATCTGGACGAAGGACTCGCCGAGCATGGGATCGTACTCGCCCTCGGGGATGGTGAGATCCGTCGAGAGCATGCCGTTCATCCACCGATCCGTGATGTAGTTGTAGAACCGGAGCGGGTAGGTCTTGCCGTTCGCGTAGTCGTAGATCTCGGTCTTGCTCTGGGCGCCCTCGTCGCCGGACCTCTGCCTGCGCGTCGTCCTGATCCCGAACGTGGGTACGCGGGCGTAGTCCTTCAGGGGGGTCCAGGGCCGCAGGCCCTCGCGGATCTGCTCGGGGAACATGGCGGGATCGCCGGCGTCCTTGAACGCCAGCTGCGTCAGCTCACCGGACACCTGATGGTGACCGTGACCGTCCGAAGGTCCGCCGACGAAGACCGACGTGAGCACGAGGGGGCGGACCATGCGGACCACGCGGACGATATCGCCCAGCGTGCGCTGCTCGCCCCATTTCTGCATCGTCTCCGTCTTCGATTTCGAGAAGCCGAAGTCGATGACCCGGGTGAAGTACTGCTGGACGCCGTAGTCGTGGTCGGCGGCGAGGAGCTCCTCGGTGCGCACCAACCCCAACGCGTCGAAGAAGTCGCGGCTCATGAGGTTCTGGCCGGCTTCGCCTCGATTGAGCGTCAGCAGCGCGACGCGCGCCCCCTCGCCGCGCGACTCGTACGCCAACAGGCCGCCGTCCTCGTCGTCCGGATGAGCGTCGATCATCAGCATGCTGGCCCGCGTGCGCAGCTTCAGAAGGCTCTGCCACAGAGCCGCCGCGCCGCGATCGAGGTCGCCGGGGCGAGCAGAGACGTCCGGACGGACGCTGACGGCCCAGGGCGGCTCCTGCCCCGCCGCGCGAGCCGGAGCCCAGACGAGCACGAGAGCTGCGGCGCCGGCCAGCACGGCGAAACGCGTCGTTCTCCAAGCCTTCATCCAGTGTTCCCTGTTCGAGAGTCCCGCTCGACGTTCATTTGATCCCGGCCACCCCCTCGAAGGTTCCTGGACGATCTCCTGCTCTCACGGCTCGCCGGCGGCCGGTCCGGGCTCGGTGCGCCGGAAGGGCCATTCCGATCGACGCCACGCTCGCACCGCGTAGATCGCCAGTCCGGCGAGCAGAATCGCGAACCCGTAGCGCAGCTCGGTGGCGAAATGCGGCCGCGAGATCAGGATGTACAGGAAGCCGGCGACCGCGAGCACGGCGGGCAGCGGGTAGAGCCACATCCGGAACGGCCTGGGCAGATCGGGGCGCCGCCAGCGCAGCACGATCACGCCGACGTCCTGCACGAGGAACTGCAGGAGCAGGCGGATCACCACGAGCGCGGCGATGACGTCCACCAGCTGCATGGTGCAGAACGCCGCCGCGACCAGCCCCATCGTCAGCAGGGACACGCTCGGGAAGCTGTGCTTCGGGTGCAACCGCCCGAACGCACGGAAGTAGTTCCCGTCGAGCGCGGCCGCGTAGGGCACCCGCGAGTAGCCGAGCAGGAGCGCGAAGATCGACGCGAACGCCGTCCACAGGATCAGCAGCGTGACCACCGTGGCCGCTCCATGTCCGTAGACCCGCTGCATGAAGGCGGAGATCACGAAATTCCGGGCCTCGGAGTGCGCCGTCACCAACAGCTCCTGCCACGGGACCACGCCGATCACCCCCAGCGTCATGGACAGGTAGAGCACCGCTACCAGGACCACGGAGTAGATCACCGCGCGCGGAATCGTCCTGCCGGGCTCGCGCACCTCGCCGCCGAGGTAGCAGATGTTGTAGTAGCCCCAGTAGTCGTAGGTCGTCACGAGCATGGCCGCGCCCAGGCCCAGGAAGAAGCCGGAGGAGAACCCGAAGGCGCCGGGAGGGAAGCTGAAGGCCCGAGAGGGATGGAAGTGCGTGAAGCCGGCGAAGATCACCCACAGGATCGTGCCCAGCACGCCCCAGAAGAGCCATCTGGAGACCGAGCCGGCCATGACGACCTTGCGGTAGGAGAGCAGCGTGGCGAGCAGGCAGACCGCGATCGCCAGGACCGTGCCGTACGTGATCGCCAGATCGGCGTGGAACGTCCCGAGCAGCGGCAGCGGTACGGCCGCGTGCAGGCTCGCGACCGGGTGCAGCAGAGACGGCCAGAGGTACGCGGCGTAGAGCGAAAGCCCGATGCACCCGCTGGCGATGCTGAGCGGCGCGCTGAAGGTCAGCTGCCAGACGAACAGAAAGGAGAGCATACGGCCCAGCTTGTTGCGTCCGTAGATCTCCCGGATGTAGGCGTAGGGACCGCCCGCATCGGGCATGGCCGCGCCCAGCTCGGCCACGACCAGACCGTCGCACAGGGCGAGGAGGGCGCCCATCACCCAGCCGAGCATCGCCTGCGGTCCGCCCATCGCCTGGATCACCAGCGGCATCGTGATGAACGGGCCGACGCCGATCATCAGGTTCACGTTGAGCGCGATCGAGTCGCCCAGACCCAGGCCACGAACCAGACGGGAGCCGCGGGCAGACGTTTTCTCTTCCATGGGCACGAATCCGGTGGCCGGAATGAGGTCCGCTCTCCGCCGCCGGCTGCTCCCCGGCGGGGCCCGTCGACTCGCCGGCACCGCCGGGGCGGCGGACCGCCCGCGACGGTGCGCGAGCGCCCAAGATACCCCGAACCGAGCGCCCCGAGTCAATCTTCTTCTTCGGAACTCGGCGGCGATCCCCCCATGCCCCCAGATTGGTCTGGTCGATCGAGCCCCCTCCACCGGAGTCGAGTCGAAGATGGAGACCGCGATGCGCGCCAGGAGATTCCTCACGGCACTGATCCTCCTCGCGGTTGCGGGTTGCGCGGGAGAGCCCGCTTCCCCGGACGCCGCGGCGGACGTGGCCGGCTGCTATCGCGGCACCGGGCTGCGGCGAGCCGGCGTGCCCGCTTCCGCGCCCGCCGCGCGAGCGTCGTCGCCGGCGGCGTTGGTGCTCGACTCGGTCGTGGAGCCCGGCGGGAAGGAGCGCCACGCCCGCGTGGCCCAGGGAGCGCGCGCGCGCGCGGGGTACTGGGAGCCCGAGCGCGGGGATACGCTGCTGGTCGTCGTGACCGACAGGTATCCGCCGGCCGTCCTGACGCTGCGGTCCAGCGGTCGGGGACTGGAAGGAAGGGGCCAGCTCGTGCAGGAGATGCCGGGCGCCCGGGTCGACACCACCTCGTGGCCCGTGCGCCTGGCTTCCACCGCGTGCGCGCCCGCGCTGGCGGAGCTTCCGGGCACCGGAACCTCCCGGCCACCGTTCCCCCCCGCGCTGCGCACCGAGCTGGTGGCCATGGGCGACTCCGACCAGGCGGTGCGGCGGGGGCTCACGGCGGAGTCCTTCGCCGACACGGCGCTCATGCACCGCATGGCGCGGGGCGACTCGGCACGCACGGTGCGCCTCGAGGAGATCCTCCGGAAGTGGGGCTGGCCGGACGGATCGCGCGCGGGCCAGAGCGCGGCGTACTCGGCGTTCCTCGTGCTCCAGCACAGCCCCTCGGACGCCTTCCAGCAGCGCATGCTCCCGGTGCTGGACACGCTGGCGCAGGTCGGCGAGGTGTCGGGCCAGGATCTCGCGCTCCTCACCGACAGGGTCCTCGAGCACCGCGGGCTTCCCCAGCGCTACGGGACCCAGTTCGGCTTCGAGGACGGCTCCCTCGTGCTCTATTCCCTCGAGGACTCCTCGCGCGTGGACGCGCGCCGAGCGGCCGTGGGGCTCATGCCGCTCGCGCGCTACATGGAGCTCGCGCGGCGGATGTACCACGCGGCCGCGGGGCCCAGCATGCCTGCCGGAGGTGGCGGGCACTGAGCGCCCGCCGACCGACCGAGGCGGGCGCCGCGGACAGCGGCTTCCATCCGCGACGTCACTCGGCCCGCAGCACCGCGTTCGGATCCACGCGCGTCGCGCGTCGTGCGGGCAGCACGCAGGCCAGCGCGGCGGCGAGCAGCACCACCCCCGCGGCGGTCCCGAGCACCGCCGGGTTGTCCGCCCCGATGCCGTAGAGCAGGCCCTGCAACAGGCGTCCACCGACGAGCGCCACGCCGACTCCCGCGAGCGCCCCGACCCCCACCGGCACGAGCGCCTGCCCTGCGATCAGCCCGCGGATCGCTTCGGGCTGCGCGCCGAGCGCCAGTCGGATCGCCAGCTCCTTCCTTCGCCGCGCCACGCTGTGGGCCACCAGCGCATACACGCCGATCGCGGCCAGCGACAGCGCCAGTCCGGCAAAGGTCATGAGCAGCGTGAACTGATAGCGCGCGGGCGCCGTCGCCGCGGCCCGGAGTGAGCTCAGCGGCTCGATCCGGGGGATCGCCGCGTTCGGCGCCAGCTTCCACACGGCGGCCCGCAAGGGTGCCGCGATCGCGCCCAGAGGCAGCGTCGTCCGCAGCACCAGAGAGAACGCACCGGGATCCCAGTTCCAGTACGGCTGATAGACCACCGGCGGCGCCGCCGAGGTGAGCGTCCCGTCGAGCGCGTCGGCCGCCACACCCACGATCGTCGGCGTGATGCCGTTGAACACCATCGACTGTCCCACCAAGGTACGCGGGTCGCGTCCGGGCCAGAGCAGCCGCGCGGTCGCCTCGGAGATGATCACCGCCTGGTGCATCTTCTCCTCGCCGGCCGGGTTCTTCGGAGGCCACCCCGCGGGCCGGTCGCTCTCGCGGAAGTTCCGCCCCGCGATCAGCGGAATCCTCATCACCGAGAAGTAGTCGCCCCCGATGAAGCGGACGTTCACGTTCGGTTGCTGCCCGACCGGATACTGCTTTCCCGGCACGCCCGCCCCGTCGATCCAGATCTCGCCCTGCAGCGGTAGATGCGACGTCAGGCCGGCCGCCTCGACCCCCGGAATCGCTTCCACCGCAGTCGTCATCTGCTGCAGGATCCGGTCGCGCTCGGCGTCCTTGTAGCTGCTGATCCCCACGCTGGCCTCCACCGCATGCTCGGTCGAGAAGCCCGTGGGCCTGGTCATCAGCCGGTAGAGGCTGAAGCCCAGCAACCCGGCCACCGCGATCAGCAGCGTCGAGAGCGCGGCCTGCAGCCCGATCAGTCCCTGTCGCGAGCGCACGCCGGCCGGCCCCGCCGTCGTCGCCGCACTGCCCGCCTTCAGTGGCTCGTTGGGATCGCCACGCCCCACCCGCAGCGCGGGAACCAGTCCGGTCAGGAGTCCCGCGACCCCTGAGAGCGCCAGTCCGACGGCCAACACCCGCCAGTCCACCTGCACCTCTCCCAGCCGGGGGATCTCCTTCGGCGCCAGCGCCAGCAGCCCCTGCAACCCGAGCGCGGCGCACGCCACGCCCAGGACGCCCCCGACCAGCCCCAGGGACAGGCCCTCGCCCAATACCTGCCGCGCCAGGCGTCCGGGCTCGGCACCCAGCGCCACCCGGATGGCCCAGTCGCGCCGCCGGTCGACGACCCGGCTCACCCACAGCCCCCCCAGGTTGACGCTGATGATCAGCAGGAGCGCGCCCACCGCCCCCAGGAGCAGCCAGAGCCCCTGCCGTGAGTCCTGCGTCGCATAGTCGAGCACCGGCATGACCTGGCCCTCGAGCGTCATCCCCGGAGCCTTGTTCGGTGCGTCGGCCGCCAGGCGGGACTGGATCACGTCGAGCTGCGCCCGCGCCTGCCGTGGCGTCACGCCCGGCTTCATCCGCCCGATGACCGTGTAGTTGAAGTTCGACCACACCGTCGTCAGATCCCCACCGAACTCCGGTCCGAACTCGAAGGGAACGAAGAACTCGGTGGACTTGCCCGCCGCCATCGGGCCCAGCTCCCTGCCCCCGATGGCCAGGTCGGCCGGAAGCACCCCGATCACGCGCCCCTGGTGCCCGGGCGGGCCCACCGTGCGCCCGATCACGCCGGGGTCCGCGCCGAACGCGGACCGCCAGAGCGCATCCGTGATCACCATCGGAAGCGGGCTGCCGGTAGCGTCCGCCGGCACGAAGAACCGCCCGAGCTCCGGCTTCGCGTCGAGCACGTCGAAGAAGTTCGGCGTGACCCGCACCCCGTCGAGCACCTGCGGCGCGCCCTGCCCGGTGAGCGTGAACGACGTGCTCTGCAGCGCCGCGATCGCCTGGAAGTCGGTCGCCTGCCGGCGCCACGCCAGGAACGCCGAAGGCGTGTCGAAGAACTTGAACTTCTCCGACAACTGTGGCTCCTGGGGCGATGCTTCGCCCAAGAGCACCAACTGCTGCGGGTGGGGGAAGGGCAACGGCCGCAGCAGCACCCCGTTCACCACCGAGAAGATGGCGGTGGTGGCGGCCACCCCCACCGCCAACATCGCCACCACGAGGACGTGAAAGCCCGAGATACGGCGCAGGTTCAACATGTTCGCCTGTACGCAGCGCGGAACGAGGAGTTTCAGGCGACGTCTGCGCCGCCTGGCGATTGAGACGGAGGCAGGAGGTCGATGGTTGGCCGTTCCCGGGCGGCTCACGCGCGTCCGGCCCCGGTCTCGCGGAAACTGCCCGACCCGGCGCTGCGTAGGGCTCTCCAGCGCCGCCCGACTTCCTCGCGATCCTCCAGGAGCTTCGACGTGCATCCCCGTGCCTCGCGCTTCCCCGTTCCTTCCGCTCCGTCCCTGATCGTCCCTCTCCTGCTCGTGAGCGTCGCCGCCTCGGTGGCAGTGGCCGGGCCCGCCGCCGCCCAGGGCATCAAGCTCGCCGTGGGCAACGTGGGGCTGGGCATCGGCGACGTGCCCCGGCTGGACGGCATCCGCCTGAACTACCGCGACGACCGGCTGGAGCTGGTGAGGGGCATCAACGCCACCATCTGGACGCCGTACAAGCCGGTCCGTGGCGTCGTCGAGGGGATTGCGCTGGGGCTGCCCCTCACGGGAGCCAGCGACATCAGCGGACTGTCCGTCGGCGTCGGCATCTCGGCGGAGCATGCGCTCTCGGGCATCTCTCTCGCTCCCATCGGGCTGGGCGGGGGAGATCGCGTCAGCGGCATCGCGATCGCCGGCATCGGTGCCGGGTCCGGCGGGACCGTGAACGGCCTCATCGTCGGCGGGGTGGGCGTGGGTAGCGGCGGCGACATGACCGGCGTCATGCTGGGCGGGGTGGGCGCGGGCTCCGGAGGTCGGCTGACGGGCGTGGCGGTGGGCGGGGTGGGAGTCGGCTCCAGCGACGGCATCACCGGTGTGGCCGTCGGCGGCGTCGGCGTTGGAACGGGCGGGAGCGTGAGCGGGCTCCTCTTAGGGGGCGTGGGCGTCGGCGCCGGAAGTGACATCAGCGGCGTCGCCGTCGGCGGCGTGGGCGTGGGTGCCGGAGGCAGGATCAACGGCCTGGCCGTGGGCGGCGTGGGCGTCGGCGCACCCAAGATCACCGGGGTGGTCCTTTCGGGCCTGGCCGCCGGCGGATCCGACGTGAAGGGGCTCGTGATCGCGCCCGCCTACTTCAAGGTCGCGCGCAACCGCCCGGACGCCGGAGGAGACCCCGGGGTCTTTCGCGGCGTCAGCGTGAGCGCGTTCAACGACCTGAGGGACGGCGTCCAGCGCGGTCTGTGCATCGGGCTGGTCAACATCGCCGACCAGCTGCACGGCCTTCAGGTCGGCCTCGTCAACATCGCCCGGAACAAGAAGTCGTTCAGCGTGCTGCCGTTCTTCAACTACAGCCGCTGAGGCGAAGGCGGCCCACGCCCGGCAACGGAGCGGGCCCGGCGGCTCGCGAGCGCGACACGCCACTCACTCGAGCCACCGGACCCACCCCCAGGTTCCTTCTACGGTCCTGCTACATGCTCGCCGGCGTGCAGGCGGGCTCCGCCATGGACGACGCCGGCGCCTGGACCGCCTGCAGGTGGTGCCCCGTCAGCACCGCGTTGAGCACCGGAAGGTCCTTGCTGCGCACCTTCCCCCAGTCCGTCACCGTCCGGGTCAGCTGCGAGCACCCGTGGCTCCACGCGTCGTACATCGACGGCGTGGGCCTCGTGTC
>JBJKSF010000231.1:0-3154 GCA_046704285.1 Longimicrobiales bacterium | reverse complement strand
CGCCCGCCTGCCGCGGCCGAGACCGCGAGCGCGATCCCGAAGTCCGCCACCATCGGCCGGCCGGCGTGGATCAGGATGTTCTCCGGCTTGATGTCCCGGTGCACCACGCCGTGCTCGTGCGCGTACTCGAGCCCGTCGGCCACTTCCCGCACCAGGGCGACGGCCTCCTCCACGCCAAGCTGCTGCTCGCGGTCGAGCTTGTCCCGCAGCGACTCGCCCTCCACGTAGGGCATCACGTAGTAGAGGAATCCGTCGGCTTCGCCCGAGTCGAAGAGCGGCAGGATGTTCGGATGCTGGAGGGCCGCGGTCGTAGCGATCTCTTGCACGAACCGCTCTGCGCCCAGGACGGCGGCCAGCTCGGGCTTCAGCACCTTGATGGCCACCTCGCGGTGGTGCTTCAGATCCTCGGCCAGATACACCGTGGCCATGCCACCCTCGCCGAGCTCGCGCTCGATGCGGTAGCGGTCCGCCAGGGCGGCGGTGAGGCGGTCCGCGGCTGCGCTCATGGCGACCTCCGGGTCAGGAGACGCTGCCAGTCGAGCACCAACCGGAACGAGCGGATCTTGGAGTTGAGCGCGAACACGAACCGCTGCCCGTCGGGCGCGACGTCGAAGCCGTTGACCTTCCACTGTGCGAGCACCCGACCGGGCACGACGACCTTTCCCGGCCCCACGGTCGCTACCGTGGCCGCACGCCCGGCGTGCACCGGCACGGCGACCACGTCGTTCCGTGTGTCGAGGTAGAAGAGCTCCGACCCGTCGGCCCGCCAGCGGGGGGCACGCGCGCCGCCGGACGAGACGCGGATCGGCTGGCCGGGTCCCGGATACGGCCGCAGAAAGACATCGGTCTGCGGTCCCGTGGTCACCTGATAGGCGAGCCACCCGCCGGCAGGATCGTAGCGCAGGTCCGAGATCTCACCGGGCGCGTCGAAGAGGTGGCGCACGGTGTCGGCCGCGAGGTCGTACTCCCACGCCTCCCGCTGCGTCGAAGCGGAGCTGCCGTGCGTGAACAACAGCCGACGGCCGTCCGGTGACCAGTCCTCGGGCGCTCCGGAACAGCAGGCCGGAAGCTGCCGGAAGGGGAACGGCGCCACCGTTCGGACGGCGCCGCTCTTCAGCGACGCCAGGCGAAGCTCGCGGTGCTCCATGCCCTGTTCGAGCAGGAACACCTGCTCGAACAGGACCGCCGTGTCGCGCGGCGACCACAACGGTGCGGCGCTGATGTCGCGGTCGGGCACCACGGCTCCACCGACGTGCACCCAGTGGCCGGTTGCGAGATCCATTGCCTCGATGGACCACCCGCCCATCACCACATGCCTCCCGTCGTGCGAGACCGAGATGGGGAAGGCGTCCCCGGCGGCCATCGAGGCCCAGAGGTAAGGCAGGACAGGCTTCAGCTCGAGGGACCCACCTCCCCGCTCGATCACGGCGACCCCCCCCCGGAGAGCGGCGGTGGTGTCGGCTGCCGGCCCTCCTTCCGGCAACGGCATCGCCACGAGCACGCCCGCCGATGCGGAGACGGCGGTGTAGGATCCCGGGTGCGCCATCCGCGGCAGGATGCGAACCGGCTCGCCGGCGAGGGTGCGGCGTCCGACATCGATCCGCTGGGCGACCAGCCCGTCCGCTCCATTCCAGAGCAGGTAATCGGGAGGCGCCAGCACCGCGCGGTTGCGAAACTGGTTCGTGAGCAGCACGAGCGAGTCCTGGCCGAGCTGCACGAGCCACGTGTGGGCGTCCATCGTCACGACGAAATGGCGCCCATCGGGCAGGAAGGACGGGGTCACGTAGGGCGTCGGTGGCTCCGGGTGCAGGACGACACGCCGGCACGGGCCACCGGCAGCCGAGGTGCGCTCGAGCCCCTCCCTGCTCGAGAACAGGATCGTGCCGTCGGCGGCCCACGTCCCGCCCCCCGTCGACGAAGCTCCGCAAAGGGGACGAACGGCTCCGGACGCCAGGTCGACCGTCTCGAGCGAGTCGGCGGTGAAGAAGCCGATGGACCTGCCGTCCGGTGCCCAGAACGGAAAGGTGGCTCCGCGCGTCTGCGGCACGAGCTGCACGCCTGCCGAGTCGAGCGAACGGATGGCGAGGCCGGCGTCGTCGCTTCGATCCACCGTGAAGACGACCCGTCGCCCGTCCGGCGAGACGTCGAAGCTGTTGAACCCATCACCACTCACGTGGAGTCTCACGTGGAGTCCCTGGACATCCAGGCTGGCGAAGGTCGCGCGACCGGGGTTGCTCTCCGCGGACCGGGTCCACAGGGCCACACCGAGGACGAGGGCAACCGCGAGCGACGCACCGGCCACGAGCCAGGGGGCGACGCGCCGGAGGAGCGCCGGCCGGCCTCGGGTGACCTCACTGGGCGCGGTCCTCGTCTGCGACGGCAGGCGGAATCCAGGGTCGCCGAGCGCGCGCGCGAACTCGGCGGCCGAGGGGAACCGGTCCGCCGGCAGCTTCTCCAGTGCCTTCGAGAGCGCCGCCGCCACGTTCGGCGGCACCGACTTCCTCATCTCCCCCACCGGCCGCGCCTCGTCGGCGATGATCTTCACGATGATCTGCTGCGCCGACGACCCCGTGTGCGGTGGGTCCCCGGTGAGCATCTCGTACAGCACGCTCGCCAGCGAGTAGACGTCGCTCCTGCCCGTGATCTCCTTGTCCGCCGTCGCCTGCTCCGGACTCATGTAGTGCGGCGTGCCGAGGCTCAGCCCCGTCTCGGTCATCCGCCCACCCGCCGCCGCGCTCACCGCCAGCGCGATTCCGAAGTCCGCCACCATGGGACGGCCGTCATGCAGCAGGATGTTCTCCGGCTTGATGTCCCGGTGGATCACCCCGTGCCGGTGTGCGTAGTCCAGCGCATCGGCGACTTCGCGCGTGATGCGAACCGCTTCGTCCACGCCGAGCTGGGTCTCACGGTTCAGCTTGTCGCGGAGTGTCTCGCCCTCGATGTAGGGCATCACGTAGAAGAGGAAGCCGTCGGCCGTGCCGGAGTCGAACAGCGGAAGGATGTGGGGGTGCTGGAGCTGCGCGGTGGTGGTGATCTCCTGGATGAACCGCTCGGCCCCGAGCACGGCGGCCAGCTCGGGCTTCAGCACCTTGATGGCCACCTGGCGCTGGTGCTTCAGGTCCTCGGCCAGGTACACCGTGGCCATGCCCCCCTC
>JBJKSF010000230.1:0-8952 GCA_046704285.1 Longimicrobiales bacterium | reverse complement strand
CCCGTGCGGGGCGCACGCGCCGGCTTGCGCGCCGAGCGTGGCTCGCGTCGACGCGCACCCGCCCGCGCCGATCGCGACGCACAAGCACCCGGCGAGCGATCCCGAAGCCCGACGCAACCGCTGCCTCGTCACCGCAGCAGGCGGTCGAAGCGGACCTCCGGGACGCGCACGATCTGACGCGTCCGGCTCGCGTACGACACCGTGTTGAGCTGGTCGATCTCGAGGCTCAGGGCCGGAGCGTCGACCTTGGCGAGCGCGCGGAAATGGAGGACGAAGAGGCGGGCCCCGGGCAGCCCGGTCGCGCTCGCTCCGGCCACGACGACCTCGCCGGCGCTCGCGTTCACGGCGCTCAGGACGCCGGCGATCGGCTCCTCCGAGACGTACGCCAACTGGTGCGGGTCGAACCGCAGGCGGGCCAGGTAGCTCGCGATGCGCTCGCCGCCCGACGCGGTGTCCACGTTGGCGCTCACCGTCAGCACGGTCCCCGGCGACACCGCCGTGTCGGATACGGCGAGGTAGCTCTCGCGCCGCGTGGCGGCGGCCGAGGGGGTGGTCGGCCCGACCGCCTGCCGACCGTCGCTGCCGCACGCGGCGAGCGTCGCCAGGAGGCCTACCAGCACCGCTCTCCGGATCGTCCCCTTCATGGCACGCTCCTTTCTTCCTCGCCCGCCGTCGGCGTCATCGCGTGATCAACGGATAGTCGACCGCCACCGTCACCGGCAGCAGGTCCGTGAACGTGGCCGTGGTCGTGAGCTCCGTCACCCCGAGATGCAGCACGCCCGCGAGCCCTGCCGTGGCGGACGCGCGGAAGGTGACGCGACGCAGCTCGACGGTGCCCGCGAAGCCCGACGACGACGCGGCGCCGAGGAGCAGCGTGCCGTTGGCCGCGTTGGCGGAGCCGACCGTGGCACCCACGCCGCTTCCCGCCTCCGCGTCGCTCACGTAGGTGAGCACGGTCGGATCCCACGTCAACGCCATCGTGAGCGCCCCGAGCGTGTCGCCGGCGGGCATGTCCGCGATGAGCGTGACCGTGAACGTCGTGTCGCTCTTGACGTCGAAGCGCGTGAGGTCCGTGCGCACCACCGGGCCCCCTGCGGCGGACACCACGACCAGCACGGAATCGGCGGCCGACGCATTGGACGCATCGCTCGCCACGACCATCGTCTGGCCCGTCCCCACGGGGCCCACGAGCCCCGAGCCGCTCACGGTCGCCACCGCCGGGCTGCGGCTCACGAAGGTCAGAGCGGGCGACGGGACCGAGCGCCCGAACTGATTGAGCGCCGCGAAGCCGGACAGCGACAGCGCCGAGTCGGTGACCAGCACGTGGCTCGAGCCCGTCCACTCGAGCGCCGTGACCGGGCCCGGCTGGTTCGTGACGCTCACCATGCCCGAGTCCCCGTCCGCGTCGAAGGCCTTGATCGTGTACGGGACGCCGATGCTCGTCCCGGTCGTGTACGTCGTCGTCGCGACGCCCGCGGTCGAGGTCTCGGAGGTGTCGGGCGAGAACGTGCCGCCGCTGTCGCCGCTCACCGTCCAGGTCACGGCCTGCCCGGCCAGGGCCACCGCCGCTCCGGTGGAGTCCACGAGCTGCGCCGTGAGGGTGATGTCCGAGCCCGCGACCGGCGAGGTGTTGCTCGCCGTGACGCTGTCGGTCGCCGGCGGCACGACGACCGTGAACGCCTGGGCGCCGCTCGTGCCGCCCGCCGTCGTGACCGTCACGCTGTCCGCTCCCGCCCTCGCCCCCTTCCCGATCGTGAAGGTCGCGGTGATGGAGGTGGCGCTCACGACCACCACGTTGCTCACGCCGACGCCCGCGGTGTCGCTCACCCTCACCGTAGCACCCGAGGCGAAGTGCGTGCCCGCGAGCGTGTCCGTCACGGTCGAGCCCTGGGCGCCGCTCGCCGGGCTCAGGCTCGTGAGCGTCGGCACGGCCGCGACGACGGTGAAGGCCCGTGGGCCGCTCGTGCCCCCGGACGTCGCGACCGTCACGCTGTCCACTCCCGGGCTCGCGCCCTGGCCGACCGTGAACGTCGCGGTGATGGAGGTGGCGCTCACGACCGCCACGTTGCTCACGCTCACGCCGCTCCCGCTCACCGCCACGGTCGCGCCGGACCCGAAGTCCGTGCCCGTGAGGGTGACGTCGACGGCCGTGCCCTGGACGCCGCTCGCCGGGCTCACGCTCGCGAGCGTGGGGGGCGGGGTCGGGGCGACCCCGCCATTGCCGCTTCCGTGGCCTCCGCACCCGCCGAGCACGGCGCACATCCCGGCGACCGCAGCGACCCGCATCCTGGGACCGAGCCCGCCCCCACCCGCTGCGTCACGGGCAACGAAACCACCTAGCACGATTGGCTCCTGGCTGTGGGCACCGTCGCGTACCGAGGTAGACACGTGCCGATCGAGACGGGCCTCCTACGCTACGCGGGGAGCGCACGCGGCGCGAGGGTTCCGAGAAGGACCTCAGCCCCCCCGAGCGGGTGACGCGCCGTCGGAGCGCGGGGGTGAGGGCTCGGTCTCGTCGCCGGCCCGCCGTCGGCGCCAGAGACGGAAGCGATGCTTCGCGCGGAAGCGGTCGCCGGGCCGAAAGCACTTCTGGAGGCGCTCTCGGCGATACGCCACCTCGGCGTGTATCCCGAACCCGATCACGCGCGCATCCCGGTCGCCACGCGACCGCCCTCCACCGTGCGGCTCATGATCCCAGCACCTCCTCCTCGGTGATCGGCGGCCGGCACTCCTCGCAGCGCCTCCACGCCGCCGGAGCCGGGGGCGCCGCATCCCAGCCCTACTAGCTGCGACGCAGCCGTCAGCGAAGCGTCAGCGAGGAGCGCACGGGCCCCACCGTGCGTGGGACGGCCCCGCCCGACTAGCTTTCAGGTGACGTCATCCGTTCCAGCGTGTCTCCTGCGGAAGAGGAGTGGAACCGTGCCGTACGATGCGACGAAGATGGCCAACTGGCAGATCGCCCAGGAGGCCGAGAAGGATATGCCGACGCCCGACGCGTGGCGGGATCGCCTCGGCCTGGAGAAGGACGAGATCATCCCGATGGGCCGCGTGGCCAAGCTCGACTTCCTCAAGATCATGGAGCGTCTGGAAGCTCGCCCCAACGGCAAGTACGTCGAGGTGACCGCCATCACGCCCACCCCGCTCGGGGAGGGCAAGACGACCACCTCCGTGGGGCTGATGCAGGGGCTCGGGAAGCGGGGCGAGCGCGTGGGCGGCTGCCTGCGCCAGCCCTCCGGCGGGCCCACCATGAACGTGAAGGGAACCGCGGCGGGCGGCGGCAACGCGCTCCTCATCCCCATGACCGAGTTCTCCATGGGGCTCACGGGCGACATGAACGACATCGTCAACGCCCACAACCTCGCGATGGTCGCCCTCACCGCGCGCATGCAGCACGAGCGCAACTATACGGACGAGCAGCTCCGGAAGCTGACGAACATGCGCCGTCTGGACGTCGACCCGACGCGCGTGGAGTTCAGCTGGTGCATGGACTTCTGCGCGCAGGCGCTGCGCAACATGATCATCGGCATCGGCGCGCGCAGCGACGGGTTCATGATGAAGTCCCAGTTCAACATCGCGCCGAGCTCCGAGCTCATGGCGATCCTCTCGATCGTCACCGACCTGGCCGACCTGCGCCGCCGGCTCGGGGAGATCACGCTCGCGTTCGACCGCCAGGGCAACCCCATCCTGACGAAGGACCTCGAGGTCGACGGGGCGATGACCGCGTGGATGCGGAACACCATCAACCCCACGCTGCTGTCGACCACCGAGTACCAGCCGTGCATGGTGCACGCGGGGCCGTTCGCCAACATCGCCGTCGGCCAGTCGTCGATCATCGGCGACCGGGTCGGCCTGAAGCTCTTCGACTATCACGTGACCGAGAGCGGCTTCGGGGCCGACATCGGCTTCGAGAAGTTCTGGAACGTGAAGAGCCGCTACAGCGGACTGAAGCCGCACGTCTCCGTGCTCACCGCGACGATCCGCGCGCTGAAGATGCACGGCGGCGGCCCGACCGTCGTGGCCGGCCTCGCGCTCCCCGAGGAGTACACCCGGGAGAACCTGGCGCTGCTGGAGAAGGGCCTCCCCAACCTGGCGCACCACATCGGCATCGTGCGGAAGTCGGGCATCAGGCCGGTGGTCTGCATCAACAAGTTCGTCACCGACACGAAGGAGGAGATCGCCATGGTGCGCCGCGCCGCGGAGGCCGCCGGGGCGCGCTGCGCGGTCTCGGACCACTGGGCCCTCGGGGGCGAGGGCTCGCTGGAGCTGGCCGACGCCGTCATGGACGCGTGCGAGGAGGAGAGCGAGCTCCACTACCTCTATCCCCTGGAGATGAAGCTGCGCGACCGCGTCGAGATCATCGCCCAGGAGATCTACGGGGCCGCGGGCGTCACGTGGACGCCGGAGGCGCAGGCCAAGGCCAGGATGCTCGAGGCGGATCCGAAGTACGACGACTACGCGACGCTGATGGTGAAGACCCATCTGAGCCTGAGTCACGATCCGGCCCTGAAGGGCGTGCCGGAGCACTGGTTCCTTCCCATCCGGGACGTGCTGATCTTCTCGGGCGCCAAGTTCCTCTGTCCGTGCGCGGGCAGCATCAGCCTGATGCCGGGCACCAGCTCCAACCCCGGATTCCGCCGCGTGGACGTGGACGTGAAGACGGGCGCCGTGACGGGCCTCTTCTAGCCAGGCGTCAGGAGGACGACATGATCATCGACAAGGCGAACCTGTTCGAGGGGATGGACGGCGCGGTCGTCGCCGAGATCGAAGAGGCGACGGTGCGGGAGTCGTTCGAGCCCGGCTCGTTCATCTTCCACAGCGGGGATCCCGCCGAGCATCTCTACATCCTCGTGGAAGGCCGGGTGAGGCTGAGCGTCGGAGGCGAGGGGCACGTCGCGCTGGTCGTGAAGGATCCGGGGGACGCGTTCGGGTGGTCCAGCCTCGTGGGCCGCCCCGCCTACTCCGCCTCCGCGGAGTGCGTGACGCCCACGGCCGTGGGAAGGCTCCCGGGCAGCGCCCTGGCGAAGATCCTCGACCGCGAGTGCGCCACGGGCCTGCTCTTCTACAAGCGGCTCGCGAAGCTCATGGGCCAACGGCTCACGCTGGCCTACGCGCGGCTCCCCAGCGCGCACAGCGAGCAGAGGGCGACGCCCGGAGGATGAGGAGGATGAGGAGGATGAGGAGGTCGACGACGTAGGGCCCTGGACGAAGTAGCACATACGTGCTACTCTTCCCGGGTTCCGCCTTCAGCCCCGTCGAGGTGCCCGTGGTCCGGAGCGTCACGTTGCGCAAGATGGGTGGCTCCGTCGGTGCCACCCTGCCGAAGGATCTCGCCGAGCGCCTGCATCTCGACGCCGGCGACGAGGTCTTCGTCGTGGCCACCGAGAGGGGTCTGCTGATCACCCCCTACGATCCGGCCTTCGACAAGGCGATGACCGCCTACCGCCGGGGGGCGAAGAAGTACAAGAACGCCCTGCGCGAGCTCGCCAAGTAGCCCTCACCTGTGGCGACCGAACCCGACTGGCTCGACCGATCCATCGTCGAGGCGCTTCATGCCGACCAGATGCTCGAGCATGGAGGTCGCATCGGCATTCGTGACGAAGGACTCCTCGAGTCCGCCCTCGCGCGCCCTCGCCAGAGATGGCACCACGAACCCGCGACCGACCTCGCCGCGCTGGCGGCCGCCTACGCGTTCGGCCTTGCCAGGAGCCACCCCTTCCTCGATGGGAACAAGCGCGCCGCGTTCGTGGCGGCCTACACCTTTCTCGCGATCAACGGGTCCGAGCTCGAGGCGCCGGAGCCCGAAGCGCTCGCGATGATCCTGGGCACCGCCGACGGGTCTCTCTCCGAGGAGCGCCTCGCCTCCTGGATCCGCTCCCACCTCATCCCCTGGGTGGATTGAATCCGGCGGTCTGCGCGACATGATCGCGTACGTCGGGCTGAACGACGAATCGACGCTCCGGAAGAGCGGTGCGCGCACGGGTCGGCCCCAGGCCTCGAAGACGTCGGTGAAGCCAGGCGCCCGTACAAGCCGCACTTGGACGGAGTAGCCTCCGCTAACTCCCGCCGTGCCGCATTGCCTTCACCCAGCCCGCCTCATCCAACCACAGATCGACCCGCCCAGGCTTCCCTTCGTGCACCGCAGAGCTCGGTGTCGGCCGGTAGACCTTCGCGATGAAGGGAGGATTGTGGTGCGCGAGGAAGTCAAGGACGCGCGGCATGGTCTGAACGAGGTTCCGAGCAAGCTCATCATGCGTGGCTCGCCCGATCAGCAGGAACAAGGGGACGCGAGCTCGCATCACCATGTCACGCTCCTGAGCTCGGTAGCGGATGTCCTTAGTTGTGCGAGAATGGGATCCAGCCGCGCGCCCCGACCTCACGAATCCATACGGGGTCAGGCGTCCTCGGAGGAAAGTGGTCGTCGTGTCGCTCGACGGTGTACCCGGCTGCAACCAGGGCAGCAGGAACCTTCCTGCCAAGATCGCGGTCGGTGAAGAAGACAACCGACACGGAGAGCCTTACGCGGCGGCCTCGTAGAGGATCGCCTCTTCGAGCTCCTGCGGCGTCAGCCCGTAGTCGAGCTCCACCTCTTCGACGGGCTCCCCGGCTTCGAGGCGCAGCACGATGGCCCGGGTGGTGATCCCCAGACGGTGGATCAGCGGCCTGCCGAACGACACGTACGGCGAAAGGGAGATGATCTCGAGATTGAGGTTACGGGGCATCCGAGCGAAGGGATGGAACTCGACAGGTAGCTGAGACTCGTCGAATCGCACGCGCTCGAGGTATTGGCTCAACACCGCGCGCATGGCCAACTGCTTCGCCTTCGAGAGTTCCAGCAGCCCGGTGTAGTGGTCCAGGAACAACTGACCAGCCGACGTCCTCAAGTCCGGACTGATGAGGAGCCGCTGAATTCCATACTCTTCTTCGGCAATCGCCACCGCGTCGCGGATGTAGTTCAGCTTCACCTCGTGCACGGTCCGCAGGGCCCGCAGGACGTGGGCCTCGATGAGGTTCGTGAACGAGAGCCGAGGATCCACGCTGGAAGGACGAGCGATCACGGGGGCGAAGAAGGCCCGATCGTGCTTCCGGCGGTAGCCCTGACCGAGCGTCCACGCGCGCAGAGTGCTCGGGGGAATCCCAGTCGCCTTCGCGGCCTCCGGGCAGGTGTACCAGGGCTGATCACGCGGATCAGTCCCCCCGTATAGCTCCAAGTCGTGCTGCGGCAACATCTCAACTTGGCGGACCAGGGCTACGCTCGCTCGCTACGGGTTCAAGGCTCCCTCAATATCGCGGAGCCGGTACCACGGCGCGAGACTTACTCGCGCGGCACGGGCAGCTGTCCGCTGCCTGTCTGCTGTCAGATGCGCCTGCCCTCTCACGCTCCCTGCATGATGCTGCTCGGGTACGTACCGGGCTGATCCCTCGGCTCGGAGGCGCCCCTCCCGTGTCCGGTACCCGTCCCGCGGCCGAGCGGCCCCTCGCGGCGGGGCCCGCGCGACGCCGACTCCTGAGGTCGGAGCCCGCTTGCACGACCACGAGGCGCCCGCTCACTTGAGCCGCTGGGCCTCCGCACCACGGCCCTCGGGAGCACTCACCACCCACCGCACGCCGCCATGCAGCTCTATGAAGGGCCGTCGCACCACTTCGTGCAGGACAGCTTCCAGAACCAGATCGCCGACAAGCTGGCCAGCGCGTTCGAGGCCCACTACCGGTACCGGCCTCCCGCCTCCGAGGTGAGCAGCTGGCGCAACAGCCTACGGGCCATGTCCGAGGTGCTGGATCAGGGCGAGCTCCTCGGCACCAGCGTCGTGGTCGAGTACCAACTTCCGCTCACGAGCCGCCGCCTCGACTGCATGGTCCTCGGACGGGACCGGCACGCCCGGCCGCAAGCGGTCATCGTGGAGCTGAAGCAGTGGGAACAGGCGGAGGTCAGCGAGGTCGAGGGCTGCGTGGAGACCTTCGTGGGAGGCGCCAGCCGCGAGGTCCTGCACCCGAGCACCCAGGTCGGTCAGTACCGGCAGTACCTCCAGGACTGTCACTTCGCCTTCAGCGGCCTGAAGCCGATCGGCCTGGGCGCGTGCAGCTACCTGCACAACGCCGTCACGGCCACGACCGGGCAGCTCCGCGACGCTCGCTACGCACCCTGGCTCGCCGAGGCTCCCCTCTTCTGCGGCGATCAGGCGCTCGATCTCGTCACGCATCTCCGGGAGCGGACGAGCGGGGGCGACGACGGAGACCTGCTCGAGCGCGTGACCGACGAGCGCTACCGCCCGAGCAAGGCGCTGATGGAGCACGTGGCACGGATGATCGAGGGCGAACCGGTCTACACGCTCCTCGACGAGCAGCTCGTCACGTTCCAGTCGATCCTCAACCGCGTACGGAAGGCCTATCACACCCGGAACAAGTCGGTCGTGGTCGTCCACGGGGGACCCGGGACCGGCAAGTCGGTGATCGCGGCCAACCTGGTCGCCCGCCTGAGCAAGCAGCACTACAGCGTGCACCACGCGACCGGCAGCAAGGCCTTCACCGAGAACCTCCGGCGCCGAGTGGGCCGGCGCGCCGCGGCCGTCTTCAACTACTTCAACAACTACACGCGGGTGGAGCCGAACGGGCTCGACGTGCTCGTCTGCGACGAGGCACACCGCATCCGCACGAGCAGCAACCACCGCTTCACCCGCACGCAGCAGCGCTCCGACAGCGCCCAGGTGGAGGAGCTGGTGCGCGCCGCGCGCGTCTCGGTCTTCTTCATCGACGACGCGCAGACCGTGCGCCCCGGCGAGGTGGGCAGCAGCGAGCTCATCCGCGAGGAGGCGGCGCGTCAGGGTGCGGATCTGAGCGAGCACGAGCTCGAGGCCCAGTTCCGGTGCGCCGGCTCGGACGGGTTCGTCAACTGGATCGACAACACGCTGGACGTCCGCAGGACCGCCAACATCCTGTGGAACGAGCCCGCCGAGA
>JBJKSF010000229.1:0-10713 GCA_046704285.1 Longimicrobiales bacterium | reverse complement strand
GCCGTCGTCGACTCGATCCGTACCGGAGCTGCGCGTGCCGGGTCGAATCGTCTGGTTCTCGGGCGAACGCACGCGGAGGAGACGCAGGGCGGCATGACGCTCTTCGGGGCGCAGCCCCTCCGCTATGACGTCCTCGAAGCCACGGGCTACTATTGCCCGAAGAACGTAGCGGCACAGGCGCAGGGCGGTATCCGGCGCGCACGTCACGCGGGAGCATGAGGCGTCTAGCCTACGCGAGCGACCCCCGGCGTGTTGCCGATTTGTCGTCTCACGCGCCAAAACAGGGGAAAACGGAGGGAAACTCGGGTCTGGCTGGAGAGCCATTAAGTCGTTGTGGCAGAACACGTACCGGAACATGGGCGCACGGCGGAAAACTCGCTGCCTCTCAATCATAATCCGCGTGTCGGGGGTTCGAGTCCCTCCTCCGGCATCCTTGCACGGCAAGGATTCGCGGCCCCTCGGGCACGTCCCGGGGGGCCGTTTGCGTGGGGATTCGTCACGCCCCGCCGGTCCCGTACTTGCTGCCCGCCTGCCCGGGCCCTACCGTGCGTTCGACCTGCGGGCAGGCGGACCGAGAAGTGCCTTCTTCCGTTTCTGGGGGCAGCGACGATGGAGACGAGGATGTGGATACGGCGCGCGTCACGCGCCGCCAAGCCGAGAGGATACCTGGGACTCGTGGGGATCGCGGGGCTGGCTCTCGCCCTGACGCCGATCGCGGGGCTGCGTGGGCGGGCGGACGCCGAGCCCCTGGTCGGCTCCCCGCAGCACCCGGACCCGGCCGCCCTCGTCGATCCGTTCATCGGCACGGGGAGGGGGGGGAAGGTCACGGGCGACGTCGACATGTTCCCTGGCGCCGTCGTCCCGTTCGGGATGCTGAGCTGGAGCCCGACCACGCCGTCGCGGCCCGAGGGCGGCGACTACTTCTATGCGGACTCCTCGATCCTGGGCTTCAGCCTCACGCACCTCTCGGGCCCCGGTTGCTCGGCCGATGGCGAGGTCCCGATCCTCCCCACGGTGGGGACGATCGGGGAGAAGCCCGACAGCACCTCGGAGCCCTTCGAGCACGCGCATGAGCAGGCGAGCCCCGGAGAGTACCAGGTCACCCTCGCGCCGGGCACACCTTCGGCCATCGCGACGACTCTGACGACCACGACGCGCACCGGGATCGGCCGCTTCCGGTTCCCCGCGACGTCGCGGGCGAACTTCGTGATCAAGGTGGCCGGCGCCCAGACGGGCAGCCAGGCGTCGGAGGTGAGCATCGTCGGAGACCGGGAGGTCACCGGGATGGAGACCTCCGGGCATTTCTGCGGCGCCGCCACGGACGCCACGATGTACTTCGTCGCCGTCTTCGACCAGCCGTTCCGGTCGTTCGGAACCTGGCAAGGGGACGCGGTGGCGAAGGGCAGCCGCGGCAGCGCCGGCGCGCACACGGGCGCCTGGGTGACGTTCGACGCCGCGCACCACCGGACGATCCTGCTCAAGGTCGCGATCTCGTATGTGAGCGTGGCCGACGCCGAGGAGAACCTGAGGGCCGAGGACGCGGGATGGAACCTCGAGTCCGTCGCGACGAAGGCGCGCGCCGCATGGAACGCACTGCTCGGCCGCATCGAGGTCGAGGGCGGCACGCACGACCAGCAGGTCCAGTTCTACACCGCGCTGTACCACACGCTTCTGCACCCGAACGTGTTCTCGGACGTCAACGGCGACTACATGGGCTTCGACTACAGCCCCCACCGCCTTCCGGCCGGACAGGAGCTGCAGTACGCCAACTTCTCGGGCTGGGACATCTACCGCTCCGAGATCCCTCTGCTGACCCTGCTCGCCCCGCACCGTGTCGGGGACATGGTGCGCTCGCTCCTCAACGACGAGCACCAGGGAGGGTGGCTCCCCAAGTGGGGCTACGACAACGACTACACGGGCGTGATGAACGGCGACGCCGCCGATCCCGTCATCGCCGAGGCCTACGCCTTCGGGGCGCGAGGCTTCAGTGCCGATACGGCCCTGCGCGCCATGGTGCGGGGCGCGACCCGCACCCCGTCGCCCGCGGACTGGTCCGGCGGATACATCGAGCGGCCCCACCTGCGTGCGTACGAGCGTCTCGGCTACGTTCCCGGCAACGCGTCCGAGACGCTGGAGTATGCCGTGGCCGACTTCGCGATCTCGCAGCTCGCTCAGTCCGTCGGTGACACGGCGACCTACGAGCGGTTCATCAGGAGAGCCCAGGACTGGCAGAACGTGTTCGACCCCAGCGCGCGGTTCCGCGGCTTCTCGGGCTACGTGGAGCCCCGGGACGAGGGGGGAGAGTTCCCGTCGGGCTCGGCCTTCCAGATCCGGCGCCACAGTTACGGTCAGAACGGATTCGAGGAAGGAAACACGATCCAGTACACCTGGATGGTGCCCCAGAACCTGAAGGGCCTCATCGACGCCATGGGCGGCAATCGTATCGCGGTGAGCCGGCTCGACACGCTCTTCACCCGGCTCAACGTCGGGCCCAACGAGCCGTACTACTGGGCCGGGAACGAACCGGCCCTGACGCAGCCGTGGATCTACGACTACGCGGGCGCTCCGTACAAGACGCAGGCGATCGTGCACCGGCTCATCACGGAGGTCTATTCCGACACGCCCGGCGGCGAGCCGGGCAACGACGATCTCGGGGCCATGAGCTCGTGGCTCGTGTGGTCCTATCTGGGGTTGTATCCGGAGACTCCGGGAGCGCCCGTGCTCGTCCTCGGGGCCCCCGTCTTCCCGAAGGCGACGCTGCACCTGGAGAGCGGCCGTAACCTGGTCCTGTCGGCCCCCGGGGCGTCCACGACGACCTACGTGACGGGGCTGAAGGTGGACGGCTCGCGCTGGACGAAGGACTGGGTGCCCGTCTCGCTCATCCTCGGATCCGAGAGCGCGTCCGAAGGCGGCGGCTCTTCGACACTGTCCTTCACGATGAGCACGACGCCCGATCCGGCCTGGGCGGCCTCCGAGGCCGACGCGCCGCCTTCGTACGGGTCCGGGTCGATCGCCCTGCCCGGAGGCGAGGCCGCCTCCGGCGGAACCCGGTAGGGACGCCGATGGCACCCCCTCCCGACGCGCGGCGGCCGGTCGCTTCGGCGGCACCGGTCGCTCGGTCGTCGACGCTGCCGATCTTCCTGGCGTTCTTCGTCATGGGCGTGGCGGACGCCATGGGCCCGCTGTCCGCCGCGGCCAAGAGCCAGCTCCACGTCAGCACGGTCGTCGCCACGCTGATGCCGTTCTCCGTGTTCATCGCGTTCGCGGTGTTCAGCGTTCCCGGCGGCTTCCTGGCGACGCGCATCGGCAAGAAGAAGCTCCTGCTGCTGGGCCTGGGCCTGAGCGCGGTCGCGGTCCTGGTGCCGAGCGTGATCACACCCGGATACGCGCTGCTGCTCGGCTGCATCTTCGTGCTGGGCGTGGGAACCACGTTCCTGCAGGTGGCGGGCAATCCGATCATGCGGGACGTGGGCGCGCCCGGCAACTACAGCCGGAACCTGAACTTCGCGCAGGGCGTGAAGGGGATCGGCAGCACGGCCTCCACCTATCTGGTCACCCCCTCGGTGCTCACCGCGTTCGTCGTGTTCAGCAGCATGGGATGGCGTGCCAGCTTTCCCATCTTCTTCGTGCTCATGGCGGGGACGTTCGTCTGGGTCGCGACGCTGAAGGTGGAGGAGACCAAGGTGGAAGCCCCTCCCGGCATCGGGGCGAGCCTCGGGCTGCTGGGCGAGCCGGTCTTCCTGCTGGCGGTCATCGGGATCTTCCTGTACGTCGGCTCCGAGGTCTGCATGGGACGCTTCCTCCTGCCCGCCATGCGCGCCGTCGGCCTCTCCGAGACGGGGGCCGGCTTCTTCGGACCGACGCTCTTCTTCCTGCTGCTGACGATCGGGAGGCTGCTGGGTGGCGTCGTCCTGATGAGGATGAGCCCGCGCACGTTCTTCCGGCTGTCCGCGCTGTTCGGGCTCCTGGGCAGCGCGGCCCTGATGACGGGCTGGGAGCCGTTGGCCATCGCAGGGGTGTTCGCGGCCGGCCTGAGCTTCGGCAACATCTGGCCGCTCCTGTTCTCGCTCACGGTGGAGGAGCGCCCCGAGCGCTCCAGCGAGCTGTCCGGCCTCATGGTCATGGCCATCGCCGGCGGCGCGGTGATCCCGTTGGTCATGGCCGCCGTCTTCGAGGTCGCGGAGAGCTTCGCGTTCATCGTGCCCACGCTGTGCTTCGTGTACCTGCTCGCGCTCTCACTCAAGGGGGCGCCCGGGAGCCCGCCGGCCGAGCAGGCCGCGGCGTGAGCGGCCGATGAGCTACGCGGAGGACGGTCGCGTCGTCATGACGCTCGACGCCGGCGGCACCAGCTTCCGGTTCTCGGCGATGCGCGGCAACCGGCCCGCCGTGGAGCCCGTGGTGACGCTCACGAACGGCGGCGACCTCGACCGCTGTCTCTCCGATATCGTCGCGGGATTCGCGGAGGTGGCGAAGCGGTGCCCCGTGCCGCCCGTCGCGATCAGCTTCGCCTTCCCGGGGCCCGCCGACTATCCCGCCGGCATCATCGGCGACCTGGGCAACCTCCCCGGCTTCCGCGGCGGCGTGGCCCTCGGGCCGATGCTCGAGGACGAGTTCGGCCTGCCCGTCTTCATCAACAACGACGGCGAGCTGTTCACGTACGGAGAGGCGATCGCGGGCTTCCTGCCGTACGTGAACGGGCTGCTGGAGCGGGCGGGCAGCCCCAAGCGGTACCGGAACCTGTTCGGCGTGACGCTCGGCACCGGGTTCGGCGGGGGCATCACGAGGAACGGCGAGCTGTTCGCCGGCGACAACTCGAACGCGAGCCAGATCTGGCTCATGCGCAACAAGCTGCGTCCCGAGACGAACGTGGAGGAGGGCGCGAGCATCCGGGGCGTGCGACGCGTGTACGCGGCGGAGGCCGGGATCCCCTTCGAGGACGCTCCGGACCCGCGGGTCATCGAGGAGATCGCGCTCGGCCAGGCCGAGGGCGACCGGGCGGCGGCGGTGGAGGCCTATCGCTCGCTGGGCGAGGTGGCGGGCGACGCCCTGGCGCATGCGCTCACGCTCCTGGACGGGCTCGCGGTGATCGGCGGAGGGGTGGCGAAGGGCTGGAGGCTCTTCCTCCCGGCGCTGGTGGCCGAGCTGAACGGCTCCTACACGGCGCCGGACGGCAGCCGGTTCCGCCGGCTGCCGTCCGTGGCGTTCAACCTGGAGGACCCCGGGCAGCTGGAGACCTTTCTCCACGGCGGGACCCGGACCGTCCGGGTGCCAGGCCGAGACCGCGGGGTCACGTACGACCCGCTGCAGCGCATCGGTGTGGGCACCTCGCGACTGGGCACCAGCAAGGCCGTCTCCGTCGGCGCCTACGCCTTCGCGCTGCGGAAGCTGGACGCGCGCTGACCACGCGGGGTGGGCGCCACGGCGCCCGGTTTACCGGGGGGCGCTCCAGCACCTATACTTGCCACGCACGACCCCTCATCCCTGGAAGCGAGAGCATCGATGACCGACCGCGTGAGCACGCTCCTCGAGGGACGTCGCGAGCACCTGGAGCGCCTTCTCGGGCGCCCGCTGGGCGTGCCCCGGACGGGTCCGCGCCCCTCCCTTCCGGACCGTATGCGCGGCTTCCTGCGGGAGGAGGCCGAGGATCTGTACTGGAACGAGCTCGAATGGGAGAACATCACGGACGAGGAAGCCCTCGCGGAGGGCGCCCTGACGGAGCTCGCCTTTCCTGGCCTGCTGGCGTTCGTGAAGGGGCTCCTGCTCAGGGAGGTGATGCCCGACGCGAAGGCACCGGCCAGCCCGCAGCCCGAGGTGGTCGAGGACATCCTGGAATTCCTGGGAGGGCGCGTCGTCGATCTCGAGGACCGACTCGCCGGTCCGGAGGCATCGGAGGAGGAGACGGTCCGACGCGAGCTCGACATGACCAGCCACCTGGTCGATCTCGTGCTCTACCGGTACCACGGCCTGGGACCGGCCGACATCGAGCGAATCGAGATCGGACGGCGATCCGTCGAGTAGCCGAATGCGGTGAGCATGCCTGGACCCTCCTGTCGGCCGGGACACCCCTACGTGGCGGGGGCGCCGCTCCTGGTGGCCCACCGCGGCGGCGCGGGGGTGGCGCCCGAGAACACCGTGGCCGCCTTCCGGAGCGCCGTGGAGGACTGGCGGGCCGACGTGCTCGAGCTGGACGTGCGCATCACCCGAGACCGGGAAGTGGTGGTCATGCACGACGCCACCGTGGATCGGACGACGGACGGCTCCGGGCCGGTGGCGGGCTTCTCCATGGCGGAGCTGGGTCGGCTCGATGCGGGTGCCCGCTTCACGGACCCGTCCGGATCGGCAGCGTTCCGCGGACGCGACGTGCGCGTGCCGCGCTTCGAGGACGTCCTCGAGGCCTTTCCCTCCGTGCGCCTCAACGTCGAGGCGAAGGAGCCCGCAGTCGCCGGCCCTCTCGTGGACATCGTCCGTCGCCACGGTGCGGAGAGCCGCGTGCTCGTGGCGGCGCAGTACGAGCGCTCGCGCCGCCCCGCACGGGGATACGCGGGTCCGTGGGGGGCCAGCCGCCATCAGGTGCTGCTCTTCTTCGTCCTGCGCAGGCTGCCGGGCGGGGCCCCGTACGTGCCTCCCGTCGACGTCCTTCAGGTTCCGGAGCGGTGGTACGGGCTCCGGGTCCCCACCCCGCGGTTCGTGCGGGAGGCGCACCGCCGCAACCTTCCCGTGCACGTGTGGACCGTGGACGATCCCGGCGCCATGCGTGCTCTCCTGGCCGCCGGAGTGGACGGGATCATCACGGACCGACCGGACCTCCTCGCCGACGTCCTGACGGAGGTCGTGGGCCGTCCGCCCGCTCCTGCCCGCTCCCGCCGGAGGAGCTCGTGAGCTCCCCGTCGCTCGCCGAGCGGTTCGGGAGGGTCCTGCGGCGCGCGCAGCCGTGGGAGGGGACCGGGATCGTGGTGGCGATCTCGGGAGGCCTCGACTCGACGGTGCTGCTGCATCTGCTGCGGTTCACGCCCGGGCTGCCCCACCTCCGCCTCGTGGCCGCCCACGTCGATCATGCGATGCGCCCCGGCAGCTGCGACGATGCGTGCTGGGTGCGGGGTCTGACGCGGGCCTGGAGCGTGCCGTTGCACGACGTGCGCCTCGACCCGGCGCCGGTGACCGAAGACGAGGCGCGGCGGGCGCGCTACGCGTTCCTGAGGGAGGTGCGCGAGCGGGAGGGAGCGGACCTGGTCGTCACGGCCCACCAGGCGGACGACCAGGCGGAGACCGTGCTCTTCCGCGTGCTGCGGGGCACGGGCGTCGCGGGTCTCGCGGGGATCCCGGAGCGCCGGGGTCGGCTGTGGCGCCCGCTCCTGCCGTTCCGCCGCGCGGAGCTGGAAGCCTACGCGCGCTCGGTCGGCCTCGCGTGGCGGGAGGACCCCTCCAATGCGGACCTGCGCCTCGCGCGCAACGCCCTGCGCCGGGAGGTGCTTCCCGCGGTCGAGGCGGGCCCCGCCCCACGCGCACGCGACGCCTTGACGGCGCTGGCCCGGCGCGTGCGCGAGGAGGAGGAGGGCTGGGAGAGCCTCCTGCCCGGACTCCTCGAGGGGCTGGACGCACGTCGGGAGGGAGGTGTGCTCTCCTTCGACCGGGACGCCCTGCTCGTCCACCACCCCGCGGTGAGGGCGCGCCTCCTGCGCGCGCTCGCCCGCGAGGCAGGCGCGACCCTCTCGGAGGCGGGAACCCGTGCGGCACTTGAGTTTACAAGCCGCAGTGGTAGCGGGCGCGAGCGGGGTCTGTCGGGGAGCCTGGTGTTGGGCCGGGAGTTCGGCCGGCTCGTGCTCGCCGAGAGACGGCCTGCCCTCGCGGACGTGCCGGTGGTGATCCGCGGAGGCGTGGCCGGCACCGGCCGGGTGCGCGTGGGGGGAAGGTCGTTCACGGTGGCGTGGGGATCCGAGCCTCCGGTGGGGCACTGGCAGGAGCTGTTCTCCCAGGGGGAGATCCGCTTCCCGGTGCGGGTGCGGGGTTGGGTGCCGGGCGATCGGATCCAACTCGCCTACGGGACCAAGAAGCTGAAGAAGCTCTTTCTGGAGGCACGGATTCCTGCGAGCGAACGGCGGTGCCTACCGGTCGTGGCCGATGCGTCCGGTGAGATCCTGTGGGTCCCGGACGTGGCCCGTTCCCTCCGGGCCCGCGCGGTGAGCGGAGAGGAGGCCCTGCGGATCGTGATCGCCCATGCCGGCTCCGGCTGAGGACCCCCGGCTCGGGGGGCGCAAGATGGGCCGTATCGTCTTCACCGAGGACGAGGTGCGGGCCCGGGTGCGCGCGCTGGGAGCCCAGATCTCCGCGGCGTACGCCCCGGCCGACCGTCTGCTGGCGCTGGGTCTTCTCAAGGGCTCGTTCATGTTCCTGGCGGATCTGGTGCGAGCGATCGAGGTCCCGCTGCACGTGGACTTCCTGGTGGCGGCGAGCTACGGCGACACGCAGGTTTCGTCGGGGGACCTCCGGCTGCTCTACGATCCGGCGGCGTCGCTCGAGGGACGCGCGGTGATTGTGGTGGACGATATCGTCGACAGCGGGCACACGCTCACGCGCGTGCTTCCCATGCTGAGGGCCCGTGGGCCCTCGAGCCTGGAGGTGTGCGCGCTGCTGCACAAACGGACGGGACCCCTGGACTGCGAGCCGCGCTGGGTCGGCTTCGATGCACCCCAGGAGTTCCTTGTGGGGTATGGGTTAGATTATGCAGAGGATTTCCGTCATCTGCCGTACATCGCCAGCCTGTAGCTCCCGGGGAGGGAGCGCGGGCGGCGCAGGAACGACGTCGAATGCCAGATCCTGATCCCATCCGTCCGGACCCCGGCTCCCGCTGGGCGCGGCTCTCCAAGACGACCGCGTTCTGGGTGCTCATGGTCCTCATGTTCGTCCTCGCCGTGCAGTTCATGCGCGGTCAGGACAACACGAAGGCCCAGTTCAGCTACACCGAGTTCGTCAAGCAACTCGGCGCCGGCAACGTCCTCTCGGTCACGGTGATCGACCGGAGGATCGAGGGAACGCTCAAACAGCCGATCGTCAAGAACGGCCAGGACATGGTGTCCTTCAAGACCATGTTGCCCAGCCGCATGACGGACGGGTTGCTCAACGAGCTCAACGCGAAGGACGTCATCGTCAACGCGAAGGCGCCCGAGAGCGGCTGGGGCACGTTCCTGATGGGGGCGCTGCCCTGGGTGCTCTTCATCGCCTTCTGGTTCTGGATCTTCCGGGCGATGCAGGGAGGGGGCAACCGCGCGTTCCAGTTCGGGCGCTCGAAGGCGAAGCTCATCTCGCCGGACACCCCCAAGGTGACGTTCTCCGACGTGGCCGGGGCTGACGAGGCCAAGGACGAGCTCCAGGAGATCATCGAGTTCCTGAAGGACCCGGCGCGGTTCTCTCGTCTCGGCGGACGTCTGCCCAAGGGCGTCCTCCTGGTGGGGCCTCCGGGCACCGGCAAGACGCTGCTCGCGCGCGCGGTCGCCGGTGAGGCCGGCCGGCCGTTCTTCCAGATGTCGGGCTCGGACTTCGTCGAGATGTTCGTGGGCGTCGGAGCCTCGCGGGTGCGCGACCTGTTCGAGCAGGGCAAGGCGCACGCGCCGTGCATCATCTTCGTCGACGAGATCGACGCGGTGGGCCGCCATCGCGGCGCGGGCCTCGGGGGCGGGCACGACGAGCGCGAGCAGACGCTGAACGCGTTGCTGGTGGAGATGGACGGGTTCGAGAGCAACGAGGGGGTGATCCTGCTCGCCGCGACGAACCGTCCCGACGTGCTCGACCCGGCGTTGCTGCGGCCCGGGCGCTTCGACCGCCAGGTGGTGGTGGACGCGCCGGACGTCAAGGGCCGCGAGGGCATCCTGCGGGTGCACGCGAAGAAGCTTCCGCTCTCCGACGACGTCGATCTCGCGATCATCGCGCGTGGCACGCCCGGCATGAGCGGGGCGGACCTGGCCAACGTCTGCAACGAGGCGGCCCTGCTGGCCGCGCGGCGTGGGGGCGACCGGGTGGCGATGGACGACTTCGAGATCGCCAAGGACAAGGTCATGCTCGGCACCGAGCGCAAGAGCCTCGTCCTCAACGACCGCGAGCGCAAACTCACGGCGTATCACGAGGCGGGCCACGCCGTGCTCGGCCTCAAGATCCCCGGCATGGATCCGGTCCACAAGGTGACCATCGTGCCGCGCGGCCGTGCCCTGGGCATCACGGCGAGCCTGCCGGAGGAGGACCGCCACTCGTACACGAAGGAATGGCTCGAGGGCCAGCTGGCGATGCTCTTCGGGGGGCGCGTGGCCGAGGAGATGATCTTCGGGCCGGAGGACGTGACGACCGGCGCGGGCAACGACATCGAGCGGGCCACGCAGATGGCCCGGCGCATGGTGACGTCGTTCGGGATGAGCGAGGTGATCGGCCTCGTCTCGATCGGAGACCAGGAGCACGAGGTGTTCCTGGGCCGCGAGCTGGTGCAGCGGCGCTCCGTGTCGGAGCATACCGCGCGCCTCGTGGATCAGGAGATCAAGCGCATCCTGGACGCGGCGCACGACACGGCCCGCAGCGTCCTCGAGCAGAACCAGGACCTCCTGGAGCGGATCGCGCACGCGCTCCTCGATCGCGAGACGCTCGACCGGGATCAGATCCAGATGCTGGCGCGGGGCGAGCCGCTTCCGCCGGCTCCGGTGCCGGCCGTGCCGAGGGTGCCCGGCGCGACGC
>JBJKSF010000228.1:0-6875 GCA_046704285.1 Longimicrobiales bacterium | reverse complement strand
CTGTCACCGGCTCTCTGAACGGGCGCAGCCATGCCCGAGCTTCCGCACCGTCTCGGGGCCCGGTCGGCCGACCGCTACGCGATCGGGTGGACCTCCGCGTCTGGCCGTATTGGGAGGCGCTCCGCAGCAATCGCCCGTTGCTCCTCGCCCCCCCACGAGGGCATTGCGCCCCCCGGACCGCGCGTGCTCAATTGGCCGGATGACCCTCCGAGCACCGCGGCACGACCCCACCTCGGGAACGGGCGACCTGTGCCTGTTCGGCTGGCGCGTGCGCAGCGACGTTCCACTTCCCGAGCTCACCCCGTGGACCGGGGACGGGCGCCCCGCGGAGCTCACGATCCGTCTCGGCACCGTGCCGCCGCCACCCGATGCGCCGAGTGGCCCGGGGCGGCGCCTCCAGGTCGAGGCGGACGGCTCGTGCCGCTACGAGCATCCCATGGGTACCGCGATCCTGGTCCGGGAGGGCAGGGAGATGGTCGTGGAGCCGCGCGGCGGCGGGCGAGCCGAGCACCTCCCGGCGATCCTGCTCGGTCCCGCGCTCGGCATGCTCTGCCACCAGCGGGGCCTGGCTCCGCTCCACGCCTCCTGCGTGGAGGTGGACGGGGAGGCGATCGCCTTCACCGGGCCGAGAGGAGCCGGCAAGTCCACCCTGGCCGCCGCGTTCCTGCACGCCGGGCACCGCGTTCTCGCCGACGACGTCACGGTCGTGGACCTGTCGGGCTCGTCCCATGGCGGCGCGCCCGTCGCGCTGCCGGCGCTGCCGCGCCTGAAGCTGTCGGCGGAGGCGCTCGACCTGTTCGGCATCGACCACCGGGGTCTCGAGCGGAGCCTCCTGCGGCAGGACAAATTCCACCTGCCCCTTGCCGGCGCGTTCGGGACGACCGCGCTGCGGCTCCGCGCGATCTGCCACATGGACTCCGCCGACGGGCAGGGCGGACCGGGCCTCGATCGGCTGCTGGGCTCCGCTGCCGTCGCCGCCACTTCGAGGGCCCTCTACCTGCCGCGCATCGCCGCTCGCATCGTCGGCAGGCGCTCCCTCTTCGATCGGGTGGGGTGCCTGGTCGCCGCGGTGGGTGGGATCTATCGCGTGCGCACGGGACGGGGGCGCGCGCAGGCGGATGAAGCGGTCGCACGCATCGTCGCGGGAGCCGGGCGCGGCGCACCGGGATGCGCCGACTCGCCCGCGACCGTCCGCAACCGGTAGCCGAGCACGACGCGGCTCAGGGCGGCGCGGCGCGCGCGGGCTCCTCCTCCGAGACCCATGCCAGCAGGTACGCGGTGCGGAACGCCTGCTGGACCGCATTCAGGTTCGCCCGCGAACGCCCGCCCTGCCGGATGTCCGCGGGCAGCTCCTCGAGCAGCACGGTGCGGAGGCGCGGCACGTCGACGAACGCGCGCACCCGGGGCACGTCCTCGACGCGATCCAGGATCGAGCGCAACTCGTCCGGGTCGGCGACGACGTAGCGCGGCGGCGCGGGAATCGCGGCATAGCCCTTGTCCTCGCGCAGGCGGACCTCGTCGGGCAGGATGCCGCGCATGGCCCGGCGCACGAGTGAGCGCGTTCGTGTGTCCAGGTGCTGCTCGCAGGGGACGGCCAGGCAGTACTCGACGAGCCGCACGTCCAGCAGCGGCAGGGCGTGCTCGATCCCGCGCGACGCCAGCAGCGGATGCAAGGCTTCCATCGCGCGCTGGGGCTCCCGCTCCGAGAGCTTGTACCACTGGTAGTCCCGGAGTCGACGGAACACGCGCTCGCCGACGGCGGCGTGGCCCGCCAGCCGCTCCTGGAGGTGGACCCGGGCCGCGAGATCGTCCGCCACGAACGAGGTCGGAGCGCTCCGGTCGGTGCGGTCGGCCCCGGACCCGAACGGGTGCCGCAGCGTCCGCGCCATCCGCTGGCCGCCCGGCGGGAGGAGGTGGAGCAGCGCGTGCCCGGCCACACCCACGACGGACCGGCCCGAGCCGTGCGCTCGGGCCCGCACGGCGCGCGCGAACGTGGGCCACCGTCCGCTCGCGAGGAGCTCCGACAGGCCCAGCTCGCTCCTCGACGTGGCTGCCTGATCCCCACCGTATCCGCCGAGAAGCACGCGGGCCCCGCGCCGCTGCGCGTCGGACGCGACCTCCGTGACGAACTGGGTCCCTCCACCGGGAAGGCCGTGCGGGCCTCCGCCCTCCAGGACAGCGCGCGCCATGCTCTTGCCGGCCGCCGTGACGAAGCGCGGCTCCATGTGCGGCTGGCCGGCGAGGATCGCCTCGATGAGGGGCCGCTCGTCGCCGGACGGCCAGGGATCACCGGGCGCCAGCACGTTCGAGTACGTGAGCAGAGGCGGGCGGGCCGGGCGCGCGAGCTCGCGCGCGGCGAGGCACGCCACCGTGGGGGAGTCGATGCCCCCGCTCAGGAACGAGGCCACGGGGTGGGCGGTGCGCAGACGATCGCGCAGCGCGCGCTCGAGATGCTCGCGATACGCCTCGACGTACTCCTCGTCTCGGCCGTACCGGATCTCGCGGCTCAGGTCGGGCGTCCAGTACCGGCGCGTCCTCAGCTCTCCGTGATGCACCGTGAGGACGTGGGCGGGAGGCAGTCGGCGCACCGCAGCGAACAGGGTAGCGGCCGGGTCCGATCCCACGTTGAGCGTCAGGCGGTCGACCACCGCCAGGTCGTCGATCTCCCACGACACGCCCGGCAGGTCGAGGAGCGCCCGCTCGGCGGTGGCGAACGCGAAGACCTCGGACCCGACGTGGTAGTACAAGGGCCTCATGCCCAGGTGATCGCGCGCACAGAAGAGCAGGCCGCGCTCCTCGTCCCATATCGCGAGCGCGAAGTCGCCCACCAGGTGCTCCACACAGCCCTCGCCCCAGCGACGGTACGCGCGGAGCAGCAGATCCGGGTCCGGGGCTCGCGCGGCGTCGGCCCGCGTCAGGCCGAGCGCTGGAAGCAGCTCGTCGCGGTTGTCGAGGCGCGCGTCGGAGACGACCACGACGCCGTCGCGCACGAGCGGCTGACGCTCGTGCGCGGACTCGGGCGTCACGCACCGGTGCTGGTGGCCGAAGGCCGCCGGACCGCTCCGCCACCGTCCGTGCGCGTCCGGACCGTAGACGGAAAGCCGTGCCATCATCGGCTCGACCGCCTCCGGGAAGAGCTCCCGGCCGACGCGGTGGACGACGCCGCAGATGGCGCTCATGCGCGGCCGCGCACGAGGGGGGTGGCGTGTCGAAGTCTTGCTGGCGGAGGCGCCGCAGCCCTACCTTGGCGACGCGTGGCTTCGAGCCCCTCCCAGCCGGCCCGCCAGACGGGTGAGCGAAGATGAACGAACAGAGGCGTGATCACCGAAGTGAAGGACGCCCGGCGACGCCCGGCGAGTCGACCCCTCCGGCTCCCCCGCCCTGGTCGGCGCCGCGACTCAAGCGGAGAGGCGGCGGGACCCGCCCGGAAGGAGGCGCGGGGCCCACCACCGACTTTCTTCCGTTCTCGTTCGGGTCTCTTCCCTGACCTCCGACCCCGCGCGAGGCTGGAGGGCGATCTCCTCGCAGACAGAACAGGAGACCGGCGATGGACGAACGAAGGCACGATCATCGAGATGAGAGAGGCCCGGCGACCCCGGGCGAGTCGACGCCTCTGTCCCGCCCGCGCTGGTCGGCGCCGAAGCTCGTGCGGAGGAGCCGGCCGGAGGGGTACGTCGGTGCCTTCACGGACTCGTCGAGCCTCGCGATCGGCTCCTTCAGCTGACGGCCCCGGCCAGGTCCAACGCACGTAGACCGGCACCGCCGTCACACCTGCTCGATCGCATAGCCGAGCTCCCGCATCACGTCGCCGTTGCACGCCACGATCCGCTCCACCTGATCGTCGGTCAGGGCCTCGCGCCAGGATCCGACCTCCCCGCGCCGGAAGAACGACTCCGCCCTGAGGGACCTCTCCCGGAAGCCGTGTGCCGCCTCCTGCTCCCGCAAGCGCTCGAAGGTGCTCAGGTCGATGGCGCGCTGGATGGCCGCCCGGTCGTGCGGGAGCCCGGCGAACCGTACGACGGCCGTGAACGTCTCCAGGGGTCGCGCCTTCATGTCCTCGTAGCGCACCAGGTGCACCGGGATCTCCACGGCGCGCATCCAGCTCCGGACGTGGTCGCCCCAGGTCGAGAGACGCTGACCGAGCTGCCGGTGCAAGCGACGGGGGTTGTCGGACAACGCGTGGCCGGGATCGCACAGCGCGGCGGCCGCGACCGCCGCCGTGACGCCGTTGTGGTGCGCGTACGAGGCGCACACGTCCAGGGGGTTGCGCACGAGGTAGACGGCGCCGCGGGTGGCGGCCACGGAGATGAGCGGCTCGTCGGAGGCCGTGTAGCCGTATGCGTCGTGGATCTTGTGGAATTGGACGGCCTCCGGCGAGGCGGCCGCCCACGCTTCGTACACGCGGGGCCGGAGGCGCTCGGCTTCGTCCGCCGTGAGGTCTCCCGCCTCGAGGCCGACCGCGGCGTCGAACGCCCGCCGGGAGCTCGCGATGGTGACGACGTCCAGCTCGTTGATGTCCGCGGGCTCGCGATGGTCGCCCAGGAGGTTGGTGAGGAACACCCGCAGCCAGGTGTTCCCGGACTTGGGGTACGAGGCGAGCCAGACGATGTTCTTCGCCGGGCGAGGCGCGCCCACGATCTCGTCGCCTCGGCTTCCCGGCGCCAGCTCCACCGCCCAGGCTCTCTCAGTCGGCATCGAACACGGCGAGCGTCGTGTAGGACTCCGCCTCGCGCACGCCCGTGACCGCCGTGCCGCGCTCGAGAAGCCACGCGTGCAGCTTCGTGTCGGCTCCGGGCACCCGCTGCGCACCGATGTAGAGCGTCGGGGCGTAGCCGCGCCGACGCAGCATGATGCGGCCGGCGATGGCCCTGGCGAGGCAGCCGGTGTCCCGGAAGAACCGCCGCCCGATCACGTACAGGGCCCAGGCGACGTCCCGCACCGCTGGATCCACGGGCGGGCGCGCCCGCACTACCTCGTCGGTGGCGGGGTCGCGGCGTCTCCGCGCGCGCCCGTACAGCCGGCGGGTCCACTGGAAAGGCAGGACCCGCGTGGCCACGGTGGCGAAGCCCACGAGCAGGAGCGCCTCGAGGAACAGCGCCTGCCGGCGCGGTCCCAGGCGGGCGAACGTGCGGACCGGCCCCAACATCAGCGGGGCGCGCTCACGGCGATGCCGGCCGCTCGTGCCAGCAGGTCACCAGACCCTCGTCGACCAGCTCCCGTAGAAACGCGACGACGTCCGCCGTGCAGTGCTCGAGATCGACGTCCGCATACTCCGCCACGAGCCGCTCACAGAGGGACGAGACGGCCATGGGCTCCTCGATCAGCGCCCAGATGCGCGTACCCACCGCGTCGTATCCGAAGTATCGACCGGTGTCGAGGTGCATGAGCACGGTCTCGTCGTCGACCATGCAGGAAGCCTGGGCGTCACTTCGGCTCACGATCGTCGCCGGCGTGATCGCTGATTCGTCAACGGTCATCCGTCGCTCCACGCGTCGAGGCGGGCTCGACGGCCCCGCCGTGGTCCGGGAACGCTTCATGCTCGATGAGGTCGATCGCCTCGTCCACGTCGGTCCAGCGATGCGGCCACGTGAGTCGATGCACGCGCACGCGCGGGGCGATCGCCGCGCACCGGGTCTGCCTCCGACGGGCGAGGCCGAGGCCCTCGTGATAAGGCTCGCGGAACGTGTTGTCCAGGAACGCCTGGAAGCGGGCGAAGCCGCTCAGCGGCTCCACGGTGACCTCGCCGCGGTTCCACCGATCGAGGACGTACATGTGGGTGAGCGCCTCGGCACGTTGCGCGAAGCGGCCGGGCGCAGGGATCGTGAATTTCTCGACCCCCGGCCGTACGGGACGCAACCCTTCCCGCCACAGCCCGAGCTCGTCCAGGGCGTGCCTCCACAGGTGCAGGCTCGGAGCGCCGGGAACCGCGACCGGGGTTCCGTCGGCGGCCTGGGTGACGACGCACGTCTCGTCTCCCACGAGATCGTAGCCGCGATCCACCATGGCTGCCGCGAGCGTGGTCTTGCCGACGCTGGATCCTCCAGCGAGCGCGATCGCGCGGCCATCACGCGCCACCGTCGAGGCGTGCAGGACCAGCTCCCCCCGCTGCTGGAGCAGCAGGCCCAGGCAGGTACCGAGCAGGAAGAGCCGGATCGTGTCGTCGTCCGCCTCCGTCTCCCGGTCGATCACGACCTCGGTGCCGTCCCGGACGAGAAGCCGGAAGAGCCCGTCGAGCTTCACCAGGGCCCGCCCCGGCGCGCTCTGGAAGCAGACTCCGCGCCCGGCGCACTCGGGAAGGTCCTCCGGCACGGGTCCTTCCCGGAAGGTCACGTCGGGCGCGCCCACGCCCGATGGCAACTCGGGGCAGGGTAGCTCCGAGGCGATGGTCAGGCCGTAGGCCGCATGGAGGGCCGAGGGGATCTTCCGGCTCATCTCAGTTGACGAGGTACGGGTTGATCCACCCGGGCCGTAGCTCCTGGCTCCGGCACTCATCATCGCCATCCTGCCGGAAGGAGGGGGCCGTCAGGGGCAGGCTCTCGGACGCCTGCAGGCCGGCCTCCCCCCCCTCCCGGCCCCTCTTCTCGCCCAGCGCGTAGCGCTCGGCCCGGGGGCCTGCCCGCAGGCGAGGGGAACGCGGCCGCGAAGGCCGGAAGAGGGCGGGCGCGAGGTTGAAGCCGAACGCCGCGATGAGTCCCGGAGACGCGTCGTCCATGGGTAGCCTCGCTCCGCAGAGATCTGGGCAGTTCCCGGGGGGGCTCCCCGTCCGTGGGCCAGGCTCGCCAGTCTAGACGTGCGGCCGACCAGCGTCAACCGGAACTCAGCGACTCGCGCGTCGCCTCGGGCAGGCTCGCCCAGCGACGGACGATCTGGCCGGC
>JBJKSF010000227.1:0-3539 GCA_046704285.1 Longimicrobiales bacterium | reverse complement strand
CGTGGGAGGCGCGCGGCGCGGCGTCTCCGGAGGCCCGTCGGGGGCCTGGCTCATGGAAAGCTCCCGTGAGGTGAGGGTCGCTTGAAGATGGGCCGAGCGGAACGCCGCCTACAAGGGGCGGTGCGCCGCGCGAGCCGCCCGAGCGGGGGACGGGCCCAGCCCGGCCTGTGGGCGGCGCCCGAGCGCCGAGGCCCCTTGCTCGGCGCTCCGGGCGCTGGACATCTTCCGCTCATGACGCTCGCCGGGAAGGATCCTCTGGATCCACGCTGGCGGCCCCGCGGCCGGTCCGATCTCGTCTTCCGCCGCGTGGGCGAGGACTGGGTCCTCTTCGACCCGGACCTGCAGAAGCTGCACGTGCTCAACCTCACGGCGGCGCTCGTGTGGTCGCTCTGCACCGGGGAGCTCGACGTGGCCGCCATCGAGGCGAACGTGCGGCGGGCCGTGGGAGACGAGATCGAGGACACCGGAGTCGGCGCCGCCCTCGCGGACTTCCGGGCCGCTCGTCTGCTGGAGGGGTGAGGAGACGGGGACGACGCGGGCGCCGGCCGCGGCCCGCCCCTTCAACTCCCGCGCTCCACCTGCCAGACTTGGGCGCAGCCGGGCCGCTCCCCGGCACCCGCATCCCTGAAGCGACGTCCGATGCCGCACTCACTCGATCCCGTCTTCCGTCCCCGCTCGATCGCCGTCGTCGGCGCGAGCCGCCGTCCCGACACGATCGGGCACCAGATCGTGGACAACCTCCTGCGCCACGGCTACACCGGCGTCGTCTACCCGGTCAATCCCGGGGCTCCGGCCGTGCACTCCGTACGCGCGTATCCTACCGTCGCCGACGTGCCCGGCGAGCTGGACCTGGCCGTGGTGGTCGTGCCGAAGGAGCACGTCCTCGACGTCGTCGACGACTGTGCGAGGAAGGGGGTGCGGGCGCTGGTCGTCATCTCGGCCGGCTTCAAGGAGGTCGGGGGCGAGGGCGTGGAGCGCGAGACGGCCCTCGCCGAGCGCGCCCGTCGGGGCGGCATGCGCCTCGTGGGGCCGAACTGCATGGGCGTGCTCAACACGGAGCCGGCGTTCGCGATGAACGCGACGTTCGCGCCGACCATGCCTCCGACCGGGCCGATGAGCTTCATGAGCCAGTCCGGCGCCATGGGCGTCACGATCCTCGACTACGCGGCCGAGTACGGCATCGGCATCCACCACTTCATCTCCGTGGGCAACAAGGCGGACCTGAGCGGCAACGACCTTCTCGACTACTGGGAGAAGGACGACGCCACGAAGGTCATCCTGATGTACCTCGAGAACTTCGGGAACCCGCGCCGCTTCACTGCGCTGGCCCGGCGGGTGACACGCACGAAGCCGATCGTGGTCGTCAAGTCGGGGCGCACCCAGGCGGGCGCGCGCGCGGCGGTCTCGCATACCGGAGCGCTGGCGGGCGCGGACGTGACCATCGACGCGCTGCTCGCGCAGTGCGGGGTCCTGCGCGCCGAGTCGGTGCAGGAGCTGTTCGACATCGCCATGGCCCTCGAGGTCCAGCCCATCCCGAGGGGCAACCGCGTGGCGATCGTCACGAACGCGGGTGGCCCCGGCATCATGATCGCCGACGCGTGCGAGTCGGCCGGGCTGGAGGTCGTCGAGCTCTCCTCCGGCACGCAGGCCGCCCTGCGCGCCGTCTTCCCCGCGGAGGCCTCGGTGCGCAACCCGGTCGACATGATCGCCTCCGCCACCTCGGAGTCGTACCGCCTCGCCCTGCAGCACGTGCTCGCCGACCCGAACGTGGACGCCGCCATCGCGGCGTTCGTGCCGCCTCTGGGCGTGCGTCAGGTCGACGTCGCCTCGGCGATCGTGGAGGCGTGCGAGCGCCAGAACGGCAAGCCTGTGCTCGCCGTGCTCATGGGCCGCCAGGGATTCCCGGAGGGCCGCGCCGAGCTGCACGAGGCCGGCGTGCCCGCGTACACGTTCCCGGAGTCCGCCGCACGCGCCCTGGACGCCATGGTGCGCTACCGACGCTGGCTGGACCGCCCGGTCCAGGAGCCGACCCGCTTCGACGTGGACGCGGAGGCCGTCTCGGGCATCTTCGAGCGCGCACGCGCGGAGGGACGCGCGGCCTTGAAGGAGCACGAGTCCCTGGCCGTGCTGGAAGCCTACGGCATCCCGGTCGTCGCGCACGGCTTCGCGACGACGCTCGCCGAGGCGCGTGCGATCGCGCACGAGTGCGGCTATCCTGTCGTCCTCAAGGCCGTGGCCGCCGGGCTGGTCCACAAGAGCGACGTCGGCGCGGTGCGTGTCGACGTGCGCTCGCAGGAGGAGCTGGACGAGACGTTCGGCACGCTGATCCGCACGCTGGCCGAGGCTGGCCTCGACATCGAGGGCGTGCTGATCGAGCACTTCGCGTCGGGAGGCCGCGAGACCATCATCGGCATGTCCACGGACCCCTCGATCGGGCCGGTCCTGATGTTCGGGCTCGGAGGCATCTACGTCGAGGCGCTCGGCGACGTCTCGTTCCGCCTTGCTCCCGTCTCGCAGGTGGACGCCGAGGAGATGGTGGGCTCGATCCGGGGAAGCGCCCTCCTCGAGCCCATCCGTGGCGGCGGGGGCGTCGATCGGGCGGCGTTGGTCGAAGCCGTGCAGCGCATCTCCCAGCTCGTCGTCGACCACCCGGAGATCGCCGAGCTGGACGTCAATCCGTTCCTGGGATTCCCTTCGGGAGGCCTCGCGGTGGACTGCCGGGTCGCGCTGCGCTTCGCGGAGGGCGCGGTGGAGCCTGGATCGAAGGGAGGCCCCGTCGGGTAGGGGCGGGCATGGGCCGCTACGACGACATCTCGCCCGAGGAGCTGCGCCACCAGCTCCTGCGCTTCGCCCGCCTCGTGGTGCGCCAGGAGAAGGAAGGCGCGCTCCTGGAGTCCCTCCCCTCCCTCATGCAGTTCCTGGGAGAGTTGCGCCAGATGGTCTTCGCATACGAGGTTCGCGGGACGCGGCGGGCCTGCAAGCCGAGCGACGGAGACGCGAAGGGGCCGCACACGGGCACCCGGGACCCGTCTCTCATGAAGTCGCTCCGGGTCGTCGACGAGGCGATCCAGCGGGCACGGCAGTTGCACGAAGAGCTGGAACGTGGCCTTTTGGCTGACGATTCGGACGACGGCTGACACCCCGGAGGCCCATGGCCGGCTCGGAACACACGGAGGTGAAGGCGCACCGCGAGTACGCCCAGCTCCTGCGCCTCTACGAGCGCCTGCTGCACCAGCTCGAGGGCGTACGGGCCGAGCTCGGCTCGTCCAGCACCGCGTCGCTCCTCAAGCTGATACGCTCCCGGACGGGATCCGAGCCGGACCTGTCGGAGATCGTCGCGTCGGTGGAAGAGGCGATCCGCGGTCTGAAGATGGGCGGCTCGCAGATGCGGGCCGCGGTCTTCGAGCGCCACGTCTCGCTCTCGCTGGAGGGCGTCGAGAACCTCCCGGCGCCTCTGCAGCATTTCCTGGCCGAGCGAGCCCAGTCCCCCGGGTTCTCGTACGAGGTCGCCCAGGACGAGGTGCGGGGCTGGGTCATCC
>JBJKSF010000226.1:0-4149 GCA_046704285.1 Longimicrobiales bacterium | reverse complement strand
GCGTGTCGTCACTGCTTCGACCTCCCGAAGATGAGAGCTTCAGGATGCTCGGACAGGTAGTCGCCGAGCTCCCGCAGGGAGCGTGCGGCCTGCGTCATCTCTCTGACCAGATCCTTCACGCTCTCCTGGTCGCGCAGCGATCCTCCCGAGATCCCGTTCAGGGCCCGGGCGGTGGACCGGAGCTCGTCCATGGTCTTCCGCATCTGCGTGAGCGTCGGCCCCACCTGGGCGCGCACGGCGTCCGTCACGCTGTCGAGCGCGACCAGGGCCTCGTTCAGGTGGTCGATGCTCTCCACGAGCTTCGGCGAGGCGCGGCGCGCGTCCTCCCCGAGGCTGGCGAACGGGATCGAGTCGATGGCGTCGGCCACTTCGCCGATCCGCGCGACGACGCTCTGCAGGTCGCCGCCTCCGATGGCGGGAATCACGGGCGGGCTCGCCGAGCGGTCCAGCCCGGCGCCCGTCCTCCGGCCCGTCATGACCAGGGAGACCTCCTCGCCTCCGAGGACGAGGCTCCGGGACACGATCTGGGCGCGCAGGCCGTCGTGGACGAGACGGTCGAGCACCCGGTAGACGGCCTGCGCGGAGTCCGCGGCGGAGGCGGCACCGGGGATCCCGAACGCTCCCGGATCGAGCTCGAGGTCCACGGGGGTCGAGACGCCGTTCCGCCCCACCTCCAGGCGCACCCGGCGCACGCGGCCCACGCGCATCCCCTTCAGGACCACGGGGGCGCCCGCCCCCAGGCCGCCGACCGAGCCCGGCGCCCGGATCCGCACCGGGACGGGGGTCGCCGTGAAGGCGCTCCTCGCCTCCTCCTCGCTCGGGTAGAGGCGGTAGGATCCGTCCGGCGCGGTCCCGGCCGCCGCCTTCGCGAAGGTCCCGAAGGCGACGCACCCCTGCAGGAGCTGCTGCAAGGACGGCACGTGCAGCCCCATCCCGCCGCCGGCCGTCGACAGCCGCACTCCCCCGCAGCTCCAGAAGCGTGTGTCGCCGCCCACCCGCCGGGCGTAAGGCGCCCGCACGAAGATGTGGATCCGCACGTCGCCCGAGGCGGAATCGAGCGTGGCCCCGAGGACCCGGCCGACGTCGAGCCCCCGGAACGTCACCGGCGCCCCCTGGCTCACGCCTTCCGAGCGCGGGGCGCGAGCCACCACCGTCACGCCGGGGCCCGCAGGCTCCTCCAGCGGAGGCCGCAGGAGCCCCGTGAAATGCCGCGCGGGACGCCCCGGCCCGGGCTCCATGGCCAGATGGGGGCCGGCCAGCAGGGACGAAAGGCTTCCGGACAGCGGGCTCGGCTGCACGATCCAGAAGCGGGTGCCCGTCCGCAGGGCGTGCGTGACGTCGCGCTTCATCGAGACCCGCATGACCACCCCGCCGAGATCCTCGCGGAGCTCGACGCTCTGGACCGTGCCGACCTCGAGGCCCCGGTAGCGCACGGGTATCTCGGCCTTGCCCGTGATCCCTTCGGCGGAGGGAAAGGTGATCGTGATCGACGTGCCGCCCGTCAGGATCGTGCGCAGGACCAGGTACGTGATGAGGATGAGCGCCGCGATCGGGACCGACCACACCCACCCCCTCCACGCGCCCTTGCGTACCGTCGCCTGCTCCACGTCCCGGTGCTCTTCCTGCGCGCTCATAGCCGGCCCTCGGCAGCGTCCCACAGGAGCCGGGGATCGAAGGTGCGGGCGGCCAGCATGGTGACGGCGACCACGAGCGCGAACGGCAGCGCGGCGGTGTCCACGTGGACGGAGACGAACCCGGAGAACGACAGGAGCGGGATGCTGAGTGCGACGATGAGCGGGTCGACGTAGGACCAGCGGCCGATGCTGTGGATGGCTCGATAGACGCGCGTCTTGAGCGCCATGTGGGTGTCGGCCCTGCGCTGGACGCTCACGAGCAGCCAGCTCATCCCCACCAGCTTCAGGAAGGGAATGCAGATGCTCGCGATGATCACGATGACGGCCAGGTACCAGAATCCCGTCTGGAAGAGCAGCTCGACCCCCTTCATGATCGTGCGCTCCCGTACGCTCCCCGGCTGGAGCGTGTAGCTCATCGGATAGTAGTACGCCGGGAAGTAGAGGAGGTATCCGGCCACGACGAGCGCGCTGGTGCGGCTCATCGAGTTCGTCTTGCGCAGCCGCAGCCGGTGTCGGCAGCGGGGGCACGGCTCGCCTTCGCGGGAGGAAGGGAGTACCATCTCGCACACGTCGCAGGTTACAGGCCTCGCGCCCGGCGGGATCTCGCGCTCCGGCAGGATCTCCTGCCACACGGTCTCCGCCGTGAAGATCCGGCGGCCGATCGTCGAGATCACGCCGGCGGCGATCAGGCACCATCCCCCGATCTCCACGCTTCCCGAAGTCTGCGCGGCCGTCCTCATGTAGACCACGAACCCGGCCACGACGAGCACCTCGGGGATGGCCCACAGGTGGATGGCCTGCTCGACCCGGAACGCGGGCCCGAGCCACCGCGGGCGCCAGTCGGTGTGGACGATCGCGAGGACCAGCGTCCGCAGCACGGCCCACACGAACGGGAAGACGAGGGTGAAGGCGCCCAGCATCAGAGCCATGAACGGCCAGCCGTCGGACCAGACGGCGGTGACCGCGGAGAAGAGCGTGGCCTCGTGGACGCGCCCCGGCACCGAGGCGCTCATGAGCGGGAAGATGTTGGCCGGGAAGAGGAGCAGGAGGACCGTCGTCGACCAGGCCAGGGCGACCGTCAGGCTGAGCTCGGCGGACCGCTCCAGGATCCGGCCGCAGCGGTAGCACCGGGCCAGGTCTCCCAACTCCAGGGCCGGGATCCTCTGGACCGCGCCGCAGTCCGGGCAGGCGGCAACCGCCGCTACCGGGATCCGGTGGGACAGGAGCTTCAAGGAGCGCCTCCCGCGCTCTGAGTCACCTGGACCATCTCTAAGGCAACGGGGTGGATTCCGGTAGGGGGGCGCCCTGGATGTCCATGCCGTCCGCTGCGGCAGCGCAACCGACGCGCGCATCGGCCGGAGAAGGGAGGGAGAACGGGCGGCGAGGGGGGCACGAACCTTGCGCAGGAGCTTCTCGACGTCGATCCCGAAGCCGCCGGAGCACCATCGGGAGGTTTCTTGCTCGCTCCGATTCCCGCGCCTACTATTCGTCGTGGCCGGTGGGGCATGGCGATCCCTGCCGCTCCTCTGCCCTCTCGTGGATTCATTCGAGCATGTGGGACGAGCGCGAGGCACCCGCGCGTTCACCGGGTGCGGCCAGCGGCGTGACGGCGGCGGATCCGGCGGCCGAGCGTGAGCGCGTGCTCCTGCTGGAGTGCCGGCTGGAGCAGATGCGCTCGGCCCTCGACGCGGCTCGAGAGGAGGCCGACCTGGCTCGCACCCGACTGGCCGAGGCTTCGGCCCGTGAGGCCGACCACGCCCGCCGCTTCAGCATGATCCACGGGGAGCTCGCGGACGCGAGGGCGGAGAACGGCGACCTGCACCGGCGCCTGGAGCACTCCGAGGCGCTGCGGGCGGAGATGTCCGGCTATCTGTTCGAGGGAGGAGTCCGTGGGGATGCCGAGGAGCTCGTGCGGCTGCGCCAGAAGCTGCTCGTCGAGGACCAGCGGGCCGTGCTGAGCGAGCGGACCGTGGCCCGGTTGCGCGAGAGGGTGGAGGAGCTGGTCGGTACGCGCGAGACCCTGCTGACTCGGATCGCCGAGTGGCAGCAACTCATCAGGGAGGATGGCCCCGAGGCCGCCGACCTTTCGGGATTCCTGGCCGAGCTCCGCGGCGAGATCCTCGATCTCGAGCACGAGAACGTCCTCGGAAACGCTCGTGAGGCCGCGCTCCGGCAGCGCCTGGCCACGGCCGGTATCGATCCGGACGGCAGGACTGCCGAGCCGACGCCGGCCGACGTGACTGGCGTGACCGACGGGGCCGCGGTGGAGGCGGCGGCCCCGGTCGACGAGGATCATGCCGTGGCACAGGTGGAGGGGGGCGCGGACGATCCCGGAGTCCGCGAGGAAGCCGATCCCGGAGTCCGCGCCGGGGCGGATCCCGCCGTCCAGGCTGCGCCCGAGCCCGTCGTCGAGGTCCCGGCCGACGGCCCGCCTCGCCCGGTCGCCGAGGAGAAGGGGATGCGGGAGCCCGCACCCGCACCCGCCCGCGGCAGCGCGCCCGCGCCCGAGCTGGTC
>JBJKSF010000225.1:0-50919 GCA_046704285.1 Longimicrobiales bacterium | reverse complement strand
CCGCCGCGGTCGGCATGGACCTCTCCCTGCTGTCCGGCGTCCTCGATCAGCGCCGGTGGCGGAGGGTGGGAAGGGTGCGCAGCCGCCCGTTCCGGGCGGTGATGCCCGGGCGCACGTCGGCGCTCCTGCAGGCGGAGCTGCGACGACAGGTACGGCGTGCCGGCGCCCTGGGAGCCTGGGGCGCGCTGGCGCTCGTCCAGTACGCGGTCGCGGTGGTCGTGCCGTCGGCGGCCGGTGTGGTCCACGTGATCACGGCCTACCTGGCCACGAACCGCCTGACGGGCGGCCTGCGCACGGTGGCCCGCTCGCCGGGGCTGCGCAGGGCGCTCGGCGGCGACGAGTGGCCGGTGCGCCTGACCCACATGGTCGTGCCGGGGATCGGGCTGGCGGTGTGGTGGGCGCTCACGTGGCCGGCCGGCGGGGCCCACGTGGGGAGCCTCGACCTGCCGGTCGTCCTGGGCGTGCTGGCCGCGTCGTATCGGGCCTCCACGCGCCCCCCCATGACGTACGGAGGGGCGGTCGTTGAGACGCCGGTCGGTCTCTTCCCGATCGAGCTGTTCATGCAGCTCGCCCGGGGCCCCGACCTCCTGGCGGTCGCGATCCTGATCCACACGGTCGCGGCGCACTGAGGGGCGGGCCGGCGGGGGCTGCGAGGAGGATTCGCCGGCGCTGCTGTTGCGACAGCCTGGCAGCGGAGGCGAACCCCCGCAGGAGCCCCGTACGGAGCCTCCTCGGAGCCTCCCTCGCGGGACTCGATCGCTGTCGCCGCGGAAGCCCCCTTCCGCCTCCTCGAGCGCCGCGGCCGTCCTCCACCGAGTTGCCAGATCGGCGACGGCGTGATAGATGTTCCCGCTTCGAATTCTCCAACGCCCGTCGGCGGGCACCCGGGGCGGCATGCTCGGTCGCAGCAACCATCGGCGCAGTCGTCGCCTGATCGTCACCGCGCTCCTGACGCTGGTGGCCCAGGCGATGCTCGTCGGCGCGTCGCCCCTCGCGGACATCCACTACCACCGGTTCGGGCCGCTCCAGGTCGAGACGGCCGGGTCGGGCCACGCCTCGAGGGCGTCCGGGCTCTGCCCCGAGTGCCTGGCCATGCAGACGATGGCCGTTCTGGGCGCGCCGACGGAGCTGGTGCGCACGAGCTCCGCACCGCACGAGGCTCCGGCCGTCAGGATCGACGAAAGCCGGCCCTCCCTCCGTCCTGCCACGGGCTTCGCCCGCGCGCCCCCAACCCCACCGGGCACGATCCTCTAAGCCGTCGGCCGGCCCGGCGCCCCGGCGCCGCGGCGGCCCTTCCCCACGCCAGCGACCCGTCGTAGCGGCGGTTCGCGGGCCCGTGCGGGCGCCCGACGCGCCTCCACCGGCCGTGCCGACGAGGACCTACTCGGAACGACGCCGACCCGCGCCCTCCAGCGCGTGCGTGCGTCCCACCATGGGGAAGCCATGCTGACATCGATCTTCGCCCTCGCTGCGCTCGGGAGCGTGGCGCTCGGCGGTGGTCCGGTACCGGGGCGATCCGCACCGGACACCGTCCCGCCGCTCGCGCTCACGCGCCGCCAGGCCGTGGCCCGCGCGCTGGCGAGCAACCCCCAGCTCCTGGCGGCCCGCGAGCAGGTGGCCCAGGCGCGCGCGCGTGTCTGGGAGGCCGTCCAGATCCCGGATCCCGCGGGGACCTACACCCCCAAGAGCGAGGAGGCGGGCATCGTGTTCTCGGTCCCGTTCCCCGACAAGCTGAGGCTCTCGGGCTCGGCGGCCCACTCGGAGCTGAAGGCGAGCGAGTTCGACTACCAGGAGGCGAGGCAGCAGATCGCGTCCCGGACCGAGCAGGCCTACGACGCGGTCCTCGTGGCGCTGCGGCACGAGGCCGACTTCCGGAACGCCGTGGGGCTGGCCGACGACTTCGTCCAGAAGACACAGGCGCGGTTCACGGGAGGCACCGCCGCGAAGCTGGACGTGATCAAGGCCAGGGTGGAGCGCGCCCAGGCCGAGAACTCGCTCATCGCGAGCCAGCTCGACGTGTCCAACGCCCGCGCGGCACTGAACCGGTTGATGGCCCGTCCCCTGGGCGCATCGCTCCAGCTCGCGGACAGCCTGAGCATGCCCGACTCGCTCGCCCCGCTCGCCGACCTCAGCCGAACGGCCCTGCGCGCGCGCCCGGACCTGCGCAGCCTGGCGGCCCAGCGCAACGGGGCGCGGGCGAGCACCGACCTGGCACGCGAGTGGTGGCTGCCGGACGTGACGGTGTCGCTCTCCCGCGACCTGGCCCGGGGAGGAGGAAACGGCAGCGAGACCGACATCGGTCTCGGCATCCCCCTCTTCTTCTGGCAGCACCACAACGGCCAGATCGCCGAGGCGCGGCACTACCAGCGCCAGCTCGCCGCCGCCGACCAGGATCTCGTGGCGCAGGTGGAGGAGGACGTGCGTACCTCCTACGCCACCGCGGTCACGGCCATGCAGCAGGCCGAGTACATCCGGGGTGAGCTGCTCCCCGAGGCGCAGAAGGCCTACCGGATCGCGTCGGTGAGCTACGGGCTCGGCGGCTCTTCGGTCCTGGAGGTTCTGGACGCGGAGCGCTCGCTGCTCGACGCGGAGAGCCAGTACGCGCAGTCGCTGGGCGACGCGAACGACGCCGTCGCGCAGCTCCAGCTCGCCGTCGGAGCTCCCCTGAACACAGCCCCCGCGGGAGGTGACCATGAGTAGCAGGAGCGCGGCGCGCGTCGCCGCTTTCTGGGTCCTGGCGGTTCTCCCCATCGCGGGCTGCTCCCGGGCTCCGCGACCCGAGGAGGCCGCCGCGGCGCGGGACTCGTCGGGGATCATCCAGATCCCCCCCGACCAACTCTCCCAGATCCACGTGGTGGCCGTCGCACCGGCGACCTTCCATCTGACCGTCTCCACCACCGGCACCGTCGCCTTCGACGGCGACCAGTCCACGCAGGTCCTGGCGCCCATCTCGGGTCCGGTTCAGCGCATCCTCGTGGAGACGGGGACCCACGTCGTGAAGGGTCAGGCGTTGGCCATCGTCTCCTCGCCGGACTTCGCAGCGGCGGTGTCCGCCTTCCGGGCGGCGCAGGCCGAGGCGGAGAACGATCGCCGGATCGCGAACCTGGACGTGCAGCTCTTCCAGAACGACGCGATCGCACGGCGCGACATGGAGCAGGCCCAGACCGACGCGATCGCCGCCGAGGCCGCCCGGGACGCGGCGCTGCAGCAACTCGTGGCGCTGGGGGCGGACTCGGCCGCTCTGGACACGCTGGAGGCGGGCCGGCCGGTCTCGGAGAGCGGAGGCGTGATCCGCTCTCCGATCGACGGCACGCTCGTCGAGAAGCTCATCACGCCCGGACAGCTCCTGACGGCAGGGTCCACGCCTTGCTTCACGGTTGCGGACGTGTCCCGCGTGTGGGTGCTCGGCAACGTCTTCGAGTCCGACCTGGCGCACGTGCAGCGGGGCGACCCGGTGGACGTGACCAGCGACGCGTACCCGGCCGTCGAGTTCCACGGCCGCATCGACTACGTGGCCGACCTGATCGACCCCGAGACGCGGGCGACGTCCGTGCGGGTCACGGTACCGAACCCCGACCATCGCCTGCGCCAGGGCATGTACGTTGACGTGGCGATCCGCTCGGTGCGCGCGCAGAGGGGGATCCTCGTACCGGTCTCCGCGGTCGAGCGCGACGCGGACAATCGTCCCTTCGTCTTCGTCGCGCTGACCGACCGCCGGTTCGAGCGCCGTTCGGTGACGCTCGGACCCCGCGTCGGCGATCGGTACGAGATCACCGACGGCCTGGCCTCCGGCGACCGCGTCGTGTCGGAGGGCGAGCTGTTCCTGCAGTTCGCGCTGACCCAATGAGCGCCCCGGAGCGGTTCCCGGACAGGCCGGAGGAGCGGGAGCGCCCCTCCCTCATCAACCGCATCGTGGCGGGCTCGCTCCGCCAGCGGTTCCTGGTGGTGCTGCTGGCCCTCGTGCTCGTCGTGCTGGGGGTGCGGGCGTTCACGCGCCTTCCCGTGGACGCGTACCCCGACCTCTCGCCGCCCATGGTCGACATCACCACGCAGTGGCCGGGTCACGCCGCCGAGGAGGTCGAGCGGCTGATCACCGTTCCGCTCGAGATCGAGATGAACGGCCTGCCGAAGCTCAAGGTCATGCGCTCGATCTCGCTGTACGGGCTCTCGAGCGTGCGCCTCACGTTCCGGGACGGGACGGACAACTACTTCGCGCGCGAGCAGGCGTTCGAGCGCCTCTCCGACGTGAGCCTGCCCGCCGGCGTGACGCCGAGCCTCGACCCGCTGTCCTCGCCCTCGGGGCTCATCTACCGGTACGTGCTGCAGAGCCCCGACCGCACACCCATGGAGCTCAAGAACATCAACGACTGGGTGGTGCGCAAAGCGTACAAGTCCGTGCCCGGAGTGGCGGACGAGTCGGGCTTCGGTGGCGGGACCATGCAGTACCAGGTGCTGCTCAACCCGACCAGGCTGGCGTCCCTCGGTCTCTCGGTCGCCGACGTGGCCGACGCGCTCAGTGCGAACAACGGCAACGCCGGAGGGGGCTTCTACTCCCAGGGCGGGCAGTTCTACTACGTCCGCGGCCTGGGGCGCGTGCACACGCTCCGGGACATCGGCGACGTCGTCGTCTCGGTCAACGACGGCACCCCCGTGCTCGTGAAGGACCTCGGGAAGGTCGTCATCGGGCAGGCTCCCCGCCTGGGCCAGTTCGGCTACGACAACCAGAACGACGCCGTGGAGGGCGTCATCCTGATGCGCACGGGCGAGCAGGCCCAGAACGTCCTCAAGGGCGTCGAGGCGATGACGAAGGAGCTGAACGCCCAGATCCTGCCGAAGGACGTGAAGGTGCACGCGTTCTACGACCGCAGCGACCTCGTGCACCTGACCACGCACACCGTGGAGGACAACCTGCTGCGCGGGATCTTCCTGGTCGTCGTGGTGCTGATCTTCTTCCTGTACGACGTGCGCTCCGGGCTCATCGTCGCGGTGACGATCCCGCTCTCGCTCCTGTTCGCGTTCATCTTCCTGGACCTGAGGCACATACCCGCCAACCTCCTGTCGATCGGGGCCATCGACTTCGGCATCCTCGTGGACGGCGGGGTCGTGATGGTGGAGAACATCTACCGACAGATCGCCCGAAGACACGGCACCGAGTTCGACGTCCGTCAGGTGATCGTCGAGGCCGCGCGCGAGGTGGACCGCCCGATCTTCTACGCCGTCGCCGTGATCGTCGCGGGCTTCCTGCCGATCTACGTGCTGTCCGGACCTTCCGGCCGGCTGTTCAAGCCCATGGCGGACACGACGATCTTCGCGCTGGTGGGCTCGCTGGCGGCCGCGCTCGTGCTGCTGCCCGTGCTGGCCTCGTGGTTCCTGAGACGGGGCGTGCGCGAGCGGCGCAATCCGCCGTTCGAGTGGGTCAAGAAGTGGTACACGAGGGGCCTGGACGCCTGTCTGGCGCGGCCCTGGACCACGGTGATCGTGTCCACCGCGATCTTCGCCGGCTCGCTGCTCCTCATTCCCGCCATCGGCGCGGAGTTCATGCCGCAGCTCGACGAGGGCGCGCTCTGGGTGCGGGCGACCATGCCGTACACGATCTCCTTCGACGAATCCAGGAAGATCGTCCCGCAGATCCGCGCGGTGCTGCGCAGCTTCCCCGAGGTGACCGTGGTCGCGTCCGAGCACGGCCGCCCCGACGACGGCACCGACGCCACCGGGTTCTTCAACGCCGAGTTCTACGTGGGGCTGAGGCCGTACGATGAGTGGCACTGGCAGTACCACACCAAGCAGCAGCTCATCAACGCCATCAACACCAAGCTCCATCGGTTCCCGGGCATCATCTTCAACTACACCCAGCCGGCGGAGGACGCCGTGGACGAGGCGGAGACGGGGCTGAAGAGCGCCCTGGACGTCAAGATCTACGGGTCGGACCTGCAGGTGCTGCAGAGGAACGCCCGGGCCGTGAAGGCCGTGATGGAGCACGTGCGCGGCATCACGGACGTGACGGTCGTGCAGGAGCTCGGGCAGCCGTCGCTCACGATCACGGTGGACCGGGCGAAGGCCGCCCGCTACGGTGTGAGCGTCTCCGACATCAACAGCCTGATCGAGGCGGCGGTCGGCGGCAGCGTCACGACCCAGGTCGAGCAGGGTGAGCGGTTGTACGACCTCGTGGTACGCCTGGAGCCGCGCTTCCGCCAGACGCCCCAGGAGATCGGTGACATCCTGCTCGCCACGCCCGGCGGACACCAGATTCCCCTCAAGGACCTCACGACGATCCAGGTGTCCAACGGGGCGTCGTTCATATACCGGCAGAACGGCTCCCGCTTCATCGGCGTCCAGTTCTCCGTGCAGGGACGGGACCTGGCGAGCGCCGTGCAGGACGCGAAGAGGCAGGTGGCGGCGGCCGTCCACCTGCCGGTGGGCTACCGCATCAACTGGGGTGGAGAGTACAGCGAGTACACCCGGTCGCGCGGCCAGCTCCGGCTGATCCTGCCGCTCACGATCCTCGTCATCTTCTTCCTTCTGTTCGGGCTCTACACGAACATCAAGTTCCCGCTCATCACCGTGATCGGTGTGGCCCTGTCCGCGCCCGTCGGGGGGATCCTGGCCCTCTGGATCGCCCACACGCCGTTCTCCGTGTCGTCGGGGATCGGCTTCCTGGCCCTCTTCGGCGTGTCGGTGCAGACCGCCGTCGTCTACATCTCGTACGCCAACGAGATGCGACGGGGAGGCTCGGACATCACGGAGGCCACGCGTGAGGCGGCCATCCTGCGCCTGCGGCCCATCATGATGACCGCGCTGGTGGCCGCGCTCGGCCTGCTGCCCGCGGCGCTGTCGCACGGCGTGGGCTCCGACTCGCAGCGTCCGTTCGCGCAGGTGATCGTGGGCGGGATGTTCTCGCGGCTGCTCATCAGCATCTACCTGATGCCGGTCCTGTACGCGATGGTGGCGCGGAAGGGGGACACGCTGCGCGTGTGAGGCGTGGGGGGCTCCTCGGGGGGTCCGCCTCCGCTGCTGGGCTGTCGCAACAGCAGCTCCGGCGAATCCTCCTCGGAGCCCCCTGCGCAGCTCAGCTCGCGCTGCGCACCTGCAGCTCGTAGCGACCCTGGGTGGCGGCACCGCCGGTGCCGGCGCCCGCGCTCACGCGGACGTAGTAGATGCCGGGCGAGAGCGTCTGGGTGATGAGCGAGCAGTAGGGCCCGGCCGGAGAGCTCGAGTCGTCGTCGTTGGAGGCGATCGTCGCCCCGCTCGACGACAGCAGGTCGAGCTTCGTGTCGAGCTCGAGCCCCCAGCCGCACGTGCCCGTCACGCCGGAGGTCGCGAACGCATACGTGCCGCTCGCAGGGATGAGCACCCTGTAGTAGTCGTAGAAGTCCGGAGCCGTGATCGACCCGATCACGTAGCCTCCGACGCTCAACGCGTTGGCCTCGGCGGGGGTGTCGTCAGGCTCCAGCTCGAGGGGCACGCCGAAGGAGAACGACGTCGTCTGGACGGTGGGGGTGCCCGAGGTCACCGTGAAGGTCGTGGGGGTCGCCGCCGTGCCGTCCCACCCGAAGCGACGGCCAGGCAAGCCGATGAGGCTGTCTCCGCTCTCGTCCTGCCCCGCCTCCAGCTGGTAGGCTCCGGGCGCGAGCTGCGTGAAGGCGAACGCTCCCGCCGCGTTCGCGGGCACCATGCCGACGATCGAGCCGCTCGCGGCGTCGAGGAGGCGCACGTACGTGGCGCGCGGCGGGCCGTCCTGCTGGGTGAGCGCGTTGTAGGCGTTCACGATCCCGTACCCGTACGTGTCGTTGCGTCCCGAGCCGGGCGCGCGCGTGGCCCACTGCTCCAGCCGCGACGTCAACTCGGCGGCGGAGAGGCTCGGGTCGTTCGCGAGCAGGAGCCCGGCGATGCCCGAGACGTAGGGCGCCGCCGCCGACGTCCCGTACCCGAACAGGAAGGTCGGCTGGTTCGTGACGAAGTCCCAGCCCGGACCCAGCACGCCCCCACCACCGTTCGGATCGCCCCGGAACTCACCTCCCGGAGCGGCCAGGCCGATGTCGGAGCCGATGTTGGAGTAGGAGGCGATCGTCCCGTTCATGCCGACGGCCGAGACCGCCAGGACGCCGGGATAGCCGGCCGGGTACTCGGGCGCGGTCGACGATATGTTGCCCGCCGCGGCGACGACCAGGCACCCCGCCTGGATCGCGGCGGCCACGGCCTGCGACGTCGCGGGGTCGGAGGCGGGTCCCGCCAGGCTCAGGTTGATGATCGGCGATCTCGAGGGCGCGACGACGAGCGAGTCGCCGGCTCCGGTGGCCGGGAGGCCCGCGGCGTAGAGGATCCCCTGCGCGATGTCGAAGGACAGGCCGTCGCCGGTCACGCCCAGCGCACGGATGGGGCGGATGCGCGCCGTCCAGTCCACGCCCGTCGTTCCGAGCCCGTCGTTGCCGAGCGCCCCGATGATGCCGGACACCCACAGCCCGTGGTCTCCCAGCGACTGGGGTCTCCAGCAGGCGCCGGCGCTGTCGTAGGTGAAGTCCCCGGGGTCCGTGGGGTCCGGGTCCGGCCCGGGGGTCCCGTCGTCGTCGATGGTCGCGAGGGTTCCGCCCCCGCAGATCTGGTCCGAGGAGCTGTATCCGAACACGGAGAGGGAGTCGTTCGACACGAAGTCGTAGCCGTCGGTCGTGAAGTCGGGGGCCACGACCGGGTCGTCGAACCGGACGCCCATGTCCACGACCGCGATCGTGAAGCCGGTGCCGCCCGTGGTGATCGCCCACGCCCGCGGCAGGTCCGTCATGTTGAGGCCCCACGACTGATAGGGGACGTACGGGTCGTCGGGGAGCCGGGTGGCCGCACCGGCCGCCCGTGGCAGTCCGAGGGCCGAGAAGCGCGCGCCCGCCGCTTGTGGCGGTGGCGCTCCGTCGGGCACCGAGTAGATGGCCTCGCGAGACGCGGAGGCGACGGCCGGGTCGGCACGCAGCGCGGCCAGGAGGCTGTGGGTCTTCATCGTGTCGCTCAGCGTGATCTGCGCGGCCAGGATCACCGGCGAGATGCGCACGCGCGCCACGGGAAAGCCGTGCACGAGCGTGTCGGTCCACCGGTGCAACAACGCGGCGGTGCTGCGCGCGACCTGCATCGAACGGTAGACCGGCGCACCCGCCGCGGCCACGCCGAAGACCCCGCTCCGGTACATGACGACGATCTTCGAGGACGAGCGCTGCGTCCGGAAGGGCGTGCGGGCGAAGCCCGCCGTGGAGGCCAGCGTGTCGGGCGCCGTGAAGAAGCTCGCGGGGTCCAGGTTGGCGACGCTCGCCGTCCCCGCGATCGTGGCCCCGTTGCTCGCGGTGAACGACACGGATGCCCTGCGGATGTCCGGGCTCGTGGCCGTCGCGGTCTGCGAGCCCGGCGTGGGACCGAGCGTCCACGTCGCGGTGTCCTCTCCCAGCGCGTTCGTGCTGTCGCCGGACGAGATGCTCCCGCCCCCGGTCACCGCCCACGTGATCGGCACGCCCACGACGGGCCGTCCCGCTCCGTCCGTCGCGCGCACGACCAGCGGGGCCGGCAGCACGCTGGACAGGCCGCCCGTCTGGTTCGAGCCGGACACCAGCTTGAGGTGGGCTGGGTTGTGCGAGACGTTGGTCGGGCCCTTGCAGCCCGCGAGGAGGAGCAGTCCGGCCGACACGATGCCGACGAAGCGGAACGACATGGATCTGCTCCTCCTCGCGAAAGCGATCGGTCAGTATCCCACGCTGACCTGCAATTCGAAGCTGCGCGGACGCCCGACCGACGCCCCGGTGAAGAACGCACCTTTCAGAAGGTAGTGGTTGTCCAGGACATTGTTGACATAAATCGTCGGACGCACGACGGCCCGCCCGTATACGAACGTCGTGCCGACCGATCCGTTCAGGACGAAGCTCGGCTTGACGTGGATGTAGGAGTTCATGTCGAAGAGGCCCGTGCCGATCGGGTGCGTGATCGCCGCGCCGTTGGACAGGCCGGAGCCGTAGATCCCCGTCAGGCTCAGGAAGGAGCGTCCCGGAGAGTACACCGCGTTGGCCACGGCCGAGATGCGCTGGTCGTGGTCGAGGTCGAACCATCCGCCGGGCACCGCGGAGGGATTGCTGGGGAAGAACCCTCCCGTCACCGGGCCGTGCCCGACGGCATGGCTCACCGCGAGGTTGAGATAGCCCGACAGCGGACTGCCCTGCGGCTTCACGTCGAGGGCGGCCTCGATCCCGCGGACGTGGATCTGCGCGATGTTCACGTCGGTCGTGATCGCGGAGCCGGGCACCGTGTTGTTGTCGATTCCGGGCGAGCTGTTCTTCAGGTAACCGTCGACCTTGAGCACCGTGCCCGACGGGAATCGGTGGATGACGCCGGCCGAGAAGAAATTGTCACGCTCGGGCAGGGTAGGCGCCGTCGAGATCGTCTGGCCGCCCTGGGAGACGGTCGTGATCTGCCGGAGGTTCTCCACGTTCGTGGGCATGAAGAGCCGGCCGTAGTACAGGTAGATGGTGTTGGCCGGGCTCGGGTAGAAGCTGAGCCTCAGACGCGGGCTCCACTGGTGCTGCTCCCTCACGAACGGCGCCGTGTGCGAGTCGTAGCGGATCCCCGTCCTTACCTGGAACCACTCCACCGGCGTGAGCATGGTCTCCGCGTACAGGCCGACGTTGCTTCCGTTCAGGTTCGATACCGACGCGGGACCGGGGTTGCCGAGCGAGTCCGTCGTCGTGAAGTCGTCGCGCCCGGTGGTGGCGGAGGCCTGGACGCCGGTCTTGAACTCCTCGGCGTGGCTGGGCTTCCAGTCGTAGTTGATGTTCGTGCCGTACGTATCGAACGAGCGGGCCTCTCTCACGTTGAGCGGGTTGGGATCGGGATAGAAGATGAACGACGGCTGGTCGGACGCTCCCGGCACGTAGCCGAGGCTCCCATGCCGGTAGTAGGCCGCGGCGAAGAGCGTCGCGCCGTTGCCGTCCTCCGTCTGCGCCGCGCTGCCGAAGCTGTGGCTCCAGCTCAGGTTCGCGAAGCTGTTCACGTCGGTCTGGTGGTCGTTGATGATGCCGGCCGTCGAGTCGAACGGGACCTGGAAGTGCGTCCGCGAGTAGTTCAGGTCGAGGTTCACGACGTTGCCGGGGCTCGATGCGTACCGGAGCTTGCCGAAGCCGTAGTAGTCCTGCCCGCTGTTGTGGAAGTTGATGGGCTGGTCGTTCGCCGGGTTGAACATCACCGGATCCTGCCTCATCGCAGTGGATTGCCGCGTTCCGGAGACGAACCACCCCCAGCGCCCCTGGTTGCCGCTCAGGTCGAGCGACTGCCCGTTCTTCTGGAAGGATCCCACGTAGCCCGAGACCTGCGTGTGGAACGAGCCCGAGGGCACGCGCGTCTGGACGTTGATGATCGCCGCGTTCCTGCCGCCGTACTCCGCGTCCCAGCTTCCGGTCTGGAAGTCGATCTTGCTCACCACGGTCGGGCTGAACAGCTCGTTCAGTCCTCCGGAGATGCCGGGAGGCACGGGGACGCCGTCGATGTAGTACGTGTACTCGCCGTGCTGGCCGCGAATGTGCACCTCCCCGGTGGGGCCGCGCGCCGCGCCGACGATCGCCTGCTGCAGGATCTGGGACGTGCTGCTCGAGGGCGTGCCGTGGTAGTTGCGCTCCTGGAAGACCTGGTCGCCGCTGCGGGTGTTGATGGCCATCGGAGTCCGGGCGGTCACGGTCAGCGCCTGGAGCGACAGGGGGGCCGTCGGCAGGGTGAGGTCCACGGTGACGGACCTGGCGCTCGCGCCCACGGTCACGGCCCGGCCCACGGTTCGGTAGCCGATGAGGTGCGCGGCCACGTGGTACGTGCCCTTGGGAAGACCGTGCGCCACGTAGCGCCCGAAGCGATCCGTCATCACGTCGGCCACGACGCCGCCGCCAGGCCGCGTGATGACCACTTCGGCGCCCTGGAGCGGCGCGTCCGAGCTGTCCTTGACGGTCCCGAGCACGTCGCCGGCACCGCCGCCCCGTCCGGGCGCCTGGGCGGCGAGCGGGAGGGCGGCGAGGGCGAGGGTGGCGAAGCCCGCCACGAGCATACCGATCCACCATGCGCGGCACGACGTGCGTGCGCGCGAGGCGTACGAAGCCATGGGTCTCTCCTGAGCTGTATGGATGCACGCAGCCCGGCACGCTCGTCGCGCGCCGGCGATGCGCTTCCGATGTGAGGTGCTGCGAACGCGCGAGAGCCGCGCGCGTGAGCGCGGCGCTCAGGAGAGGGGAGGCGCTCGCCAGTCGGGCAGGAGGAGGACGGTCTCGCGGACCGGCGCCCTGGGGACCGACGGGTCGACGTAGTCGACCTGCGCGGCCGGCCCGACCGGCAGGGCGGGTGCGGCGGCGACGGCGTGCTGACCGAGGAGCTGGCAGAAGGGGCAGACGTGCTGCGGCGCCTGCCCCTGCTCGCCGTGCTGCCCCAGGAGGGGGGCGTGCACGACCGCGTCGGCGAGGGCCGCTCCGGCGGGAGCGGCGACCTGGACCGCCGCCAGCAAGGCGAGGAAGAGCCGGTACGGCCGGGACGGTCTCCTCACGGCTCCGGTCTCACCCCGGCCTCGGTACCGTCAGGTTGTCGAGGAAGAGCCGGTCCCGCGGCGTGAGCGTCTGGACGCCTTCGCGCTCGACCCTGTCGAGGAGGCGCACGACCTCCTCGCGGTTGAGCGGGTGCAGCCCGGCGAGGTCGATCCGGCTCCAGCGCTCCCGGTCCTCGATGGCCTTCACGCCCTGCGACGCATAGTGCGAGTTCGGCTTCTCGACGACGCGCCGCGACACGATCCGTCGGTCGCGCCAGACCCGGTACCAGATACCGAGCCCCACGCCGGCGATCATGCCGATGAGCACGGACGTCATCCAGCTAGTCATGACTCGTGATTCCGCTTCGCGGCCCGAGGCGATGGCATCTCCCGGGAGCCGCCCGGCGGCTCCCGTCCTTCAAGACGAGAAGACACGGCGGAAGGTTGCCGGGTTCCCTGGCGAGGCTCTCGCGAGCGCGGACCGGGCTCGCGCCACGACGTTCAGCGATAGGGGTCGTCCGTCGCGAGGTGCCGGCCCACGTAGTCGGCCACGCCCTCCTCCACCGAGCGGAACGGCCGCTGGTACCCGGCGGCGCGCAGCCGGCCCATCTCCGCCTGCGTGAAGTACTGGTACCGGTCGCGGATGGCCTGCGGCGTGTCGACCCACTCGACCTCGAGCTTGCGCCCGACCGCCCCGTAGAGCGCGCCCATGAGCTCGATCCAGGTCTGCGCGCGACCGGTCCCCAGGTTGAAGAGCCCGCTCACGTCCTGATGGTCCTGGAGCCAGAGCATGGCGTCGACGCAGTCCTTCACGTAGACGAAGTCTCGCATCTGGCCGCCGTCCTCGTAGTCGGGGCGGTGCGAGCGGAAGAGCGTCACCGGCCGGCCCGCGGCCGCCCCGGGATAGGCCTTCGTGACGACGCTCCGCATGTCGCCTTTGTGGTACTCGTTGGGCCCGTATACGTTGAAGAACTTGAGCCCGACCCACTGCGGCGGCGCCGGTCCGCCGTCGGCGACCGTGCGCGCGACCCAGCGGTCGAACGCGAGCTTGCTCCAGCCGTAGGCGTTCAGCGGAACGAGCCGGGCGAGCCCCTCCGGCGAGCCGTCGTCGTCGAACCCGGCCGAGCCGTCGCCGTAGGTGGCGGCCGACGAGGCGTACAGGAACGGGACGCGGCGCTCGGCGCACCAGCCCCAGAGTCGCTGGGGCAGCCGGAGGTTGGTCTCCGCGATGAGGTCGGCGTCGGTCTCCGTCGTGGCGGAGACGGCGCCCATGTGGAAGACGTAGTCGATGTCGCTGCCGCGTCGCTCGAGAAACTGGAACGTGTCGGCGGGATCCACGAGCTCGTCGAGCTCGCGCCTACGCAGGTTCTTCCACTTGTCGTCCGTGCCGAGACGGTCGACGACGCTCACGGGCCCGCGCTGGGCATCCTCGAGGCCCGCGACGAGGTTCGACCCGATGAAGCCCGCGCCTCCGGTGACGACGATCATGGGTGCCCTGCCGGCTCGGGTGTCCAGGTGCGGGCGCGCTCCGACGGGAGCGTCCGGCTCCCGTCGTGCGCGCGGCGCGTCCGATGCCCACAATCTTGGCGGACGCCGCCGTGGCGGGAAGCCCCGACGGCTCCTGCGGACGCGCGCGTTTCGGTCGGCGCGGCTTCGGCATACATTCGGCTCCACGACGTCCCGTCCCCCCGAGCCCGCGCATCCATGGACACCAAGCGCCCCACCATCCCCGCCGCCGAGGAGATCCTGGGCGGGTACTTCCCGGTCCTCGACCACGGCTTCGTCTCGCTGGTCGACTACATGGGCTCCGACGAGGACGTCGAGCGCGCCGCCCGCGTGAGCTACGGGGCCGGCACGCGCAAGGTGTCCGCGACCCGCGGGCTCGTCCGCTATCTGCGCCGCCATCACCACACGACGCCGAGCGAGATGGTGGAGCTGAAGTTCCACTGCGCGATGCCGATGTTCGTGGCGCGGCAGTGGGTGCGGCACAGGATGGCGTGTCTCGCGGAAGGCACGGAGATCTATTTCGATCTTCCGGGCGGGATCGAACGGAAGGGCAATCAGCTCTACAAGCTGCGGGTCGAGGAGATCTGGGAGCGGTTCCAGCCCACCGAGAACCGGACGCGACCCGACAAGCAGAGGAACCCGCACCTCAAGAGGGATCGGGTGCGGTCGATGCGGCTCCGACAAGTCAACGAGGACACGCTGGAGATTCAGCATACACGCCTCGTCGACGTGTACAAGAACGGGAAGAAGCCGGTCTTCCGCGTGGTGCTCTCCGACGGGAAATGGATCGAAGCGACGGCCGACCATCGGTTCCTCTTCGCCGACGGCTGGAGCACGCTCCGGGAAGCCACAGGCATTCGCGAGACCGGCGGGCGGGCGGTCTGGCGTGCAGGTGAGCACTTCCTGTTCGCCAACGGGATCGTGGAATTGATCCCCGCGATGTACCAGGACCCGGTCTGGCTGCAGAGGGAGTTTCGGGGTCATCGCCGCCCGGTGGGAGAGATCGCGGACGTCTGCGGCGTCTCGTATTCCACGATCCGCAAGTGGTTGACCCGGTACCGGCTGACCGAGCCGGGCCGCGGGGACTTCAAGCCCGGCGACGCACCGTGGAATCGAGGGAAGACGTACCGGCTCGGGCCGAAGACCTTGTCGGACGATCACGTGCAGGCCATCCGGGCTGCGCGGAGCGGACCGGCCTCCAACTTCTGGAAGGGCGGCCGGAGCACCGGCCGTGAGTCCGTCGGGCGCTGGACGACGCAGATCGCCCGCAGGATCCACGAAGCCAACCAATGGACATGCCAGCTCTGCCATCGACGCGCCGGCGAGCTCCACTGCCATCACGTCGTTCCCGTCTGGGCCGACCCGGATCGAGCCCGTGACCCGGAGAACCTCACGACGCTGTGTGGCACCTGCCACCGCTCGATCCAGGGAAGGGAGCTCGACTACGTGGAGGCACTCGGAGGTCCCCCGGTCAAGGCGAAGTGGCGCCCGAGGCCCCGGGTGCCCTGGAATCGGCTCGACCGCGCGAAGCTCGTTCGCATCGAGCGAATCGAGTACGTCGGTGAGAAGGAGACCTTCGACCTCGAGGTGGAGGGCCCGTACCACAACTTCGTCGCCAACGGCATCGTCACGCATAATTCCATCAACGAGCTGTCCGCACGCTACTCGCTCATGCCGCTCCTGTTCTACAGGCCCGAGGAGGGGAACTTCGCGCTGCAGAGCCGCTCCAACCGGCAGGGCAGGGAGGGGGGCGCGCCGCCCGAGGTCTACCGCGAAGCGGTGGAGCGCTGGGAGCGGCTGCGCGCCGAGGCGGGCGCGACATACCGCTGGCTCCTGGAAGAGGACGTCGCACGGGAGATCGCGCGCATCGACCTTCCGGTGTCGACCTACACGCAGTGGTACTGGAAGATCGACCTGCACAACCTCATGCACTTCCTCACGCTCAGGGTCGACGAGCGGGCCCAGTGGGAGATCCGCCAGTTCGCGCGCACGATCGCCGGGATGGTGAAGCGGGTCGCGCCGCTCTCGTTCGAGGCGTGGGTGGACTACGACCTCGCGAGTCGCCCGCTCAGTCGCGGCGAGCGGGAGGTGTTGTCGAAGCTCCTCGTGGCGGACGAGACGGGCGTGCGCGCTCGCGAGGGGGCCGCGGCCTCCACGGACGAGCTCAAGGCTGCGGGGCTCTCCCCCCGGGAGATCCGCGAGCTGGCGGACAAACTGCAGATGCCCGTAGCCGACGACTTCGAGCTGGATCTCGCGAAGATGAGGAGCGCCGACGACGTGGCCAAGGAGATGTACGAGGCGGTGCCGGGCTCGTTCGAGTAGAATGAGTCGGTAGCCACATCCGTCAGGCGAGAGGGGAGAAGTCCCGACCATGGCCAACGAATACTTCTATCCGGAGATCGAGCCGTACGAGACGGGGATGCTGGCCGTCGACGCACCCCACCGCATCTACTGGGAGGAGTGCGGCAATCCCGACGGGATCCCGGTCCTCTTCGTGCATGGCGGCCCCGGCGCGGGCTGCTCGGAGTTCGACCGCCGCTTCTTCGATCCCGACAGGTTCCGCATCGTCCTGGTGGACCAGCGCGGGGCGGGCCGCTCCCAGCCGCAGGGCGAGCTGAGCGACAACACGCCGGACCACCTGGTGGGCGACTTCGAGAAGCTGCGCGAGGAGCGCGGCATCGAGCGCTGGCACCTCTTCGGGGGGTCGTGGGGGAGCACCCTCAGCCTCTACTACGCGGAGGCCCACCCGGAGAGCGTGCTGAGCATGGTGATCCGGGGCATCTGGCTGATGCGCCCCTGGGAGACCCGGTGGTGGCTCTACGACATCGGCCTCATCCAGCCCGAGCGGCAGCGCGCCTTCGCCGAGCACATCCCGGAGGCGGAGCGCGCGGACCTGCTCGATGCGTACTGGAAGAGGCTCACGGGCAAGGACCGGGAGGCGGCGCTCGCCGCCGCGAAGGTGTGGAGCGTCTACGAGGGCTCGAGCTGCACGCTGCTGCCGAACGAGGAGTTCAGCGACATGTTCGGCGATCCCGTGATGGCCTGGAGCCTCGCGCGGCTCGAGTGCCACTACTTCCGCAACGTCCACTTCGAGCCGGAGACGCTCCTGCTCGACCGCGTGCACCGCATCCGGAAGATCCCGGCGTTCGCGGTGAGCGGCCGCTACGACATCGTGTGCCCCGTCAAGAGCTTCGACGACTTGCGGCGCGCCTGGCCCGAGCTGGACGGTGTGATCGTACCGGACGCCGGGCATTCCTCGCACGAGCCGGGGATCACGCGCGAGCTCGTGGCGGCCACGGACCGGATCGCGAAGACGGGCAGCCCGGTGCGGAGGTAGGCGCCGGCCGACCGGGGTCGCCCGACGCGGGGCGGGCCTCCATCGCGGCGACCGGGGCCGGCCGACGACCGGGTGGAGCGCTCTCCCTACCTCACCCAGACGGTCTTCACGTTCGTGAACTCGCGGATCCCGAGCGGTGAGAGCTCGCGTCCGTAGCCGCTCTCCTTGATGCCGCCGAACGGCAGGCGCGGGTCGGACTTCACGATGCCGTTCACGAAGCAGTTGCCGGCCTCCAGGCGCTCCGCCGCGATCCGCTCTCCGCGCGCTGCGTCCTCCGTGTACACCGCGGCGCCGAGGCCGAACACGGTGTCGTTGGCGATGCGCACCGCGTCGTCCTCGTCCTCGGCGCGGATCACCGCGGCGACCGGGCCGAACAGCTCCTCCTCGTAGGCGGGCATCCCCGGTGCCACGTCCGCGAGGATCGTGGCGGGATACCACGCGCCGGCCCGGTCGGGCACCTCGCCCCCCAGGAGGAGCTTCGCGCCCGCCTGGACCGAGCGCACGACCTGGCCGTGCAGCTCGTCGCGGAGCGAAGCGCTCGCCATGGGGCCGAGCTCCGTGGCCGGATCCATGGGGTCGGCCATCGCGATCGCGCCCATGCGGGCCAGGAGCTTCTCGGTGAACGCGTCGGCCACCTCGTCCACGACGATGAAGCGCTTGGCGGCGATGCAGCTCTCCCCGTTGTTGATCATGCGTCCCTGCACGCAGCTCGCGACCGCCGCGTCCAGGTCCGCGTCGGCGAGCACGACGCTGGGGTCGCTGCCGCCCAGCTCGAGCACTGCCTTCTTGAGCGCGGCGCCCGCCCTCTGCGCGACGCTCTTCCCTGCGGGGACGCTGCCCGTGATGCTCATCCCCCGCACGAGCGGGTGGTCGATGAGGTCGCCGGCCTCCGCGCCGGTGATGAACACGCTGCGGAAGAGGTCCGGCGGGAAGCCCGCCTCGTGGTACAGCGTCTCGAGCGACTCCGCGCACCCGGGCACGTTCGAGGCGTGCTTGAGGAGGGCCGCGTTGCCCGCCGCGAGGGCGGGCGTGGCGAACCGCACCGCCTGCCAGAACGGGAAGTTCCACGGCATGATGCCGAGGATCACGCCCAGCGGCCGATAGGTCCAGTAGCTCTTCGACGCGTCCGTCTCCACCGGGACGGGCTGGAGGAATGCCTCGCCGTGCTCGGCGTAGTAGTCCGCGGCCAGCGCGCACTTCTCCGCCTCGGCGACGGCCTGGCGGATCGGCTTGCCCATCTCCGTCGTCATGAGCCGCCCGTAGCCGTCCTTGTGCTTGCGCAGCAGCGCCGCCATCGCCCGGAGCGACTCGGCGCGGCGCGCGAACGGCGTGTCGCGCCACGCGAGGTGGGCGGCGTGCGCGCGCTCGACGATCCGGCCCAGCTCCTCGGGAGGTGTGGGGGGATGGGTGACGAGGGTCTCTCCGGTGGCGGGATTGACGGCGATGTAGCTCACGGCACGTCCTCGGTGTCTCGACTCAGGGATCCGGGCAGCACTCGCGACGGGGGTACCCCGCCCGGGAGCGCGGGTGTCGGGGACGCCCCTCAGCCCTCCTCGTCCCGAGCCCCCGTACGCCTCAGCTCCGCCCGCAGCCGGAACGGGTCGTCGCCGGCCTGCCCGCGCAGCCGATCGGTGAGCGCCCGGAAGAGACGGCGCACCGTCCGGTAGCGCTCGACCCGCCACGCCACGGGCTCGGTGCGCGACGCCTCGTCGAGGGGCACCCAGCGTTCGGCCATCTCCGCGAGCGCCACGGACTCCCCGCGCTCCTTCGCCGTGACCCACGCGCCGTGGATCGCCGCGCCGAGCGCGGCTCCCTCCCCCTGGACGGCGACGACCGGGACGCCGAACACGTCCGCGATCGTGCGCCGCCACGCGGGCGACCTGGACAGGCCGCCCGTGAGGCGGATCTCCGTCGGCCGCACCGGGAAGCGCTCGAACCCCGCGTGCAGGTTGAGGACGTGACCCTCGAGCACCGCCCGGGCGAGCGGCGCGGCTCGGAGGTCTTCGACCTGGAAGCCGAACGACAGGGGGGCCGCCAGGGGCAGATCGGGCGTGCGCTCCCCGCCGTACCATGGCACCAGCACGCGCCCGTCGTTGCCGGGCGGCGTCTTCTCGACGACGCGGGCGAAGTCCTCGTGCGAGAGGTCGAACGCGGCGCGCACCGCCTCGTAGCCGTTGGCCATGTTCGACACGCACAGCAGCGGGAGCCAGCGTCCGGTGGCGTCGCGGAACGCGGCGATCTCCCCCTCGGGGTCGTGCCACGGCTCTTCCAGCACGGTGAGCGCCGTGCCGCTCGTGCCCAGGCTGACCGTCACCGTGCCCGGCTCGACGTTCCCCGTCCCGACGGCGGCCATCATGTTGTCGCCCGAGCCCGCGTCCACGCGGCAGTCGGGCGGGAGCCCGAAGTCGGCGGCCAGGGCGGGGGAGAGGCGTCCGATCGTGCGGTCGGAGCGCTCGACGATCGGCAGCTTGGCCGCCAGGTCCGATGAGACGGCGCCCACGACGGCCTCCGACCATGCGCCGCGCGTCGGATCCCAGAGCGCCGTGCCGGACGCGTCGCCCGGCTCCATGGTCGCCACGCCGCCGTCGGGACCACCGGTGAGCCACCAGTTCACGTAGTCGTGCACGAGCAGGAACGTCCGCGTGCGCCGGTAGGCCTCCGGCTCCTGCAGCACCATGTGCAGGATCTTGCCCGCCGTGTAGCCCGGACGCTGCGTGTTCGCGATCTCGGCGATCATGTGCTCCGCCCCGCCGATCCGCCGGGTCAGCAGCGCGCACTCCTCCGCGGTGGACGTGTCGTTCCACAGCTTGCTGCGCTCGCGCGCCAGGCCTCCGACCGCGTCCAGGGCGACGAGCCCGTGCTGCTGGCCCGACACGGAAAGGCAGCGGATGCGGTCCGTCTCGATCCCCGCCCGTCGCATCCGTCCCAGCACCGTCCGGACCGCCTCGATCCACATCCCCGGGTCGGACTCCGAGACGCCGTCCCCGAGCCCGGGGATCGTGCCGGCGCGCGTCCCGTACGAGGGCAGGTCGCGGTCGTAGTCGACCGCGTCGGCGTGCACGACCTCGCCCGAGGCGCCGTCCAGCACGACGAGCTTGCAGCCCTGCGTGGAGACGTCGAGGCCCGCGAACAGGCCCGGGACCGGCGCGCTCACCGGCTCACCAGTGCCGGATGAGGATCTCCTCGAGGTCGCCCCGGTGCGCCCAGGGGCGCAGGTGGCAGTCGAGGATCTCCTCGTGGGGCAGGCGCGCGACGCGCTCCTTCAGGCGCTCGAGCGCCCGCACGTTCAGCTCGACGGCGCGGCGCACTGGGATGTTCTCGGGGTTGATGTCGATGCCCAGGTACTCCCGGTAGCCGAGGGCCCAGAGCGCATAGAGGAGCGCCTCTGCCTCGGGCATGTTCACCACGCCCACGTCGTTGTCCTGGTCGTAGTTGCCCTCAGGCTGGCTGTTCCAGTGCGTGTGCGCGAGGCGGCGCTCCATCGCCACGAGCGAGAACGCGGCGGGCAGCACCTCGAAGCCCATCTTCACGTGGCCGACCTCCGGGTTGAGGCCGACCAGACGGCCGCCCTCGTCCAGGATCCTGCGGTTCTCCGGATGCTCGAGGCGGCCCTCGATCCTCTGAGCGGCGAGGATGCCCTCGGCGGTCGTGCGGTAGATGTTGTTCGCCGCCGGCTCGTAGGGCTTGGGCTCGATCGCGACGCGCACGCCGGGGACCTCGTCCATCGCCTCGGCCATCGCGCCCTCGAAGCGATCCCACATGGCCATGAACGGCGTGCCGTGCACGTAGCGGTAGCCGTCCATGCCCGGCCACGAGATCGCGCAGCGGGCACCCGTCTCCTTCACCATGCGCAGACCACCGACCGCGACCTCGATCGCGCGGTCCCGCACCTTCGCATCCGGGCTGGAGAGGCTCCCGAACTCGAACGCGCGGTCGAAGAAGTGCGAGAACGGGATCGCCACCAGTCGAATGCCGGCCTCGTCGGCCAGGCGGCGGTAGAGGTCGACGTTGGACTCGTCGACCTCCGCGGGATAGTGGGCCTCGATGCCGGTGACGCCGAGCTCGGCCATGTCCGCCGCCATGTCGAGGCGCTCCTCGACCGTGGCCTCGGGAACGAAGCGGTCGTGGAAGCGGCCGCCGCCGGGCGTGAAGTACCAGATGCCCACGGAGACGCGCAGCTCGAAGTCCCGGCCGAGGTTGGCCAGCATGACGTCCGGGTCGCGCGCGGCGTCCTGGTAGGAGAGGTCCGTCAGCTCGTAGCTCATGGGGGACCTTCGTCGGGGGATGCGGTGTTGACGCCTCCAACCTCCGCACCGTCCCGATCCTCGTCAAACCGGAGCCCTCCCATGACCCAGCGTCTCCGCTATCCGCGTGCCAACCCCGACGCCTATCGCGCCATGAAGGCGTTGCAGGACAGCGTCGACGCGTGCGGGCTGGAGCCGGACCTCCTGGAGCTCGTGAAGCTGCGCGCCTCGATCATGAACGGGTGCGCGTTCTGCGTGGACATGCACACGAAGGACGCACGCGCGGCGGGCGAGACGGAGCAGCGCCTGTACGCCGTGCCCGTGTGGCGCGAGACGCCGTTCTTCACGCCACGCGAGCGCGCCGCCCTCGCGTGGACGGAGACGGTGACGGACGTCGCGGGGAGCCGGGTGCCGGACGAGGTCTATGCGCTCGCGCGCCAGCACTTCGACGAGGCCGAGCTCGTGGCGCTCACGCTCGCGATCGTCGCCATCAACGGCTGGAACCGTCTGGCGGTGGCGTTCCGGACCGAGGTGGGCGGGTATCGGCCGGGCGGCGCGGCGGGGACGTAGCCTGCGGTGAGACGGGAATCTCCACGGCCAGTGCCGCCCGCGTTCACCGAGTCGTCAGGAGGCCAGACCTCGTAGTCGGAGACGTTGGGTCTCGAGGGTCGGCGCCGTTGTCGACGGACGCGGATTCCGTCCGGTCATCACCCCCTCCTTCCACGACGAAGCGCCTCGACCGACGCATGCCAGGTCTGCCTCTGTCGTCCGGCCTCGGTGACATCCAGCGAATCCCCTATCTGCGCGTCCGATGGGTCGACACGTAGTCCCGGAGCACGCCCGTTTCCATCTCCATCTCCCGGAGGCGATGCTTGACGAGGTCGCCCACCGAGACGATGCCCGCCAGCTGGCCCTCGCCGTCCACCACCAGGAAGTGGCGGCTGCGCTCCTGGGTCATGCGCTCCATGATCCGTATCACCGGGTCGTCGGGGTTGCAGAGGGGCGGGGTGCGCATGGTCCGGTGGACGGGCGTCTCCAGGCAACCGCCTCCGTAGACTCCCAGCGCGTGGATGACGTCTCGCTCGGCGATCAGCCCTACCAGCGCCCCGGCAGCGTTCACGACCGGCAACGCGGCGATCCGGTACGACGTGAGGAGGCGAACGGCCCGACTGAGCGGGGCATCGGGGTCGACGGTGACCGCGTCGGCGGCCGGGGTCATGACTTCACGGATGCGCATGTGAGTACGGTACCGGCTTTCGGGACGGGGTGAGAGTGAGGTGAGAGATCGGGACGGTCACGGGTCGGTCGCTGGCGTATCATAGCGACGGTCGCGGCGCCGGGCCGAGGAGCCGTGACAGCCATGACGTACGACGCCGATACCTCCGGGATTGCGTTGCCTCGGGTCTGCCCGACATCGCATGGGGACGGGCGTGTGCCCGAGATGTCCGCGGGCGCTCCGCGATCACGGTGCCCTCCTCACCACCTTCCGCGGGCGCACCGAGGCCCGGCATGGCTTGTGGGATGCGCAAGCCGGACGTCTGGACGCTGGAACAACGAGGCGGACACGCGGCTCTCGAGCGGTTCGAGCTGCGCGTCGGGGATGTCCGCGTCGACGGTGTGCAGGGCTGCCCTCCACGACGCGGCGAAGTCAGCCGTCGGATTCCGTGCCACGGCGTACATCGTGAGAGGCGGGAGCCACCAGGTCGGCAGGTAGAACATCGGGTAGGGTGCCACTCCCGGTCCCTCCTCGTGCACGTCGCCGACGACACCGATGGCCGTGAGGTCTACGAGGGGGCCCCATCGAGCACCAGGACCCGGGCGGCGACGTGCAGCGGCGTGTTCCGCTTCTCGTCCCGGGAACCGACCGCCATCGTGTCCCTCGAGATCAGCGCCCGCACCCTTCCCAGGTCACCCATGCCTGCCGCCTCGAAGACCGTCCGGTCACCTGTCCCGCCGCAGCCCACCACCACCAGCAGCAACGGAAACGTCCGCTTCAGCGTCGTCATGTCCGCCTCCCGTGCGTCGCTGTGCGCATCCCGTCGATGCGGGCATCGCCGATCCTGCTCCGGAGCGTCGCCAGCGCCCGCTCGGGTACGTCCGGATGCGCGCTGGCGATGGGAACCTCGGGTCTCTGGAGCCGCGGCGGCGGGGCCACGGCGGAAAGGGGAAATCGTCGTGGCTCCCTGGGCCGCACAGGTGACGCGCTCCGGACCCGGTGTCCAGGGGAACACGAGGAGTCCAGCGTCCCGTGCGTCGTGGCTCCGTGACCTCGGATGTGTTCCACTCGTCAATAAGACGATCTCACGACTCACCCGGACCGGAGGTCCACCATGCGGAAGACGGTGATGGGCGCCACGCTGGCGTTGGGACTGCTGACGGCGACGGGCGCAGCGGCGCAGGGTCGCCCGCCCGCACAGCAGCCGGGGCAGCAGGCCCAGCAGCAGGCCCAGCGGCAGGCTCAACAGCAGGCCCAGCGGCAGGCTCAACAGCAGGCCCAGCAGCAGGCTCAACAGCAGGCGCAGCGACAGGGAGAGCAGCAAGCGCGCATGCAGGCGCGCACGCAGTCCATGATGCAGCGCATGGACCGGATCCAGACGCGGATTCGCGGCTTCGACGATGCGCTGGGGCAGCACCTGCGGCAGGTGCGTGAACAGCAGCAGGTGCGGGAGCGTGAACACACGCAGGCGCAGGTAGGCGTTCAGGACCAGGCGCGTCGGCAGCAGATGGAGCAGGCGCGGGCGGAGCAGCGGGTCCGTGAAGAGGCGATGGTCCGGCAGCACCAGCGTCTGGGGGAGATGTCGCAGTCGATGGGCGAGGTGGCGGACCAGGTGCGGCAGAACATGGCGCGTCTGCGGGAGATGGCCGGGGAGCCGGGAGCGAACGACCCGCGCATGCGGCGGGAGATGGAACGTCTGCAGGCGCACTGGGGCGACGTGGCGGACCGGCTCGAGTCGGCGCTGGAGTCGATGGAGCGGATCCGCAGCCGTCTGGGCGAAGGCTGAGCGGCATGACGGGGGCGCTGGTGCCGGCCGTGGCACCGAGCGGACGCAGACGGTCGGTCGCCAGACCGGGCTCGTGGTGCGGCTCGGCTGCCGCTGAACGTCGGCATCCCAGCGACCCCGCGGAACGAGGGGCGAGAGCCGGAGGCCGTGAGAGAATGGGCGGCGGACAGCGGAGCCTGGTGGGACACGTCGAGGTGGAGGAGGCAGAGGACGTGCGGGTCGGGGTCGGCGGGTCGAATCTCGGCGTCTGGTCGAGCAGGAGGTCGTGCCGAGGCGGGCCGTCCGGAGGGACGATGGCGCGGGAGGCGTCCGGGAGCGCGTTACCTTTTTACGCTTCGTCTCGTCTTGTCTTCGACGCGCGTTGCTGCACCGGGTGGAGCCCTGTCGACTCGAGGCCGATCCGTGAGCATTTCCCTGAGCCTCCAGCGCGGCGGCAGGCCTCCGCAGAAGTCCCAACTTCGCCGAGGAGCCCCAAGATGAGAATCCGCGAGACGTACCTCCGCGCTGCCCTGCTGCTCACCGCGATCATGATGGTAGGATGCCGGGACGCGCCCACGCCGCCGGAGCCGCTGGAGACGCCTCCGACTGCCGCGGCCAAGGCCCTCTTCGTTCCGAGCACCGGCGTGATCGCCATGCTCGACACGGCTATCCAGAGCGAGTACAACCTGCAGGAGCTCTACACTCAGGTCATCGCCGACCTGGGTGCGTTGCGACCCTTCAACAGGGTCGTGGATGCCGAAGGCAGGCACGTCGCCGCCCTGTCCAAGCAGTATGAGAAGTACGGGCTCGCTGTTCCGGCTCCGATTCTGAACGCCGTGCCCACGTTCGAGGCCCTATCGGCCGCATGCACGGAGGCCGTCGCAGCCGAGACCGCCAACGTTGCCATGTACGACGCCTTCCTCGTGTCGACGGACCTTCCGGAGCGTATCCAGTCCGTGTTCGAAAGCCTGAGGGAGAGCTCGCTGGACAACCATCTGCCCGCCTTCACGCGTTGCATGTGAAGGCAGGCTCCGCCCGCGCCTGGACGTTCGCTGGGAAGCAGCCGAGCGAGGTCGGAGCCGAGCCCGGCAGGGGCGGGGGGAAACCCCTGCCGGGCTACCTCGGTCGATCTCGGCTCCTAGTTCAGATACATCGTCAGATTGCCGCCCAGGATCACCTTCTCACACAGGGAGCAGGGCCAGGGGACCGGCTGGCCGGCGTCCAGCGCGCTGAAGATCTGATCGACTTTCGGTGCGTCCGGAGCGAACCACTTCCAGGAGATGCGGTCCCCGTTCACGGCCGGAGTGCCGCCGTCGAGCGCCCAGCCGACGACGATCTGCCCGACACGGCAGTCGGCTCCGGTGACCCGACCCCCCGAGCCTCCCATCCCTCCTGGCTCCCCGCCGCCGGTACCTACGGTGCCGCTGCATCCGCGACCGTCGTCGTGCGTGCAGCCTCCTTCTTCGCCGGTGCATCCGCTACCATCGTTCGTACAGCCTCCTTCCTCGCCGGCACATCCACCGCCGCCCTGCTGGATCCCGCACGGCTTGGTGTCGGATGTCGCCACGCCGACGAAGCGGATCGCGCCGGGAGTGACCTGCTGGTCCTCGAGACCCACCCAGATCAGGCGCACCAGGATCTCGCGGTGGATCGTGCCGTCCGCATTCACGACGCGGTACGTGAAGCTGCCTGGACCCGGATCGCCTTCAGGCACTCCCGGGAACGCCGTGAGGTCCGCCTCCGCCACCCGACCGGGTGCCTCGGGGGCGCCGGCGCCGTTCCCCCCCGGCCACACCAGTTGAAGGCCTCCGGTGAAGCGGACGAGCCGCGCGGACTTCCTCCCCATCGCCGCGACCCGCTGGTCCGGGAGCAGAGGATCCGGTGTCGTGGAACCCGAGCCGGCGCAACCGGCGAGGCCCGACGCGACCAGGGCGCACACGCCCATGACCACGGCCGGGACGCCGGGAGGGGCTCCTCTCTTGGTCTTCATTCTTCGCCTCCTCGATTCGCCGGGTGGCCCTTCTCCGCTCTCTGCCGGCAGGAAGGGCTCGTGGCAGCGTCGTCACCCGCCGTGATTGCCGTTCCCGCCGCCGCCGCCACCGCCGCCGCCACCAGCACCGCGGGGGAGGATGCGGACGTCGATGTACGTGAGGTTCAGATCGGGACGAAGGACTGCCGTGGCACCTCCCTCATCCGCGGCGGCGATGATGACTTCCTCCGCCGGAACGAGGATCTCCGTCACCCCCTGCACGAAGTAGGTGTTCAGTGCCGTCCCAGGACCGCAGACTTCGTCGAAGCTGAAGGTCAAGCGGTAGTCGCCGTCGCCTTCGTTGAGTTGCCGGACGTTCCACGTGTATCCGTAGATGATGCGGCCCTTGACGTTGATCTCGGCCGAGTAGTAGCCGGGACCGTCGCCGCCCTCATGCACGGATCCGTTGAAGACGTGGGGATTCACGAGGTCTCCCTCGTACCCCGCCGGCTCCGTCCATCCCTCGGTCGGGACCCAGACCAGGTCGTTCAGCGCCGTATCCTCACGATTCGTGAGGAGCTTCTGGATGGTGAGCCGCGCGCAGTTGGAGTAGACCGTGGCCCGGGTGCCCGGCCCAGTGCTCGGGGTCACGTCCAGAGACGTGGCCAGCCCGTGCACTTCGTTGATCCCCCACCCGTCGGTGTGGCGCATCTCGTACTCGAGCATGGGCCAGGGGTACGCCTCGCCGTCACCGAGACCGCTGTCCTCGAAGAGCACCACTTCGGTGCGCACCTGCGAGGTCGTATACCAGTCCATGGACTCGAGGTTGTCGCCCCAATCCACGAGGTCGACCTTCACGGCGTCGATCGGGCGCTCCCCTTGCGTCGCAGGCCAGAAGCCAGCCTGCCAGACGTTGTTGGCATCCTTCTGCAGATAGGCCCTGGCCAGCGGAAGCGGGTTGTCCGCCGCCGGCGTACCGGCCACCAGGGTCAGGTCGACGTGCAGGGGAGTCCCGTCGTCGCAGAGGGGGAGACCCTCTGGATTCAGCTCGACGTTCGACGCGTCGGGATCGGGCTTGCAGCTCGCGGGGGTGACGTTGGGATCCACACCGTTGGTGCCCCACTGATACCACCATTCGCCCTGCAGGATGGGCGTCATTCCGGCCGTTCCGGGAAGGGTCTTGGCCACGCCCTCGGCCCAGATGACCGGATAGGACAGGTTGTTCACGCCGCTCTCGACCGTGGGCTTGCCACCGCCGCCCCGCGCCCCGTAGAGAGCTGGCTGGAGGGACGACGGGGCCGCCGGCTCGCTCGCGTTGGTGCAGGCCGCCAGTGCCGCCGCCGCCAGCAGGGCGCCGACGAGGTCTTTGCTGGGATGGTTCATGTCACTCCTCCGGACGGTGCCGATGAGCTCATCGGCGCTGGGATTCGGCTCGCCGACATCACGTCGGACCGTTTCGTCCACGGCGGAACGCCGATGGTGGGCCGGTGCGAGGCAGGCGAGCAGGGTTGCGGCGACGTTCGGAGAAGGCGTCCCGCTTCGTCCTTCCCCGGGGGGGGCGCGCGCATTCACCCTGCTCCGAACGTGGCGCAAGGCCCGTTCCGGGACGGGCCGCAGCGGGGGCGGTCGGGGAACTTGTGACAGCACAACGACATGACGCAGCGGTGGATCCCGAAGGCCGACCTCGTGATGTCGCATTTCGTCCCGTCGCCCGGCGCACCGTCGGGACAGAATGCGACCGGCGGCTTTACCGAATTTCCTTGAAGCGGGCCCTCCGGTCGGTATATTCCACGTAGCGCCTTGCCTGCTTGGACCTGCCCGATCGACCCGCTTGGGAGCGTCCGGCATGGGTTCCTGGTCTCACTCTCCCCGGATCCTCTTCGTCAGCCAGTGCGGTGCGGCTACGAGGGACCTGGCGCTCGCCTTCCGGGAGGATGGATTCGAGATATCGGAGAGCCGGAGCGTCGCTCCGGCGCTCGAGGTGCTTTCACGGGAAACCCACCACGTGGTCGTCCTCCTTACGAGCGGGCAGGGGGAGGACGGCGTCGGCACCTTGGTGCGGGCACGAACTTCGGAGTACCCCTTCGAGTTCATCGTGGTGGACGATCACGCACGTGACGACGTTGCCCGGCGCCTCAGAGGGCTGGCAGTGGCGTACCTGACCCGACCCCTGGACCTGCCCACCCTGCGCAGCGCCGTGCACGAGGCACTGCGTCGTCTGGACTCACGTCGCCTGTCGGCCCGTCGGTCCCAGAGATCGCTCGGCGGGCACGGAAGCGCGATCGTGGGCGAGTCCGAGGCGATGGCCCGCGTTCACGACCTCGTGGAGCGGATCTCGAGCGTTGGCGTTCCGGTGCTGCTCACGGGCGAGACCGGCACGGGAAAGGACCTGGTGGCCAGGGCCATCCACCGTCTGTCCCCACGGAGGCGGAGGCCATTCGTTCCGGTTAGCTGCGCCGCCGTGCCGGAGCACTTGGTCGAATCGACGCTGTTCGGGCACATGCGAGGCTCGTTCACCGGCGCCGTGGGAGATCACCGAGGGCTTCTCGAGCAGGCGGACGGCGGCACCGTGCTGCTCGACGACGTGGAGAGCATCGGGCCGGAGCTCCAGGCCAAGCTTCTCCGCATGGTGGAGGACGGGACGATCCAGCGCGTCGGCGGCCGGCACGACATCGCTCTGGATTTTCGGCTCATCTCGGCAACCAACGTCGACCTGTCGGAGAAGGTCCGGGAAGGAACCTTCCGAAAGGACCTGTTCTACCGGCTGAACGTCTTTCCCATCCACCTCCCACCGTTGCGGGAGCGGCCCGAAGACATCCCGCTGCTGGCTTTCCACTTCCGCGATGCGTTCGCCTTGGCACATGGCCTCGAGCGCCTAGAGATTCCCCGGTGTTGCATGGAGTGGCTCGTGGATCACCCCTGGCCCGGAAACGTGCGGGAGCTCAAGCACACCGTCGAGCGTGCCATGGTCCTTTCTCAGGGCGAGCCACACATCACGTGCCAGTCGCTGGCCCATCTGTGGAGCCGGTCGATGCCCACCTCCTGGGCGACGCCGCTGTCAGAGGAATGGACACTGGCAAGGCTGGAGCACGAGTACACGGCGCAGGTCTTGAGAAGGACCGGGGGGCACAAGGGGAAGGCAGCGCGTATCCTGGGTATCGATCGAAGGACGTTGTACCGGAAGCTGCGGCACCGCCGCGGAGATCTGCTCGGGCGGGAAAGCGGCTGGGGCGACGAAGACGAGTCCTGCGACTGAGCCTGGGGCGGGTTCGGAGTGGCCCGCCGGCCGACGAGGCGTTCGAACGGGTGCGCGCACGCCGGTCCGTGGACGTGCCCCGATCGGTGGCCGACGGGGTCCGGGAGGAGCGCACACGTCGGTGTCCGTGGCCTGAGTTCGAGGACCGCGGAGACGCACGCTGCTCGGGTCGTCAACTCCCGCTCCTCCCCGCCGCCTGCACCTCAGCCACCAGCGGGGCGATGTCCGCCTGCATGAGCGTGCGGTCGAACCCCGGAAGCTCCGTCTTCATCAGCGTGTGATACTGCGCCTCGGCCTCGGCCAGCTTCCCGTCCAGCATGTGCAGCACCTGGAGGGACGCGTCGGTCGGGGGATAGCCCGGGTCGCCGTCCACGTCGCCGCCTCCCGTGCCGACCTCGCCGTTCAGCCAGATCAGGTGGAGGTAGAGCTTGTACTTGGCCAGGTAGGACTTCTGGTCGCTGTTGGCGAGCGCCGGTGAGAACAGCTGGTTCTCGACCGCCTGCATCTTCCCGTCCATGCCCTCGACGGCCCGGAGCGTGCCGGCCCGGGACGAGTCCTGCTTCAGCATGGCCTCGACGGTCTGGAGCTGCTTCCTGAGCCACTCGATCTGGTTGGCCATGGAGGAGACCGCCGTGATGTCGTCGCGGATGTGGAGCAGTGTCGTCACGGTCGACCGGACCTGGGCGGGCGTGCCGGGCGTGCGCGGGCTGGCCAGCACTTCGAGGGGCTGGCTGGCGGTGTGACCGTCCACGCTCACCTTCACCGTGTAGGTGCCCGGAGCGACGAGCGGCCCGACCTCGGCCTCGCCGATGCCCCAGTGGGTGATCGGGCGCGAGGTCCTGCCCAGGAAGCGCAGCGCGTCCCAGACGTGCGGGTTGCTGGCCGGCGTCGTGCGCAGATGGATCAGCTTCGGCGGCGCGTAGCGCAGGTCCCAGGAGACGCGGTCGATGCCCGGGTCTCCGGACGCGTGGAGACGGCGCACGACGGTACCGGCCGAATCGAGGATCTCGATGTTGGCGTCGCCGTGGGAGCCCGACGGCAGCGAGTAGTCGATCCACGCGTGCGCCCCGCGGAAGAACCGGTAGCTCGGCCGCGACTTGAACACGTGGAGGGGCTCCGCCAGGGTCCGCTCGCTCAGCTGCTCCAGCGGCGTGATGTCCTCGAGGACGTAGTCGCCGCGCCCGTAGGTCGAGACCACGAGGTCGTGGAAGCGCTTCTGCACCGTCTCCCAGGTCACGGGCGCGTGGGGCAGGCCCGCTTGGAGCGGCATCCATCTCCCGCCGTCGTCGAACGAGACGTAGAGGGCGTTGCCCGTGCCGGCGAAGAGCAGGTTCGCGTCGTAGGGGTCCTCGGCCACAGAGCTGACGTCGCTGTTGGGGCCGTCCGGGATGCCGCCGACGATCAGCTTCCAGCTCTGCCCAAAGTCGGTGGTCCTGTAGATGTAGGGACGGCTGTCGCCCATCAACGCGCGGTCCACCGCGAGGTAGGCGGTGCCGGCGTCGAAGTGCGAGGCCTCGATCCGGCTGATCGTCGCCCAGGGCTTCAGGTCGGGGATGTTCTTCGTGACGTTCGTCCAGTTGCCGCCGCCGTCACGGGTCAGCCACACCTGGCCGTCGTTCGTGCCCGCCCAGATCAACCCCTTCTGTACCGAAGACGGCTCGATGGCGAACACCACCTCGCCGTAGAACTGCCCGAGGTTGTCCTGGCGCCGCATCTTGCCGTCGACCCAGATGCCGCCCGAGGGCATCAGGTACTTCGGGTCGTGGGTGGAGAGGTCCGGGCTGATCGGCTTCCAGCTCTGCCCGCCGTCGCCCGTCTCGAAGATCACCTGGCAGCCGTAGTAGACCGTGTCGGGATCGAACGGATCGATCGCCATGGGCGGCGTCCAGTGGCAGCGGTACTTCGTCGAGTCGGGCGGTGCGTCGAGCGGGTGGTCCGGCCACGGGCTCACCGCGCGGGGATAGCCGACCTTCATGTCGAGCCGCGTGATCTCGTCGCCGTAGCAGGTGCTCCAGACGATGTCGGGGTTCTTCGGGTCGGGATAGATGAACCCGGACTCGCATCCGCCCAGGCCGTCCTGCCAGGCGGCTCCGAACTGGCCGTAGGCCCCCCGGTCGTTCGGCGTCGAGAAGGGATACGCGGGGCCGCGCTCGGACTCGTCGTCCTGCATGTTGGAGTAGACCCAGTACGGGATCTGGTTGTCCGTGGAGACGTGGTACATCTGCCCGATGGGCAGCGAGACGCGGTGCCAGCCTCGTCCCCCGTTGGTGGTGATGTTCGCGCCGCCGTCGTCCGTGAACGCGATGCGCCCGGAGTTGGCCGGGTCGACCCAGATGTCGTGGTTGTCTCCGCCCCACGGGACCTCGCGGAACGTGCGCCCGCCGTCGCCGGAGACGTAGAAGCCGTTGCAGGCGATGTAGATCTTGTCCTCGTCGCTGCTCGAGACGGCGATGCTGACGAAGTAGCCGGCACGCTCGGTGAGCAGGCGGTCGTAGTTCTCGACGTGCCAGTGCCGGCCGCCGTCGTCCGAGCGCCACAGCGAGCCCTGCTGCGCGGTCTGGATCAGCGCGTAGACCCGCTCGGGATCGGTCGGCGCGATGGCCACGTCGATCTTGCCCACCGGGGGGTGCGGAAGACCGTGCCCCACGATCTCCGTCCAGGTGTCGCCCCCGTCGCGCGAGACGTAGACGCCGCTCTTCGGGCCGCCGCTGCTCATCGACCACGGGCGCAACTTGAACTGCCACATGCCCGCGAACAGGACGTGCGGGTCCTGCGCATCCATCGTCAGCCCGGAGCAGCCCGTGTAGCCGTCGACGAAGAGCACGTGCTTCCACGTCCTGCCCCCGTCGGTCGTGCGCCAGACGCCGGTCGACGTGCTCGAGCTCGTGCCGGTCCCCATGGCACAGACGAACACGTCCCTGGAATCGTGGGGGTCGACGATGACCCGGGAGATCAGCCCGGCGCTGTCGAGTCCCATGTGATGCCAGGTGCGGCCCGCGTCGGTCGACTTGTAGACTCCGTCGCCGGGCGTGATGCCGTTGCGGATCACCCAGGACTCTCCGGTGCCCACCCAGACCACCGAGGGCCGGGAGGGAGCCACGGCCAGGGCTCCGATGGACTGGACCGGCTCCTGGTCGAAGATAGGACGCCAGCGGTAGCCTCCGTCCGTGGACTTCCAGACGCCGCCCGCGGCCGCGCCGACGTAGTAGACGTTCGGGTCTCCCGGCACGCCCGCGACGGCGCTGGCCCGGTTGCCGGCCTCCGGGCCGACGAAGCGGAAGCGGAGCGCTCGAAGCTGCTGGGAGGTGACGTCTTGCGCCGCGGCGGCCGCTGCCGCGACGGCGAGCGTCAGGAGAGAAAGAACGAAGAGCCGGGTCGTGCGAGCGCGTGGGCGCATGGGTCGGTTCCCTCTTGCGGGGCGCCACGCTGCCCGATACAACGGAACGAACGGGCAGGGGTTCGGCGGAAGTTTTCAAACGGGCCCGATTGTACGCGGCGGTGAACGCGATTTCAACCCGGTGACCGGGCACGAGCGCGCCGGCGCGCCGCCACGGCAGCGAGGGAGGTTCGCGATGGAGAGCAGGGGGGACGCCGGGAGCCGGGAGGAGGGGGCTCCAACCGTGGGCGGCATCTCGCGTCGGCGCTTCGGACAGGTGGCGATGATCGGGCTCGCGGGAGGCGCGATGATGCCCGCCGAGCTGCTGAAGGTCGGTGCGCCGGCCCGTCCGCCCGATGCGGCGCTGCAGCAACACGGCGGTCGGCCCCTCCCGGCCGGGGCCCGGAAGGAGGTCGAGGACAAGCTGCGCCGCATCTTCGCCGAGTACGGCGACCGGCTCTCGGAGAGCCAGAAGCAGCGCATGCGTGGCATCGTCGCCTATCACGTGCAGATGCTGGATACGGTCCGGGCCATCCCGCTCGCGAACGCCGACGCTCCGGCCACCGTGCTGAAGCTCGTCACGGGCAGCCAGGAGGAGAGGCCACCATGGCGGTGAGCGTAGACACCCTGTTCCTCTCGGTGCGCGAGCTCGGGCGTCTGCTGCGGACCCGCGAGCTCTCCCCGGTCGAGCTGGCCGAGGCCTACCTCGAGCGGAGCGAGCGGATCGGGCCCAAGCTGAACGCGTACGTGACGATCACCAGGGACCTGGCCCTCGAGCAGGCGCGGGCGGCCGAGAAGGAGATCGCCGCCGGGCACTACCGCGGGCCGCTGCACGGCATCCCGTATGCGGCCAAGGACCTGCTGGCGGTGAAGGGCTACCCGACCACGTGGGGTGCTCGTCCCTACGAGCACCAGCGCTTCGACTACGACGCGGCCCCGATCGAGCGCCTCGACCGGGCGGGGGCGGTGCTGATCGGCAAGGCGGCGATGATCGAGCTTGCCGGGGGGCTGGGCTACGAGTCCGGCTACGCCTCGTTGACCGGACCCTGCCGCAATCCCTGGAACACGGACGACTGGACCTGCGGCTCGTCGAGCGGCCCGGGCGCGATCGTGTCGGCCGGGCTCGCCACGTTCGCGCTCGGCTCGGACACGCGCGGATCGATCATCTGCCCGTCCACGTGGTGCGGCATCTCCGGCATGCGGCCGAGCTTCGGCCGGGTGAGCCGCTACGGCGTGATGACGATCGCCTGGTCGATGGACAAGATCGGGCCGATGGCGCGGACGGCGGATTGCTGCGGGCTCGTGCTGGAGGCGATGGCGGGACACGATCCGCGCGAGGAGGACTCGCTCGCCGAGCCGCTCGCGGCGTTCCCCTACCGGCCGACCGCGCCCGCAGGCAGGCCCTTGCGGATCGGGCGGCTCACCAACGTCTTCCCGCACGCCAAGCCGGAGATCCACGCGGCCGTCGACGAGGCGCTCAAGGTGATGGAGGCGCACGGCGCCCAGGTCACCGACGCCGAGATCCCGGACGGCCCGTTCGAGCAGGAAGCCGAGCTGGTGATCCTGATCGAGGCGGCCTCGGCCTTCTCGGAGCTGATCGACTCGGGCCGCTGCGCGCTGCTCGACGACCCGCTGGGCAGGATCAACGGGTACGCCAGCCGCGTCTTCTCCGCTCACGACTACCTGCACATCCAGCGCGTGCGGACGTCGCTGCAGGAACGGATGGACGCGCTGTTCGACCGCTTCGACGTGATCGCGGCGCCCGGCGAGGACTCGGTCGCGCAGCCGCTCGGGCGCCCGCCCGAGGAGCGGCGCCAGCCCGAGCGCCGCCGCCGCCGGACCGAGACGGAGCGCCCGATCGACGGCAAGCAGCCGGACGCGATCTCGAGCTTGTGCGGCCTGCCCGCGCTGACGGTGCCCTGCGGCTTCACCCAGGACCACCTGCCGATGGGCATCCAGTTCATGGGACGCGCGCTCGACGACCAGAAGGTGGTGGACGCCGCCAACCTGTTCCAGGCGCACACAGACTGGCACGAGCGTCGCCCGCCCATCGCGGGCTAGCTAGCGCCCCGTCACGAGGATCTCCGCGACAGCCGATCGAGCGTCGCCACCTCCGCCTCGTCCAACTCGAGGTCCATCGCCCCGGCGTTCGACGCCGCCTGACGGACGTTGCTCGCCCCGGGGATGGCCACGACCGTGTCGCCGTGCGCCTGGATGAGCCAGCGGAGCGCGACCTGCGCGGACGTGGCCCCGTGCTCCGCGGCGACCCTCCCGAGCGCCTCGACGAGCGGCGCGCTCCGGGAGAGCCCCCTCGGGCGGAACCGGGGCTGGACGCGCCGGGGTCCGCCCGTGCGCGCGAGCAGCTCCGGATCCTCGTGGAACTTGCCCGACAGGAGTCCCTGCGCCAGCGGGGAATAGGCGATGATCGACGCGCCGAGCTCCCGCGCCGCGGCCAGCACGCCGTTCGACTCGACGCGCCGGTCGAGCAGGCTGTAGCGCACCTGGTTCGACGCGAGCGGGAGCCCGTGCCGCTCGAGCACGCGCGCGGCGAGCCGCATCGCCCGCGCCGAGAAGTTGCTCACGCCCACGGCCCGGATCTTCCCTTCGTCCGCCAGGCGGGCCATCGCCTCCACCTGGGCCTTCTTCGTCGAGAGCGATCCGTACGCGATATGGACCTGATGGAGGTCGATGGCGTATGGAGACAGGTGCGTCTGTCGCGAGGAAAGCGTGCGCCGGATCGAGCCCGCGGCGCGCAGGACCGGCATCCACTTCGTGGCGATCACGACGGAGCCGTTCGGCCGGCCGGCCGCCTGCAGGGCGGTGGACAACGCGGTCTCGCTGCGACCCGCGCCGTACGCTTCGGCCGTGTCGAACCAGTTGACGCCGGCCTCCAGGGAGGCACGCACGATGTCGCTCACGGCCTCCTGGCCCAGGTCGGGCCAGTATCGGCCCGCCATCCCCTTGCCGCCGGAGAACTGCCAGCAGCCCAATCCGATCGGCGTGACCGCGATCCCCGTGGATCCCAGCGTGACCGTCGTCATGGCTCCTCGCGTCGGTTCGTGGCTTGGCGGGCCCGCAGCCCCGGGGGCATGATAGAAGTTCCTCGTTCCTCGAACCATCGCAGGCGATTCCCATGAAGGCTACAGCCGAGGTCCAGGTCATCCCGATCGGCGCCGGCGTCTCCGTGCGCGGGCCGGTCCAGCGCGCCCACACGGTGCTCCGGGAAGCCGGCCTGAACGCCCAGCTCCACGCCAACGGCACGAACCTCGAGGGTGAGCTGGACGACGTCTTCGCGGCCATCCGGCGCGTGCACGAGACCCTGCACGCCGAGGGCGTCGAGCGCCTGGCCACGTTCATCAAGGTCGGCACCCGTACGGACAAGGAGCCCTCGCTGGCCGGCAAGCTCTTCGAGACGTGAGCGCGCCGACCTCCACCCCGGAGCGCTCGTCCGGCCGCACCGCCCGCCTGCACACGCTGCGGCAGGCGCTGGCCGCGCCGCGCCGGTACGTGCGTACGTGGTACGTCGCCTACCTGCTGCTCGGGGTCATCACGGCGGGCATGATCCCGGTGCTCCTCCCGCTCATGATGGTCACGGCCTCCGGCGAGCTCTCGACCGTGGCGTACGTGATGGGCGGCTACAACCTCGGGCTGCTGAGCTCGCCCCTCTGGGGCATGCTGGCCGAGCGGCGCAAGCTCTACCGCACGCTCTTCTTCGTCGGGTTCGTGATCGTGGGGGCGGCCACCGCGCTCATGCCGATGCTCAAGGGGATCGCGCTGTGGATGCCGGTGGCGTTCGCGATCGGCGCGGGCTCGGCGGGCGTGGCCACGGTGGCGTCGCTGTTCATCGTCGACTTCGCGCCCGCGGCCGAGTGGGAGCCGAGCATCGGCTACCTGCAGAGCTTCAACGGCGCGGGGCAGGTCGTGGGTCTGCTGCTCGCCGGCGCGTTCGCAGGAGGGCTCTTCTCGGTCGGTCTCTGGATCGCCGCGCTCCTCGTGCTGCCGGCCGTCCTCGTCGGCCAGATCGGCCTGCCGGGGGCGGCGGAGACGCGGGAGAGGGACGAGCGTCGCCGCCACATCCACGCGCACCTCGACGTGCGGGCGCTCGCGGCCTTTCCGCGGCTCCACTTCCCGAGCGGCGTCGGCTTCCACTTCCAGGCCTTCAACCTCAGGGGGCTCAGGCAGCTTCCGCGCATCTTCGGGACGCCCTTCGGGCGCTTCATCCTCTCGTGGTTCATGCTGGCGCTCGGCGTGGCGGCCTTCTTCGCCTACTTCCCGGTGATGCTCACCAAGGAGTACGGGATCGCCGCCGGCCTGAGCTCGATCATCTACGCGATCGCGGCGGGCGTCGGCATCGCGCTCTTCATCCTCGCGAGCCGGTGGGCCGAGCGCTGGGGCTCGGGACGGGTGTACCAGCTCGGGCTGTGGGTCCGCCTGGCCGGCTTCGCGCTCCTGGTCGTGCCGTTCGTCGTGCCGATGAAGGACGCGTTCACGCTCGGCGCGGTGGGCTTCGTGCTGATCGTGATCTCGTGGCCGGTGCTCAGCGTGGCGGGCACGGGGCTCGCGGCCCGCCTCACCCCCTTCAGTGAGGGCGCGGCCATGGGCCTGTTCAACGCCGCCTTGGCATCGGCGACCGTCGTCGGCACGTTTGCGAGCGGTCCGCTGCTGCACAGCTTCGGGTTCGTGGCGGTGCCGATCATGGCTGTCGCGGGTATCGCCGTGTCGATCGTGCTCGGCCTCCGGTTGCCCGCATCGCATTCCGCACCGGCACCCGACGCGAGCGGCGACTCTTGATGCGGCCGGGCGCGTGCCCGGCTGCATCCTTCCATTCCTCCACCGGAGCCGACCAGCTTGAGCGAGCCCATCCGCCTCTTCGTCACCGGGGGCACGTTCGACAAGGAGTACGACGAGATCCACGGGCGCCTCTTCTTCCAGGACACCCATCTGCCCCAGATGCTCGAGATGGGCCGGTGCCGCGCGGATGTGCAGGTACGCACGCTCATGATGATCGACTCTCTGCAGATGAGCGACGCGGATCGCGAGTTGATCGCGCACAACTGTATCGAGGCTCCCGAGCATCACATCGTGATCACGCACGGGACCGACACGATGGTGGACACCGCCCGCGTCCTGGCCGCGCGCGTGCCGGACAAGACGATCGTGCTGACGGGGGCGATGATCCCCATCGCCTTCGGTAGCTCGGACGGGCTGTTCAACCTGGGAGGCGCGGTCACCGCGGTGCAGGCGCTGCCGGCCGGGGTGTACGTGACGATGAACGGGCGGATCTTTCCCTGGGACGACGTGCGCAAGAACCGGAGCACAGGCGTGTTCGAGGCGCTGAAGTAGACGCGCGGCGCCGGTCTCACATCCAGCGCGAGGACGAGGAACGGGCGATGAGGACGACGTGGTGGGGCGCACGGGCGCTGTTGCCGGCGGCAGTGGTGCTGGTGGGTGGTGGGGTGCTGGGTGCAGGCCGGGGCGGGGGACGGGACGTATCGGCGCCCTGGCGGCGGCCGAGCGCGTGGGCGCAAGGCCATTCCGCCCCGTCCGCGCCGCAGCAGGACGTACGGCGGGCCACCCTCCGGAACGGGCTCAGGGTGATCGTCGTGCGCAACACGCTCGCTCCCGTGGTCGCCACCGAGCTCACGTACAAGGTCGGCGGCGACGAGACTCCGAAGGGGTTCCCGGGGATGGCGCACGCCCAGGAGCACATGATGTTCCGGGGCAGCCCGGGGCTGTCGGCGACGCAGCTCGCCGACATCAACGCGGCCATCGGCGGCGACTTCGACGCGCAGACGCGCCAGACCGTGACCCAGTACTACTCGCTGGTGCCGGCCGCGGACCTGGACCTGACGCTCCACATCGGATCGATCCGCATGCGCGGCGTGCTCGACACGGACTCCTTGTGGGATCAGGAGCGCAAGGCCATCGAGCAGGAGGTGGCGAGCGACCTGTCGAATCCGCAGTACGTCTTCTACAAGCAGTTGCGAGCGGCCATGTTCGCCGGGACGCCGTACGCCCACGACGCGCTCGGCACGCGCGCCTCCTTCGACAAGACGACGGGCGCCATGCTGGCCCGGTTCCACCGGGAATGGTACGCGCCGAACAACGCGGTGCTGGTGGTGGTGGGCGACGTCGATCCCGCAGCGGTGGTCGACTCCGTGAAGGCGCTCTTCGGCGGCATTCCTGCGCGCACCCTCCCTCCGCGGCCGAAGATCGAGCTCGGCCCGGTGAAGCCCGACACCATGCGGCTTCCCACCGACCTCCCGTACGGCCTGGCCGTGATCGCGTTCCGCATGCCGGGCTCGAGCAGCCCTGACTACGCGGCTTCCGAGGTGCTCGCGGACGTGCTGAGCAGCGAGCGCGGGGCGCTCTACGACCTGGTGCCGCAGGGCAAGGCGCTCTACGCCGGGTTCGAGACCGAGACGCTGCCCGACGCGGGGATCGGGGAGGCCCTGGGGGTCTTCGCGCGGGGCCAGAGCGGCGACTCCCTGGTGGCGACGGTGCGCCGCACGCTCATGGAGGAGGTGGAGGACGGCGTCCCGCCGGACCTGGTCGCGGCGGCCAAGCGCGACGAGCTGACCGGCGCCGAGACCGAGAAGAACTCCGCGCTCGGGCTGGCCGGCGCCTGGGCGGAGGCGGTGGCGGTGGAGGGCCGGACCTCTCCGGCCCAGGACCTGGACGCCATCGAGCGCGTGACCGTCGCGGACGTCGACCGGGTGGCCCGCAAGTACCTCGATCCCGCGCACGCGATCGTCGCCGTGCTCACGCCGGAGTCCTCCGGCAAGCCCGTGTCCTCGAAGGGATTCGGCGGGAAGGAGTCGTTCACTCCCACGGGGATGCACGAGACACCGCTCCCCGTCTGGGCGCGCGCGACGCTGGCGCGCCTGTCCGTGCCGCGCTCCACGCTGCATCCCGTGGTGGATACGCTGCCCAACGGGATCCAGCTCATCGTGCAGCCCGAGTCCGTGAGCCGCACCGTGAGCGTGGTCGGCGAAGTGAAGACGAACCCGAACCTCGAGACGGAGCCCGGCAAGGAAGGCGTGAGCGGGGTGCTCGGCCAGCTCTTCGACTACGGGACCACCACCCTCGACCGCACGGCGTTCCAGAAGGCCCTGGACGACATCGGCGCGGGAGAGTCGGGGGGAGCCGGCTTCTCGCTCACGGTGCTGCGGAGCCACTTCGATCGCGGGGTCGAGCTCCTGGCCGACAACGAGCTCCATCCCGCGCTGCCGCAGCACGCGTTCGACGTCGTGCGCGCGCAGACGGCGCAGGCGCTCCAGGGCGAGCTCGAGAGCCCGGATTACCTTTACGGGCGCGCGTTCCAGAAGGCGCTACTGCCCGCGGGGGATCCGGAGCTGCGCCGGGCCACGCCCTCCACGGTCTCGGCGCTGACGCTCGAAGACGTCGAGGCATACTACCGGAAGGCGTTCCGGCCCGACATGACGACGATCGTGGTCGTCGGCGACATCGAGCCCGACACCGCGCGCGCGGTCGTCGCGCGCTACTTCGGGGGTTGGAAGGCGACGGGCCCGAAGCCCCCGACCGAGCTCCCGCCCGTGCCCCTGAACGGACCCGACACGATCGCCGTGCCGGACAAGAGCCGCGTGCAGGATGAGGTCGGGCTCGGCGAGATGCTCGGGCTCACGCGCTCGAACCCGGATTACTACGCGCTCGAGCTGGGCAACCACGTGCTCGGCGGCGGATTCTATGCGACGCGTCTCTACCACGACCTGCGCGAGGAGACGGGGCTGGTCTACTCGGTCGGCTCCGGCTTCAGCTTCGGCAGGACCCGGTCCAGCTACGAGGTCGACTACGCCTGCGACCCGGACAACGTCTCGAAGGCGCGCTCGATCGTCGTGCGCGATCTGCAGGCGATGCGCATGAGTCCGGTGACGCCGCACGAGCTCCGGCAAGCCAAGGCGATGGTGCTGAGGGAGATCCCCCTGTCCGAGTCGAGCGAGGGGAGCATCGCGGGCGGGCTGCTCGGCCGCGAGGTGGCGGGCCTGCCTCTGGACGAGCCGACCCTGGCGGCGAGGCGCTACCTGAACGTCACGGCGGCCCAGATCCAGGCCGCGTTCCACCGGTGGGTGCGCCCGGGCGACCTGGTGCAGGTGAGCGAGGGCCCGACGCCCGGGTGAGGGGGGCACGGGTCGGGGTCTCGCCCCACGATCTCGCGCGTCGCTTTGCCGCGGCGGGCGATCCGTGACATCTTGCGCCTATGGTGGAGTCGCTCGGCCGGCTGGGCGACGCGCTCTCGGCCCGGTATCGCCTGGGCCGTGAGTTGGGTCGCGGCGGCGCGGCCACGGTGTTCCTGGCCGAGGACCTGAAGCACGGGCGGAAGGTCGCCATCAAGGTGCTGCGCCCGGAGATCGGCGCCGCCGTGGGCGCCGAGCGGTTCCTGCGCGAGATCGAGATCGCGGCGCGCCTGGCCCACCCGAACATCCTGCCGCTGCACGATTCCGGAGACAGCGGCGGGCTTCTCTACTACGTGATGCCGTTCGTCGAGGGCGAGTCGCTGCGCGAGCGACTCCTGCGGGAGGGGCGGCTCCCCGTCGAGGAGGCCATCCGGATCGCCAGGGAGGTGGGCGACGCCCTCGACCACGCCCACGCCCAGGGCCTCGTCCATCGCGACATCAAGCCGGAGAACATCCTGCTCGAGGCAGGCCACGCGGTGGTGAGCGACTTCGGGATCGCCCAGGCCATCCGCCACGCGGCCGACAGCCGGCTCACCGGGACCGGCGTCGTCGTGGGCACGATCGCGTACATGAGCCCCGAGCAGGCCACGGGACAGCGCGACCTGGACGCGCGCAGCGACGTGTACAGCCTGGGCTGCGTGGTCTTCGAGATGCTCACCGGGTTGCCACCGTACTCGGGCCGGAGCGCGCCGGCGCTCCTGGCGCGCAAGGTGGCCGGCGAGCTGCCGTCGGTGACCGAGGGCCGCCCGGACGTGCCCGCTCCCCTCGACGAAGTCGTGCGCAAGGCGCTCGCCCCGGAGCCCGCCCAGCGCTACCCGTCGGCGGGGGCGCTGACGAGCGCTCTCGATCACGCGCTGACGGCGGTGGCCCTCGCGGAGCATGTCCGGCGCCGGCGGACCAGGCGCGCGCGCCTGGGGCTGCCCGTCGCCGCGGCGCTGGCGGCGCTCGCGTACGGAGGGTGGTGGCTGTCGTCGAAGAGGGCGACGCGGCTCCACCGCCTCGCCGTGCTTCCCGTGGAGAACCTCACCAACGATCCGGGGCAGGACTACCTCGCTCAGGGGATCCAGGAGGAGCTGATCCAGGGGCTGACCCAGGCGGGCGCCGTCACGCTCGGCCGCACGTCGGTCGCGCGGTACCGGGGCACCGAGGAGCGGGCCCGGGACATCGCCCGGGACCTCGACGCGGGTGCCCTCGTCGAGAGCTCGCTGCTCTTCCACTCCGGTGACAGTGTCGGCATCACCGTACGCCTCGTCGACGGCGTCTCGGAGGCGACGCTGTGGTCGCAGTCGTTCGATGGCCCGGTCCGCGACGTGGTCTCCATCTACCACGAGGTCACCCGGGCCATCGCGAAGCAGATCCGCCTGGCGATGACGCCTGTGGAGACCACCCGGCTGGGGACGGCGGAGCCGGTCGATCCGCAGGTCTATGATGCGATCCTCCAGGGCTGGTTCTACCTCCTCAGGCTGGACCGCCAGCACCTCGACATTGCGCTCCACTACTTCCAGCTCGCCCTCGATCGTGACCCGCGCAGCGCCGCGGCCTATGTCGGCATCGCGCGGGTATGGGGGGCCCGCGTGCAGCAGGGCCTCGCCTCCCCGGCGGAGGCGAGGCCGATGTACGAGGCTGCCGCCAGGAAGGCCATCGCGCTGGACGACTCGGACGCCAGGGTCCACTCGATGCTCGCGGAGCAAGATGCCTGGGGTGACTGGGACTGGGACGCGGCCGGGGCCGAGTTCGAGCGGACGCTCCAGCTCGACCCCAACGACGCCGTGACCCGGGCCTATTACTCGCAGTACCTGTACACGGTGGGACGTCCGGGAGAGGCCGCGGAGCAGATCCGGCGGGCCCGGGATCTGGACCCTCTCAGCACGCTCGTCCGTGGCCTCTACGCCATGGACCTCATGTACGCGCGCCGGTACCAGGACGCGGTGGACGTGTGCGAGGAGACGCTCCGCCAGTGGCCCGACGACGATCTCGCGCACAGCGCGATCCGCTCCGCGTACCATCTGGTCGGCCGGTACGACGACGCTCTGAGGATCTGGCGCGAGTCGTACGCCGAGAGAGGCGACACCGGGGCGATCGCCGCACTTCGGAGCGGATACGCGAGCGGCGGCTACCGGGGCGCGCTGCGCGCCGCCGCCGAGACCCTGGAGGCCGAGTCCGGGACGCGCTACGTCACGCCCTGGCAGATCGCCACGCTGTATACCCGCGCGGGAGACGAAGCGCGCGCGCTCGACTATCTGGAGAAGGCCTACGAGGTGCGCGATCCCAACGTGCCCTACCTGGCCGTCGACCCGATCTTCGACTTCATGCGATCGGACCCGCGCTTCCAGGCCATCCTGCGCAAGGTCGGGCTGCCGGTGTCCCCGGTTCGGCGGGGCCCCGTCCGATCGGGTTGATCCCGGCGCGGCCGCTGCCCCGTGGCGCCCCCCGCGTCCGCGTCGGAGTCGGGCTCAGAGCAGCCACCAGCCGACGAGCACGACGATCACGAGCGTGAGCGCGAGCGTGAGCGCCTGGAGCAGCCGCAGCGGGAAGCGGGACATCACCTCCTCGTCGGGTCGCGCCCGCGTCACGCCGGAGGCGCTGAGGTCGAACATCCACGCCAGCACGATCGCCACCGGGAAGCCCAGGAGCGTCACGATGATCAGCGCCCTGTACGCCGCGGCCTCCGCGCGTGACAGCGACAGCCCGGAGGTGATCCCGTCCGCCCAGGTGAGGAGGGCACCCGCCACGCCGAGGTAGAGGATCGCGACGTTGAACACGCGCCGCTTCCTCAGCTCCCTCAGAAAAGCGTGCAGGGCCGGAAGCTGGTCCACGGCCGCGTCCAGGGCACGGGCGCTGCCCGCCTCGCTCGGACCCGTGTCGTTCGCCCGCCTCCGGTGCCGCCGCTCCAACATCCGCAGCCGGCGCTCCACCTCCACCGCCCGGGGACGGTGCTGAGGGCGCTTCTGCAGGCAGTGCATGAGGAGCTCGGACAGCCGTCGGTCCGCGCCGGGCAGAAGCTCTCCGAGGTCGCGCGGCACGTGCCGCAGGTGCGCGGCGGCCCATTCCGTCAGAGACCCTACGCGATACGGCTCCTGCAGGGTCAACACCTCGTAGGCGAGGACGCCCAGGCCGTAGACGTCCGTCGCCGTCGTGAGAGGCTCTCCCAGCAGCTGCTCCGGGCTGTTGTGCGCGGGATCGCCCACCACCTGGCCGGGTGCGGTCAGCCGCGTGACGGTCTCGCTTCCGGTCTCGAGGATGCCGGCCAACCCGAAGTCCGTGAGGACCGCCCGGCGCTGATCGGCCTGCCAGATGACGTTTCCCGGACACACGTCCCGGTGCACCACGTTCTGCTCGTGCGCGCTCGCCAGGCCACCGGCGAGCTGCGCCAGGACGTCGATCGCGACGTCCTCGGGAAGTGGGCCTTCCGCCTTCAGTGCGTCCGCCAGGGTCCGGCCCTCGATGTAGGCCATGACAAGGTACGGTGTCGAGTCCGGTAGCCGGCCCACCCGGTGGATGGCGACGATGTTCGGATGGGAGAGTCGCGCGGCGGCCCGGGCCTCCCGCTCGAAGCGGCGGTGCACGAGGTCGTCGCCCGCCAGCTCCGGCCGGGGCACCTTCACCGCGACCAATCGCTTCAGCGCGGTCTCCCTCGCGAGGTAGACGACGCCCAGCTGTCCGGCTCCGAGCGGGTGCAGGACCTCGAACTCGGGAGCCAGCGCCGTCGACAACACCTCCTGAACGTCGAGCATAGACGCCATACCTCTCACGTGCCGTTACGGCGACCTTGCCCCGTCGCCGCACGCATGCACATTGTACGCGCATTTCCTGCCGCAGTCTCTCCCTCCCTCAGTGAGGTGATGCCATGAGACGCGTGTCGATCCTCGCGATCGTCGTGCTCGTGGGTCTCGCGGCTGCCCGACCGAAGCCCCGGTCCGACCGGATGGCGAAGGTCACGAGTGCCGCCGTGAGACCTTCCGATCTCCCGCAGCCGGGTGTGGTCACCGTTCGCGCGACGTGCCCTGCGACGGAGGACGCGGAAGGGGCGGGCATCCGCATCCGCCCGTGGACGGTTCACACCAGAAGGCCCGCTGCGCCGGCCGGCGCCGTGATCAGGTGGCACCTGGTGCCGGGAAACGACACGACCTCGCTCGCGCTGGAGCCGGTCGACGCGGGTCGTTGGCCGTTCAAGCAGGTCTACTACCAAGCACACCCGAACGAGCTTACGGCCGAATTGAAGAGCGACGCAGAAGTGGGCCGGTATGCGTACCGCCTCAGGATCACCTGTCCGGACGGGCAGGTCATGGTGATCGACCCGATCGTGATCGTCGATCCTTAGCCGCGGGCCGAGCAGGCGCACCGACGTCCGCGACATCGAGCGAGGTCGGAGGGGGGTCATCGCGACGCTCCGTCGGCCAAGCGGATCGACGCAGCCCGGGCTCGCACGGCCTCCGCCTCGGACGACCGCTTCGTGCGCTCCAGCAGCACGGCGTAGTCGTCCAGGGATTCGGCCAGGTTCGTGCCGTTGTGCCCTTGCCCCTGCCCCTGCCAGATGTCGATGGCGCGGCGATACAGCGAGTCGGCGTCCGGGTAGCGCCCCACGTCCCGATACACGTTCGCGAGGCCCGTCAGGGCGATCGCCATCGACGGGTGATCGGGCACCATTTGCCTGCGCATGATCTCCAGCGCTCTCTGGAACCCACGCTCGGCGTCCGCGTAGCGCTTCCTCCGCCACGCGATCTCGGCCAGGTTGTTCAGGAGCGCCGCCACGACGGGATGATCGGGGCTGTAGACCTGCTCGTAGATGGCCCGTGCGTGCTCGTAGGCGGCGGCGGCGGCGACGTAGTCGCCGATCTCGTAGGCGCTCGCGCCCAGGGTGATCCAGTTCGTGGCGAGCCGCGGGCTGTTCGGGGGGAGCACCTTCGAGCGCATCTGCAAGCCGCGCCGCAGGTAGACCTGAGCGCTGTCGTAGTTGGCATCCTTGTAGAACGCGGTGCCCAGATTGGTCAGGACGGTCGCCACGAGGCTGTCGGGGCTTCCCGCTCGTCCATACATCGCCAGCGCACGGTGCAGCAGCGGTAGGGCGTCCCCCGCGTGGTTGGCCTGCACGTAGAGCCCACCCAGGCGGGCCGTGGCCCGCGCGACGCGGAGGTCGTCGCCGCCATGGAGCTTCGTGCTCAAGTCCAGCCCTTCCTTCAGCTCGCGCTCCGCGTCTTCGAAGCGTCCCCTGTCTCCGTCCAGCACTCCCAGCTGCTCGAGGCTGAGCGTCAGCTCCTCTTCGTCGCCCGCCGTGCGATCCAGATCCGCGGCGCGCTGCAGCAGCGGACGGGCGCGATTGTAGAGCCCGAGCTCGGTGTAGACTGCCCCGATCGTACGCATCATGCGCGCTTGCATGATGGGTCGGCCCGCGAGCTGCGTCGGTATCTCGTCGGCCCCGCGGTCGAGGATCTCTCGAGCCGTGATCGTGGAGCCGAGCGCCTCGCTCGGGTTGTTGACGTTGAAGAGTCTGATCAGGAAATCCGACGTCTCCCTCGCCGTCTCCGCCTCCCGCTCCGCCACGGCCTGTGCACGCCGCGCTTGGACGAAGCCCGTGGCCGCGGCGCCGGCACCGACCAGGACGGCCACGACGGCGATCGCCGACGCGGCCACGCCCGCGCGATGCCGCTGGATGAACTTGGACGCCCGGTATCCCGGACTCGGCGGGCGCGCCAACACGGGCTCCCCTGCCAGGTGCCGCTCCACGTCGAGCGACAGGCCGTGGACCGAGTCGTACCGGCGCGTCCGGTCCTTGTCCATGGCCTTCAGGATGATCCAGTCGAGATCCCCCTTGAGCTGCCGGCGGAGTGAGTCCACCGTCGTGCGGCGCCGCTCCGCGACGACCGAGCGCTGCGTTCCCAGGCTTGCCAGGCGCGTGCTCGGCCGCGGTGTCTCCCGCTCCCGCAGCTCGTGCGGAATCGCCTGCCGGACACGCGTCGCGAGGTCGAACGGGAGCGCCCCGACGATGAGCTCGTAGAGCATCACGCCCATCGAGTACACGTCCGTGCGCGTGTCCACGTCGAGGCCGGACATCTCGGCCTGCTCCGGGCTCATGTATTCCGGCGTGCCGATCATCTGGCCGATGTGCGTGACCAGGGTCCGGTCGGTCAGCGGTCGGCCGATCGCCTTCGCGACGCCGAAGTCGATGACCTTCACGAGCGGCCTGTGCTCCTGCACGCTCACCAGCACGTTGGAAGGCTTCAAGTCCCGGTGGATCACGCCCTTCTGGTGCGCGTGCTGGACGGCGGCGCACACCTCCAGGAAGAGCTTCAGCCGCTCCCGTGTGGACAGGCGGTGCGTGTCCGCGTAGTCGGTGATCGGCACGCCATGGACCAGCTCCATCACGAAATACGGCCGGCCCGTGGCGGTGGCGCCGCCGTCGAGGACCTGCGCGATGCTCGGATGGTCCATGACGGCCAGCGCCTGGCGCTCGGACTCGAAGCGGCGCACGACCTCCTCGGTGTCCATGCCCAGCTTGATGATCTTGAGCGCGACGCGTCGGTGGATCGGGGCCGTCTGCTCGGCCAGGTAGACGATGCCCATGCCGCCCCCACCCAGCACTTCCAGGAGATGGTACGGGCCGATCCACTCCGGGTCGGACTGCCGCGACGGGGTCGGAACCTCTTCCCGGGGTCGTTGCTCCGGGCCGTCTTCGTTGGAGCTCATGCTGGCCTCCTCGGCTGGAGCCGGGCGATTCGCATCCGGCCGGTCCCGGGGGGGACGCCGGGACGGTGCACCACCCCGAGGAGGACGCCGCGGCGCGCGGCGCGGATACCCGATTCAATCGTCCTGCGGCTCTGATGAGCATGGTATACTGCGATCGCCCGCACGGCAAGCGCGTGCCCCTGAGGGCGCGGCGGGCTTCCGCACGCAGAACGAGAACGACCGAACGCCGGAGCTGCCCTGCCGCTTCGGGCCGGGCAATGCTATCCCGCTTCGGCGTCTCCCACGTTCCGGACCCGGAACGCCGGCGTCGGGCCCTCCGGCGCGTGGGGCTCGGGGATGGTGGAGCGGTTTCCTTCCCGGAGCGCGTGGTAGGCGGGCGTCATGATCTCGATGCCCGCCTCCGCGAGGCAGTCCTGCAGGTTCTCGTGCAGCCTCGAGTAGAGCGTGAGCATGTTCGCCGGCTGGTCGGTGTAGGCGTTCAGCTCGTACGTCACGGCGTAGTCGCCCAGGGCCGTCTGGAGCACGAACGGCTCGGGCTGTGCCAGTGCCCCCTCGGTCCGCCGGGCCGCCTCCTTCATGGCTTCGTGCACCTTCCGCCAGGGCGTGTCGTAGCCGATGGTGGCGGCCGTGTGGAGGATGATCCCGGCCTCCTTCGCGGTGGAGCTGTAGTTCACGATGTGGCTTCCCAGCACCATCGAGTTGGGGATCGTGATCTCCACGTTCTTGGGCGTGCGCAGGCGCGTCACGAGCATCCCGCGCTGCACGACGTCGCCCACCGTGTCCGAGATGCGCACGCGATCGCCCACGTGGAAGGGACGCATGTAGATGAGCACCACGCCACCCACGACGTTCGACACCGCACCCGCCGACCCGAACGTGACCAGCAGGCCCAGGAACGCCGCCACGCCCCGGAACGCCGTGGAGTTGCTGCTGGGCAGGTACGGCCAGACGAGGATGAGCGCCAAGGCCACCGCGAGAACCCGGAAGATCTGGAAGGTCGGTTGAGCCCAATCCGGGTAGAAGCCGGGAAGGCGGATGACGCCGCTCTCCAGCGCGTTGAACACCAGGTGCACCACCCGCAGGATGTAGTAGGTGAGCACGCAGATGACGGCGATGTAGAACAGGTTCGGCAGGTAGCCGACCACGGCCAGGAGCGCGACGCGGACGGGCTCCCAGGTCATGCTGAGGATGCGCGCGGCCAGGATGCGGGTCAGCGGGAAGAAGCTGAACACCGTGAGCCCGTACGCGAAGACCAGGAGGGCGGTGATCACCAGCCTCGAGCCGCGGGCCGTGCCGATCACGAAGGCCTGGATGCGCTGGCTCGAGACGAGCTCCAGGTCCTGGAAGCGTATGGCCCGGAGGCGGTGCTCCAGAACGGCCTGGATGCGCCGGTACAGGCGCGGGTACCAGCGGCTCATGAGCCAGAGGAGCCAGTAGAGCACCAGCGTGGCCAGCGCCGTCTTGAGCAGGCCGAAGAGGATCGCCCGGATGTTGCGCGTGAAGATGACGGGCACGCGCAGGCCGGACCGCACCATCTCGGCGACGTCCGCGGCGGCGGCCGCCTGGCTGGTCTTCCTGCCCACGGTGTCCTGGGCCGTCACGGTGGCCACCACCACGTTGCCGGCCCATACGTCCGTCCGGCCGTCCTGCCGGACCACGCGAACGCGGGACGTGTCGACTCCCGCGGACTGGAGGTTGCCGATCCTCTCCGCCAGGGAGGCGGCGCGGTCGGCCACCGAGAACGGGCCGAGGGGCCCGTACAGGAACCCCAGCGTGTCCCCCCGCACGACCACGGCGGCGCTGTCGGGGCGGTGCGGTGCGGGGGTGGTGTCCGGCGGCGCGGACGGCCGCGCGGACCGGCTCGCCGCAGCCTGGGCGACTCCGGCCCCCGGAAGGGAGGCGGCGAGGAGGGCCACGGCGGCGAGGGCCCACGGCAGGAAGGGTCGACGCATGGGCTGTAACTTACCGCGCCGGAGCCGGTGCAACAGCCTTCGCCTTCGGCGAGGGACGGCCGAGGCTCACCAGGGCGGAGGGGGCCTCCCGCTCGCCGCAGCGCCGTACGAGTCGATTGACTTGTATCGATCCCTCTTCATATAGTGTCCCTCCGTCGCTGCGACCGCGCACGAAGTGCGAGGTACGCGCGAGGCTCCCGGCCACGCTTCTGCCCCCTCCACCGATCCCGGAGGTCCCTCCATGGGCCGATCGATCCTCCTCCTCTACGGCGCCGCGTGTTACCTCGTCTTCTTCGCCGTCTTCGTGTACGCCATCGGGTTCGTCGGCTGCGTGGGCGTTCCGCAGTGCATCGACACCGGAGCGGGCGCGTCGGTGGCGCGGGCCCTCGGCGTCGACACGCTGCTGCTCGCCGCGTTCGCGATCCAGCACAGCCTCATGGCGCGCCGCTGGTTCAAGCGGTGGTGGGCCACGATCGTGCCTCGAGCTGCGGAGCGCTCCACGTATGTGCTGCTGGCCTCCCTGCTGCTCGCGCTGCTCATGTGGCAGTGGCGACCGGTCACGAGCGTCGTCTGGCAGGCGGAAGGGTCGGGGAGGGTCGTGTTCTGGGTCGTCTTCGTGGTCGCCTGGGTGGTGTTGCTGACCGGGACGTTCATGATCGACCACTTCGACCTGTTCGGGCTGCGGCAGGTGTGGCTGTATTTCCGCAACCAGCCCTATCATCATCCGCCGTTCCGGACCACCGGCTACTACCGGTATACGCGCAACCCCCTCATGCTGGGGTTCGTGATCGCCTTCTGGGCGGCGCCCACCATGACGCTGGGGCGACTGTTCTTCGCGGCAGCCAGCACGATCTACATCCTCGTCGGCATCCGACTGGAGGAGCGTGACCACGCGTTCT
>JBJKSF010000224.1:0-4362 GCA_046704285.1 Longimicrobiales bacterium | reverse complement strand
CGTCTGGTCGGCGCCCGAGCGCGCGCCGGCGCCGAGGCGCGCGCCGGTCTGGCACCATAGGGGTGGCCGCGGACGGTAGCGGCGGGCGAGGCCCGGCCGTCCTCAACCGGTCGGGCCGCCCCTACGCCGCTCGCCGTGATGAAAGCTGGTGAAGCACGGGTTGCCGCCCACCCAGTAGGAGAGCTCCGCGGGATCCGCCACGTCCCAGAGCGCCAGGTCCGCCCACTTCCCCACCGCGAGCGTCCCGGTCTCCGCTTCCATCCCGAGTGCCCCGGCCGCGACCCGCGTCATCCCGGCCAGGGCCTCCTCGGGCGTGAGCCGAAAGAGCACGCACGCGAGGCTGAGCACCAGCGTGGGCGCGAGGAGCGGAGAAGAGCCCGGGTTCAAGTCCGAGGCGACGGCCATGGGCACGCCGTGGCGACGGAAGGCCTCCACGGGCGGACGTCGCGTGGCTCCCAGGAAGAGGAACGCTCCCGGCAGCAGGACCGCCACCGTCCCTGCCTCCGCCATGGCCCGCACTCCCTCCTCCGAGGCGTGCTCGAGGTGGTCCGCGGAGCGCGCTCGATGGCGGGCCGCCAGCGCGGCCCCTCCCCCGTCGGAGAGCTGGTCCGCGTGCAGCCGTACGGGAAGACCGCACCCGGCTGCGGCCTCGAAGACCCGGCCGCACTCCGCGGGCGTGAACGCGATCTCCTCGCAGAACGCGTCGACCGCGTCCGCCAACCCTTCGGCGGCGGCCTGCGGGATCATCTCGCGGCACACGAGATCCACGTAGGCCTCGCGCCTGCCCTCGTACTCGCCCGGAAGCGCGTGCGCGCCCAGGAGCGTCGTCCGCACGCTCACCGGGAGGTCGCGCCCGAGGGCCCGGCCCACCCGCAGCATGGCCAGCTCCGTGGGCACGTCGAGACCGTAGCCCGACTTGATCTCGAGGGTGGTCACGCCGGCGGCGCACAGCGTCTCGACGCGGCTCCTCGCGCCGCGCAGGAGATCGTCCTCCGACAACGCGCGCGTCGCGCGCACGGTGGACAGGATGCCTCCCCCCTCCCGCGCGATCTCCTGGTACGTCGCGCCTCCGAGCCGGGCCTCGAACTCGTGCGCGCGGTTGCCCCCGAACACGGCGTGCGTGTGACAGTCGATGAGCCCGGGGGTGAGCCAGCGCCCCTCCGCGTCCACCGACGCCTGCGCGCCGGCCGCGAGGCCGTGCGGCAGATCGGACTCGGGTCCGACCCAGACGATCCGCCCTCCGGCGACGGCCACGGCGCCGTCGCGGACGGCGCCGTAGGGCGCTCCCCCGGGCACCATCGTGGCGAGGTGGGCGCCGTGGACGACGAGGTCGCAGCCGCTCACCCGTCTGCGCCTCCGCCCGGGGCCGTCATCCCTCCCGCTCCATCATCGGGATCCTGATTCCCTCGCGGCGCGCGGTCTCCGCCGCCAGCTCGTAGCCCGCGTCCACGTGCCGGGCCACGCCGATGCCCGGGTCGTTCGTGAGCACGCGCTGGATGCGCTCCGCCATCTCCGGGGTCCCGTCGGCGACCAGCACCTGGCCCGCGTGCAGCGCGTTGCCGATCCCGACGCCGCCCCCGTGGTGGAACGACACCCAGCTCGCGCCCGACGCCGTGTTGAGCAGCGCGTTCAGGACCGGCCAGTCGGCGACGGCGTCCGTGCCGTCCTTCATGGCCTCGGTCTCGCGGAAGGGTGACGCGACCGACCCGGTGTCGAGGTGGTCACGGCCGATCACGATCGGCGCGCTGATCTCGCCGGATCCGACGAGCTCGTTGATGGCGAGCCCGAACCGTGCCCGCGCGCCCTGGCCGAGCCAGCAGATGCGCGCCGGGAGGCCCTGGAACGCCACGCGCTCGCGCGCCATGCGGATCCACCGGCACAGGTGCTCGTCCTCGGGGAACATCTCGAGCACGAGATCGTCGGTGCGGTGGATGTCGGCCGGATCGCCCGAGAGCGCCGCCCACCGGAAGGGTCCCTTGCCCTCGCAGAAGAGATCGCGCACGTACGCGGGCACGAATCCCGGGTAGGCGAACGCGTCCGCGAAGCCGGCATCGCGCGCGTTGCCGCGCAGGTTGTTCCCGTAGTCGACCGCGACCGCTCCGGCGCGCTGCATCGCGACGATCGCCTCGCAGTGCACGCGGATCGCGTCCATCGCGCGGCGCACGTAGGCATCCGGGTCGGAGGCACGCAGCTCGGCGGCGGCGGCGACGTCGAGCCCCGCGGGCACGTACCCGTTGAGGGGGTCGTGCGCCGACGTCTGGTCGGTCACGATGTCGGGCGTGACCCCCCGCGAGACGAGCGTCGGGAGCACTTCCGCGCAGTTGCCCACGAGCCCGACGGAAAGCGCGCGCCGGGCCTCCGCGGCCTCGCGCACCCATCCGAGCGCCTCGTCGAGGTCCTCCGTGGCACGATCCAGGTACCGCGTGTCCAGGCGACGCTGGATGCGGGCGGGATCGACCTCGACCGCCAGCATCACGCCTTCGTTCATCGTGGCCGCAAGGGGCTGGGCACCCCCCATTCCCCCGAGGCCGCCCGTGAGGATCCACCGGCCCGCGAGCGAGCCCCCGAAGTGTCGCTGGCCCATCGCTCCGAACGTTTCGTACGTACCCTGGAGGATGCCCTGGGTCCCGATGTAGATCCACGATCCCGCGGTCATCTGCCCGAACATGATGAGCCCGCGCCGCTCCAGCTCGTGGAAGTGCTCCCAGGTCGCCCACCGGCCGACGAGGTTGGCGTTCGCGATCAGGACGCGCGGCGCATGGCGATGCGTGCGGAAGACGCCGACCGGCTTGCCGGACTGGATCAGGAGCGTCTCGTCTTCCTCGAGGTCGCGCAGCGTCCGCACGATCGCCTCGTACGCTTCCCAGCTCCGCGCGGCCTTCCCGGTGCCGCCGTAGACCACCAGGTCCTCGGGCCGTTCGGCGACCTCGGGATCGAGGTTGTTCATGAGCATCCGCATGGCCGCTTCCTGCGTCCACCCCTTGCAGCTCAGCCTGCTTCCCCGCGGGGCGCGGACCGTCTCGTGCATCGTCGTCGTCATGCTCCTGCCTCCAAGGTCACGGTCGGGGCCGCGAAGGCACCCTCCCGAATCAGCGCGGCTGTGTTCTCGAGGGTCGGTCGACGTCGACCGGTCGTCGTCGAGCGGCGGGCGACCGGCACACCGGGCGCCACCGGCGCGCCCCCGGACCGGACAGGGAGCCCGGACCGTCGCGGCGAGGCGGGAGACGAGGCGCCGCGTCCGAGCCGGGAAGCGTGCGTGACGCACCCCGCAAGATCGCCCGGGGGCCCGCCGAACGGCAAGCGGCCCTCTCGTGGGCGGGAGCGGCCCCGGCGCTTGCGCCCCGCGGGCGTACGCGCTCTCCTCCTCCGGCGGGTAAACGCACGGGCCGGCTCGCTCGTCCCAGGGTGGAACTCGCACCGAAAGGGAGTGTGCGTGAGCGCATGCACCGGCCTCCAGCGGCTGTCCCCGGACCTCGTCCGGAGGGCCAGGGAAGGCGACGAGGAGGCGCTTCGGGACCTGGTCACGCGCGCCCACCCGATCGTGCGGCGGTGGGCGCTGGTGCGGACCGGCGATCCCACCGAGGCCGATGACCTCGCCCAGGACGTGCTCGTGCAGATGATTCGCCGCCTCGCCAGCTACCAGGGGACCGCGGCGTTCGGCACGTGGCTGTACACGGTCACGCGCAACGCCGCTGAGGACCGGCGCCGCCTGGGCAACCGCCGTGAGAAGGCGCGACGAAGCGCTGAAGCGCTCGGGGCGCTTCTGCCCGCGCGCACCGAGCGTCCGGACGAGGCGCTCGACCGCGAGCGCCTGGCGTCGCTCCTTCGAGCCTTCTTCGAGGAGCTGCCGCCTCGGCAGCGCGAGGTGCTCGACCTCTCCGACCTGCAAGGCTTCACATCGCCCGAGATCGCGGGCATGCTCGGCATCGAGCCGGTCTCGGTGCGGGCCCACCTGTTCAAGGCGCGTCGCACCCTGCGCAGGAGGATCCTGAAGGCTCACCCCTACTTCGCGGACGACTTGTGATGGATGCGTGCAAGTTCATGCGCCGCATGATGCTGACCGCAGGACCTGAAGCTCTGCATGGGATCGGAGACGACCCCCTCGCGCGTCACGTGGCCGCCTGCCCGGCGTGCGCGCGGGTGGCCCGCCTGCTCCTCGAGGAGACCGAGGAGCTCGAGCGGGCGATCACCGGTCCGGTTCCCCCGCTCGACGTGGAGTCCGTGCTCATGCGCGCGGCCGGCACCGGCCGCGTGGAGCCGCTGCGCTCGACGGAGGGACGACACCACCGTCTTCACCCCGCGCCCGCGTGGAGGCGCTGGGGTGCCCTCGCCGTCGCGGCGGGCGCCGCCGCACTCCTGCTG
>JBJKSF010000223.1:0-22672 GCA_046704285.1 Longimicrobiales bacterium | reverse complement strand
GCCTCGTCCTGTGCGCGCTCGCGGGGTTGGGCGCGCCGAGCAGCGCGGCGGCGCAGCCGGCGCCGAGCGCGGCCGAGCGCTGCCCGCTCGGAGTCGTCGGCCGCATCGAGATCCGCAACCATTCACTCTTCTCGCGGGACGAGATCCGCGACCGCCCGTTCGCGTGGGCCCTCGAGTTCGCGAACTGGGTCCATATCCGCACGCGCGCCAGCTACCTGAGACACGAGATGATCCTCACCGAGGGCGGATGCTACAGCCCGGAGGCGATGGACGAATCGATCCGGCTCATCCGGCAGCTGCCGTTCATCGCGCGGGTGCACGGATCGTCGACCGAGCTACCCGACTCGACCTGGATCATCCACGTCGAGACGTGGGACGAGTGGACGCTGCACCTCTCCGTGAACTACCACGTGGAGAACCAGATCAAGTTCACGGGGGTGGACATCAAGGAGGACAACCTGCTGGGGCGCGGTCTGAGGGCCGAGCTGCGCTATCACAAGTTCCGCGAGCAGGAGGACCGCGACTTCACGTTCGGAACGCCGCACTTCTTCGGCATGCACACCAACGCATCGGTGAGCGCGGGAACCACCCGAACCGGGAAGTACTTCCAGGCTGACGTCTCCCATCCCTTCGTGGGAGAGCTGGGGCGGCTTTCGTTCGACACCCAGGTCGGCTACGTGGACAACGAGTACCCGTACGTCACGGGAGGAGTGGGCGGAGTCTCCGACCTTCTGCTCCCGCTGCGCGATCGCAGCGCCAGCCTCGGCTTCCAGCGGCGGTTCGGCGTCCCCGGCGCCCTCACGGTCCTGGGCGCGCAGGTCGACATCCTGGATCGCGAGGTGTCGGGGCCGGTGCGCCAGGTCAGCAGTGGAGACTTCGGGGGCTCCACGCCGGCGCCCGACTCGCTCGCGCGGACCCTCGGACGGCAGGGCACGCCGGACTCCTACGTGCGGATCGGCGCCGTGGGCGGCCTGCGCCGCATCCACTTCACCACGCGCCGGGGACTCGACCTGGTGAGCGGCGTTCAGGACGTGGCGCTGGGAAGCGAGCTCCTGCTCACGCTGGGGAGAACCGTGGGCACGTGGCGCACGTCCGCGCTGGGGACGTATGCGAGCCTGAACGGCTTCCTGGCGGGAGCCTCGGGACCCCTGGTCGGCAACCTCAGCCTGACCGCCAACGCGCGCCGTCTGGACTCGGCGCCGGCCGGCGTCAGCCGGTGGCGGGATCTCGGCTTCATCGGCCAGGCAGTCGGATACCTCCAGCCCTGGCCGAGCGGCGTCGAGACGCTCGAGGGGCGGATCCTGCTCAACGGCGGATGGCACAGCGACGAGCCGTACCAGATCATGCTGGGAGGGCAGGACGCGGTGCGCAGCTATCGCGACGACCAGATCCCCGAGTCGACGATCCTGGTCGGAACCCTCGAGCAGCGGGTGAACGTGGCCTGGCTGCGTCCGGCGGTGGACCTGGGCTTCACGCTCTTCGGAGACGCCGGCAAGGGATGGGCGAACGGCGTGCCGTTCGCGCGCAACGCCGGATGGCTCGGCTCCCTGGGCGGGGGCATACGGGTCGGCTTCCCCGCCGGCACCGCCTGGGTCGAGCGCATCGAGCTCGCGTGGCCCGTCGGCGGACCGAACGTCGGCCGCGGGCCCGTATTCAGGATCTACTGGAGCGAGATCCGCACGCGCCGGTAGGTGGACGTGCTACCAACCGACCCTGTATGCCTCTTCCACGATCTGGAGCGTGCGCAGGTTGTCCGCAGGAGACGTCTCGAACGGGCCGCCGTCCGCGAGGCGGTCGAGGAAGTGGCCGATCGCCCCGCGGTAGGACGCCTTGTAGTTCGCGGCGAGATCCACCGCGACCACCTCCTCGGTCGCCCCCGCCAGACGGAGGCGGTCGTCGTCCAGGAAGATCGCGCCACGGGAGCCGAGGATGCGGAGCCGGTCCATCTGCTGCGGCGGGTAGCCGTGCGCCATGAAGTCTCCGACCAGCGACACCGCGGCGCCCGCCGCGCTGGTGAGGAGGAGCGTGGCGCGGTCCTCACCCCGGAGCTCCGCACACGTCTTGCCGAGGCGAGCGCCTCGCAGCTCGAGCTCCCCGAGCAGGAAGCGGAGCGCGTCGACGTGGTGGATCATCACTTCCATGAGGAGCATGCGCTCGAGCCCGATCATCATCGGCTGCCGCACGAGCGCCGGGAGCGCGCCCTGCCCGTCGGGCAGGAGGCCGGACGTGAGCGTGGTCAGGATCACGCTCCGCACGTCGCCCACGCGGCCCGCGCGGATCCAGGACGCCATGAGACGGTAGTGCGGGCGGAAGCGCCAGTTGTCGTGCACCATGAACGGCACGCGGTCCCCGACATCGGCCACGAGCGCGCGCGCCTCGGCCAGTGTGGGCGCGAGCGGCTTCTGGCAGAGGATCGCGAGCCCGCGCCCGGCGGCCGCCCGGCAGATCGGCGCATGGTGCTCGCGAGGGGCCGCGACGTCCAACGCGTCGAGGTCGGAGGCGGCGAGCATCTCCTCGACCGAGTCGAAGACCGCAGGAATGCCGTAGCGCTCCGCCCCCGCCTCGGCGGCTTCGCGCTTCGGGTCCGCCACGGCCACCACGGCGGCGCGATCCTTCAGGGCCTCCCAGGCGTCGAGGTGGTGCTCGCTGACCCAGCCCGCACCGGCCAGGCCGATCCGGACGACTCGATCTCTCATGACGGGGCTCTCGGCATTACGTTGGGAGCTTCGGCGCGGCGGCACGGGACGCCCGCGCGGCCCGCAGCCGGGAAGCTGGAGGCGGCCGTGGGGCGCGTCAACGAACGGTCGGAAAGCCATCCGAAGGGGACATGCACGAAGAGAGCCACGAGGCGCGCGGCCTCTCCCGCCGCCTGACCCAGTACGGGGATCCGGAGTTCGCCCGCTTCCTGCGCGAGGCGTTCCTCGAGGCGCAGGGCCTCACCCGCGACGCGCTCGAGGGCCCGGTGGTCGGCATCGCCTCGACGGCCAGCGACTTCAACCCCTGCCACGCCACCGTCCCTGCACTGGTCGAGGCGATCCGGCGCGGGGTGACGATGGCGGGGGGCCTCCCGTTCGCGTTTCCGACGATCTCGATCCACGAGTCCTTCGCCTGGCCGAGCAGCCTGCTCCTGCGGAACCTCATGGCGATGGACACCGAGGAGATGCTGCGTGCGCTCCCCCTGGACGCCGTGGTGCTCGTCGGTGGATGCGACAAGACGATCCCAGCCCAGATCATGGGCGCGGTGAGCGCCGGGGTTCCCGCGGTCGTCGTGCCGGTCGGGCCCATGCTGGCGGGGATGGACCAGGGCGAGCGCCTGGGCGCGTGCACGGACTGCCGCCGGCTCTGGTCGGCGAGGCGCGCCGGCGAGATCGACGACGCGCGCCTGGAGCGGGCGCACGAGCGCCTGATGCCGACGCACGGGACCTGCATGGTGATGGGCACCGCGAGCACCATGGCATGCCTGGCCGAGGCGCTCGGGTTCGTGCTCCCCGGTGGGGCCTCCATCCCCGCCGTGCACTCCGAGCGCCTGCGCATGGCGGAGCGCTCGGGCCGGCGGGCCGTCGAGCTGGCGCGCACGGGCGAGCCCGACCCCCGCTCGCTGGTGAGCGAGTCCTCCCTGCGCAACGCCGTCATCGTGCTCCAGGCGCTCGGCGGCTCCACGAACGCGCTCATCCACCTCGCCGCTGTGGCGGGACGCGCGGGCCTCGTGCTCGATCTCGACGAGGTGGACCGCATCGGCCGCGAGACGCCCGTCCTCGCCGATCTCAAGCCGGTCGGACGCGGGTTCATGGAGGACTTCCACCAGGCGGGAGCCCTCCCGGCGCTGATGCGTCGCCTCGCGGAGCGCCTGGATCGGGCGGCTCCCACCGTCGCCGGCGGCACGCTCGGCGACGTGCTGGACGCCTGGCCCGCCTGGGTCGACGACGAGGTCATCCGGCCCCTCGACCGGCCGGTCGCACCCGGAGAGGCGCTCGCCGTGCTGCGCGGCACGCTCGCGCCCGACGGCGCCGTCCTCAAGCGGGCGGCGGCGAGCGACCGGCTCCTGCAGCACGAGGGTCCGGCGCTCGTCTTCGACGGGCTCGCGGACCTGCGCGCGCGCATCGACGACCCCCACCTGCCGGTCACGCCGGAGAGCGTGCTGGTGCTGCGCGGGGTCGGCCCGCTCGGCGCTCCCGGCATGCCCGAGGCGGGCTCGATTCCCATCCCGGTCAAGCTGGCGCGGGCGGGCGTGCGGGACATGGTGCGCATCTCGGACGCGCGCATGAGCGGGACGGCGTACGGGACCGTCCTTCTGCATGTCGCCCCCGAGAGCTCCGTGGGCGGCCCACTCGCGCTCGTCCGCGACGGAGACCCGATCCGGCTCGACTTCGCGGCGCGGCGGCTGGACCTGCGCGTGGACGAGCGTGAGCTCGCCCGCCGCAGGGAGCGCGTCGAGCTCCCGCCCGCTCCCGCCCGCGGCTACGCCCGGCTCTGGGCGGAGCACGTCGAGCAGGCGGACCGGGGCTGCGACTTCGACTTCCTCCGCGACCCGGGCGCGCGTTGAGCGCCTCCGCTCCCGAGGGCGGATGGGACTGCCACGCGCACGTGTTCGAGAGGGCTGCGGCCTATCCGCTCGCCCCGGGACACGGCTACGAGCCGCCCACCGCTCCCCTCACGGCGTACCTCGAGCTGCTCGACGGGCTGGGCCTCGCTCGGGGCGTGCTCGTGCAGCCCAGCGTGTACGGGTTCGACAACCGCTGCCTGCTCGACGCGCTCGCCCGTGCGCACGGGAGGCTGGTGGGGGTGGCGGTGCCCTCCCCGGATGCGACCACCGCCGATCTCGAGGCGATGCACGCCCGAGGCGTCCGCGCGCTGCGCTGCAACGGCCTCTATCCCGGCGGGCTCGATCCGTCCCACGTCGCCCGCTGGGTGCCCGTCCTGCGCGACCTGGGATGGCACGTGGAGCTGCACATCGACCTGCGGCGCGTGCCGAGCCTGGAGGATCTCGTCTCTCGTCTGGGCGTGCGGGTCGTCTTCGACCACATGGGGCCACCCACGCCCGGCAGGCTGGATCCGGACGAGCCGGAAGCGCGCCGCTTCCTGGAGCTCATCCGACGGGGGGATTGCTTCGTGAAGCTGTCCGCACCCTATCGGCTGACCAGCGCGCCTCCGCCCTGGGCGGAGGTGGCGCCGCTCGCGCAGGCGCTTCTCGCCGCGGCTCCGTCCGCGTGCGTGTGGGCCACGGACTGGCCGCACGCCGACGCTCCCGCCCGCGTCCACCGGGACGATCTGCTCGCCGCGCTGGCCTCGTGGTGCCCCGACCCCGAAGCACGCCGCACCCTGCTGGTCGAGACGCCGGGGCGGCTCTACGGAGTGGGTTGACCGGACCGGCGGCCGTGGGCGCGGATCCCCGTGCGGCGCCGGGCCCCATCGAGCCTACGACGGCGTGCGGACCCGGGGCCCTCGCCCGCCGGCCAGCGCTCCCTGGATCGCCAGGTACTCCGCGACGTTGTCGAGGGTGACGAGCCCGACGAGCCGGTCGTCGTCGCCGAGGACCGCGGCGGCGTGGCGGCCGCTCTCGCTCAGGCGCTGGAACAGGCCTTCCAGCATGTCCCGCGGGTGCACGACGTCGTACTCGCGGGACATGAGCGACGCCACCGCGACCTGCGGGCCGCCGTGGGCCAGTCCCCGGAGGATGTCGCGCTGCAGCACGATGCCCAGGATGCGGCCACCCTGCACGACGGGGAAGTCCTTCTGCGAGCCCGCCAGCGTGAGGCCGACGGCGTCGACGAGCGTCGAATCCGGAGCGAGCGCGCGGAAGTCCGTCACCATCACGCGCGAGACCGGCACCCCGTGGAGCGCCGTGCGCAGCTCGGCCAGCCCCGACTCGTGCGCCGCGCCGATCCACACGAAGAGCGCGATGAAGAGCAGGAGCGGGTCCCGGAAGAGGCCGACGACCCCGAACACGAGCGCCGTGGCCTGACCGAGCGTCGCGGCGATCTGCGTGGCGCGCGCGTAGTCCATGCGGGTGGCGAGCAGTGCGCGCAGGATCCGCCCTCCGTCCATCGGGAACGCCGGGATGAGGTTGAACACCACGAGCAGCACGTTGACGATCATCAGGCGCACGGCGAACGGCCCGCTCAGCACGCCGAGCTCGAACGCGAGGGGCCCGCGCCCCACCGCCAGCAGCCAGAGCCACAGCGCCGCCGCGATCGCCACGTTCACGGCCGGCCCGGCCGCGGCCACCCACAGCTCCTGGACGGGATCCTCGGGCATGCGCTCCAGGCGCGCGAGGCCGCCGATCGGCAGCAGGGTGACGTCCCGCGTGCGGATCCCGAAGCGACGCGCCGTGAGGGCGTGCCCGAACTCGTGGAGGAGCACGCACACGAAGATCCCGAGGATGAAGACGATCCCCGAGACCACCGCGGAGGCCGTCCCCTCCTGCCGCCAGTAGATCCACCCCACCCAGGCGAGCAGGAGGAGGAAGGTCAGGTGCATGCGTACCGGAATGCCCCGAAACGATCCGAGGCGGATGGACCACTTCACGTCCGGCTCCGGGCGGCGGGGAGGGAGGGCTGCATGAGCGAACAGTCGCGCCGGGCGCGGAAGCGGGCAACGTCCGCCGGAGCCCGAGGCGGACCCGCCCAGTACATGGCGTCCGTCCCTCGAAAGCGAGCAGACCCTGTGGCCCTACCGTGCGCGCGGATCTCGAGGCACGGGGCATCGTCGTGGCCGACTCCACGCGCCTGGAGGCCGTGAGGGGCCGAGACGCCGCCCGAGCCGCACGAAGCGGATCGGGCGGCGGCCGTCCCGCTGGGCCACGTCCCCCCGCTCGCCCCGGCTACTGCATCGTGATCCGCACCCCCGCGAAGAGCTCCCGGGTGGGACCCGGCTGGTAGGAGTTCCCGTCCGGATCGGGCTCCGTGAACGCGATGTATTTCGTGCTCGTCAGGTTGCGTCCCTGGAGCGTCAGCTCGCTCGTCGTGCCGGCGAGCCGCACCCGCCATGCGATGCGGGCGTTCAGGAGCGTGTAGCCGCTCACCGAGGTGGCGTTGCTCGCGTCGACGTACCAATTGCTGTACGTGTCGGTCCCCGCCCCCACGGTGACGGCGGGCAACGCCTGCCATTCCACGTCCGTGGAGACCTGGTGCTCGGGGCTGTTCGGGAGCCAGTTCCCCTCGATGTTCCCGTACGCACTGGTCGACGACCGGTAGACGAAGTGCGACCAGGTGTACGCGACCTGGACCCACACCGGATCGATCGGATTCGCGTTCGCCGAGACCTCGGCCCCGAAGCGCCGGCTGTTGCCGCCGTTGCGGTAGAACGTCTCCAGGGGCCGGCTCGCGACGCGATAGCGGTCGAAGTCCCCCTTGGTGTCCAGGTGGAAGAGGGCCAGGTCGTACATCAGGCGGTGCCCTCCGAGGCCACGCACGCCGACTTCCTCACCCTGGGACGTCGCTGGCTTGAGGCCCACGTTGAACCCGCCCTGGGCCACCGGGTTGTTGTCGAGCTCCTCCGTGGCCGGCGGCAGGAAGCCCTGTCCCCAGTTCGCGTACAGGCTCCAGGTGTGCGACGGGCTCCAGGCCACGCCCGCGCGCGCGGTCACCCGCTCGAAGTTCGCGTCGCCGGAGAGGTTCACGCCGCCGAGCTTCAGGCGGTCGTCCAGACGGTTCGTGATGCGGTCGTAGCGCAGGTTGAGGAGTGCGGACCACTGCGCACCGAGCTGGATGCGGTCGAACGCGAAGACCCCGAGCCCGTTCTGCTGGATCGTCTCGTCGGACAGGAGCTGCCCGCCCTCCTTCGCGTGTCCGAGGTTCGGGAGGCGATACTCGGCGATGTGTTGCCACTGCACGTCGGCCCCGGCGCTGAGCGTGTGCGTGACAGATCCCTCTCCGACCTTGTGCGTGATCTGCACGGTTCCTCCCGGTGCGGCCAGGCTTCGGTGCGCGACCGACGAGGGGACGGGCTCGACGTAGCGCGTGTTCCGGAGGTACCCGTCGAAGTCGACGGTCGTCGAGCCCGCCATCCGGTAGGTCCCCGTGAGGGCGCCGGTGAAGCGCCGCGTGTTCTGGTACTCGTTGAACGTGTTGGCGTCCGGGTTCGCCTGGCGGCGGTTCTGGGCCAGCCACGTCAGGTTGAGCCCCTCCGCGTTCTGGTTGAAGAACGTCGTCCAGGCCAGGATCGGGCGCAGCGTGAGGCGATCCGAAACCGTCCAGTCGGCCTTGGCACGCAGGTTGGTCGCGTTGTACGCGGTGTGGTCGCGATATCCGGTTCCATACGCGCGGCCCAGGTCGAGCGAGTAACCAACGTCCCCGGCGCGTCCGACGTTGTGGACGTCCCCCTTCCAGAATCCGTAGGACCCCACGTGCACCTCGGCCGTGGGCACCGCCACGACCTCGCTGTCGGGAGGCGGCGTGGTGAGGATGTTGATCACGCCCGCCGCGGACCCGCCGCCGTAGAGCGACGCCCCGGGCCCGCGCAGCACCTCGACGCGGCTGACACCCGACCAGTTCACGTCGTACAGGTCCGAGGCGAAGCCGCTCGGATCGTTCAGCGGGATCCCGTCCTCCAGGATCTTGATCCCCCGGATCCCGTGCTCGCTGAGGATCCCCTGTCCGCGCATCGACATGTGCACGCGCTCGCCGTCGGCCTGGTTGTCGACCTTGACGCCGGGAACGAGGCGCACGGCCTCGTCCACCGCGATCGTGCGGCTCATCCGGTCGAGGTCACGCTCGGTGACCACGCTCGTGGCGCCCGGGTTGATCCTCAGCGGGATGCTCGTGCGGTTCACGGTCACCGTGAGGCCCAGGAGCCGGTAGAGGGTCAGGGTGTCGGGGCGCAGCGTGTCGGGTGCGACGCGCCGGACCGCGGGGGAGTCGACGGGCGCACGGCCGCCGGAAGCGGCCGGCCCCGCTCCCACGAGAGAGCAGAACAGGAGAACGGTGATCATGTCGTCGTCCTTCGAGACGGCCGCCTCGAGGCCCAGCGATGTGTCAACTTAATCGTGACAATCGTCGCAGACCACGGGACCCGCGGAGCCGGACGGCGTGCCGCTCGCCGGCGCACGCGTTATCTTCGTCGATACCCTCCCCGGACGGCGTCGCGCTCTTCGGAAGGGGCGCCTGCGTTCCGTCCGTGCTCCAGCCGACGAGACGGTGCGACCATGAACCAAGCGCTCTTCTACCACCGGTTCCTCTTCGCCTTCACCGCCTCGTACCACTACCTCTTCCCGCAGCTCACGATGGGGCTGGCGCTCCTCATCGTGCTCCTGAAGGCGATCGCGCTGCGCACGGCAGACGAGCGCTACGACCGCGCGGCCCAGTTCTGGGGGAGGATCTTCGGGCTGTCGTTCGTGATGGGCGTCGTGACCGGGATCCCGATGGAGTTCCAGTTCGGAACGAACTGGGCGCGCTTCTCCGAGGTGACGGGCGGCGTGATCGGGCAGACGCTGGCCATGGAGGGCGTATTCGCCTTCTTCCTGGAGTCCTCGTTCCTCGCGCTGTTCCTGTTCGGCCGCGAGAAGCTGGGCCCGAAGGGGCACTTCGGGGCGGCCCTCGCCGTGTGGCTCGGATCGTGGATCTCGGGCTACTTCATCGTCGCGACCAACGCGTTCATGCAGCATCCGGTGGGCTATACGATGGAGCCGTCGGGGCAGATGGCGCTGTCCAGCCTCGGGGCGCTGCTCACGAACCCGTGGCTGTTCTGGCAGTACGTGCACACGATGATCGGCGCCGTCGTGACCGGCTCGTTCACGATGGCGGCGATCGGCGCGTACTACGTGCTGAGCGCGGAGGCTCCGCCCGTCCCCGGCAGCCCCTCCTCCTGGGTCGAGTACGGGAGCCTGTTCCTGCGGGTGGCCGTGCCCGTCGCGCTCGTCGCGTCGATCCTCATGGCCTTTCCCACCGGCGACCGGCAGGCGAGCCGGCTGGCCCGTGAGCAGCCGACGGCGTTCGCCGGCATGGAAGGCCTGTTCCACACGGGCCAGCCCGCCGGCCTCGTCCTCATCGGGCAGCCGGACATGTCGCAGCTGGAGCTCGACAACCCCATCGAGCTGCCCCACGTGCTCAGCTTCCTCACGTACCGGCGCTGGAACGCGCGCGTCGAGGGCCTGAGCTCGTTCCCGCGGCAGGATTGGCCCGACAACGTTCCCCTGCTCTACTACGCCTACCACGTGATGGTCGGGCTGGGCACGATCTTCATCGCGGTGATGGCGCTGGCCGGCTTCCTGCTGTGGCGCGGCAAGCTCGCGCGCAGCCGCCCCGCTCTGTGGCTCGTGATGCTCATGGCGCCCTTCCCGTTCATCGCGAACACGATGGGATGGCTGACTGCCGAGCTGGGCCGGCAGCCCTGGACGGTCTGGGGGGTCCTGCGCACCGCCGACAGCTACAGCAGCACGGTCGAGCCCGGCAACGCGCTCTTCACGCTGATCGGGTTCATGGGCCTCTACCTGGTGCTCGGCATCCTCTTCCTCTTCCTCGCCCAGCGCGAGATCGGCCACGGACCGGTGACCGCACCCGCCGGCCGCGGGGCGGCCTCCGTTCCCCCGAGCGGCGCAGGGGAGGCGTAACGCCATGGCAACGGTCTGGTTCTGGCTCGTCGCGGCGTTTCTCGCCATGTACGTCGTGCTCGACGGCTTCGACCTGGGCGCGGGCGCGATCCTGCTGTTCGTCGCGCGTGACGACCGGGAGCGCGGGAGCGTGCTTCGCAGCATCGGCCCGGTCTGGGACGCCAACGAGGTCTGGCTTCTCGCGGGAGGCGGAGCTCTGGTCCTCGCGTTCCCCAGGCTTTACGCCTCGAGCTTCAGCGGCTTCTACCTGCCGCTCATGATGGTCCTCTGGCTCCTCATCCTGCGAGGAGTGGCCATCGAGTTCCGCCACCACATCGACAGCCCTCTGTGGCGCCCGTTCTGGGACGTCGTGTTCTCCGGCGCGAGCCTGCTGCTCACCGTCTTCCTCGGTGCGGCGCTGGGCAACGTGGTGCGCGGCGTACCGCTCGACTCCGCGGGATTCTTCTTCTCGCCGCTGTGGACGAACTTCACGACCCAGGGCGCCCGCATGGGGATCCTCGACTGGTTCACCGTGAGCGTGGGTGTGACGAGCATGCTCGCCCTCGTGCACCACGGCGCTCTCTGGGCCGCCCTCAAGACACACGACCCGGTACGGCAGCGCGCCAACCGCGCGGCCGCGTGGACCTGGCCCGTCCTGGCGTTCATGGTGGCCCTGGTGACGGCGTTCACCTTCCACATCCAGCCGCACGTGCCCCGGCGCCTCGCGGAGCACCCGGCCGGCTACGTCTTCCCGCTGCTCGCCGTGGCGGGGCTCGTCGCGAGCCTCTGGCTGCGGACGCGCGGTCGGGAGCTGGGGGCGTTCCTGGGCTCGGCGGTCTTCCTGGTCGCGATGCTCCTGTCCGTTTCGTTCGGGCTCTACCCGCTGGTCCTGCCCGCCACCAACGGCATCGCGGCGTCGCTCACGATCCACAACGCGGCGAGCTCGCCCTACGCCATGTGGGTCGCGTTCCTCTGGTGGATCCCGGGCATGATCCTTGTGGCAGGCTACACGACGTTCATCTACCGGAGGATGCGCGGGAAGGTGAGCCTGGACGACGACGCGGGCTACTGAGGGCGCGCCCGGTCGCCTTCTCAGCGCGCCCGCGCGCGACGGCGCCAGAGCACTCCGTACACGCCGAGGTTGAACGCGAGCGCCGCCAGGCCGAGGCCGATCTGCACGGGGCGGGTCAGTCCCGGCGGATAGATCAGCAGGCTCACGTAATGGCTCAGGAACCCGCCCGTGTAACCCTCGCCCCCCGCCGCGCGGCGCAGCGCGCCCTCCAGGTAGGTGAGCGGGCAGATCCACCCGGCCGTCACCACCCACACGCCCCAGAGGGCGCACGGCGCGTGCAGCCAGGCGAGCCGCGGACGCTGCAGCACGAGGAAGCCGCCCAGAACCACGAACAGAACGAACGCGAGGTGGAACGTCAGGACCGCGTCCGCGAGGACGGAGAAGATCACGGCAGGGGGCGGGGCAGGCGTCGGGTCATGCCCGCCTCCTACACCACCCCGGCCGGAAAGCCCCTGCGGCCGCCGGACGCTGGGCTCTCGAACCGATGCGACCGGTCGGTACTGGACGGAGGACGACGAAGCGGCCGCGATCGTGGCCGCGCCGGGAAGGGTGCGGGAGGCCCGAGACGGACCTGGGCCGCGACGGCGCCCTTACCCGAGGGTCGGCTTGACGACCATGACGAACACGGTCGAGACCAGGATGAGCACGTTGATCCAGGTCCCGACGCGCAGGCGCTGCCGGACGGCCGCCAGCCGGGTCTCGTCCGGGCTCTCGGCCGAGGCGAGCTCGACGACCTGACGGCTCGCGCGGCGCACGACGGCCCCGTCGAGCGCCATCGACACCACCAGGGCGACCAGGCCCCACACCATCCAGAAGTGCGCGGCCCTCACGAGGCCCATCATCGCGAGCCCGGAGAGCAGGGCGAGACCCACCGCGGGGCCCTGGATGCTGCGCCCGAAGAGCTCGCTCTCGGCGCCGAGCACGCGGAGCGCGGCCCCGTTCGGCTCCTTCGCAAGACGCTCGCCGACCACACCCAGCACGACGACGCCTCCGACCCACACGATCACCGCCGTGACGTGCACGAACTTGAGCACGTTGTACCATGAGAGCATGCCAGGAAACCTCCCGTTGAGTCCGCCCTGATTGTACGCCGCACGCGACCTCGGCGTCGAGGAGGGAGCCGGCGCCTCCACGGTGGGTAGGGTCGTGGACGCGTCACGAAGCGCTCCGCGACTCCCGTGATGAGCGGCCGTCCCCGGTGGTCTCGAGCCTGCTGACGAGTCCGTACATGGGAGGGTCCTGTGGGCGGGAGGGCGGGCGCGCGCGGCCCGCGCATCCCCCGGGGCCACTACCCGCGATTCGCGGAAGATACGAATATTGAAGCTTTCCGAACCGGGTTGCAGCCCTTGTGCCTGCTCCATCCCGCCCTCGGCGGGGGTGGTCGGGGCGTTCGCCGGGCCGTGACGGTGGCCGGGTTGGAAGAGGCCGACCAGGAAGATCCCGCCGATCGCGTTGCAGTAGAGAGAGAAGGCACGACCGGGACGAATCGACTCACAACGAAGGCTGACTCCGACCTATGCCGTACCTGATCTTCGTTCCGATCGCCATCGCGATCCTCTACACCGCGTACCTGGTGCTCTGGCTGAGAGGAAAGCCTTCCGGCAACCCGGCGATGGTGGAGATATCGAAGGCGATCCAGGCAGGCTCCTCGGCGTACCTGAATCGGCAATACCGCACGGTCTCTCCGGTCGCGCTCGTGATCTTCCTCGTGATCGGCTTCGCCCTGGGTTGGGTGACGGCCGTCGCGTTCCTCGTGGGGTCCTTCGCTTCCGCCCTGGCCGGCTACATCGGCATGAACATCGCCGTTCGGGCGAACACCAAGACGGCCGAGGCGGCCGGGAAGGGCCTGGCTCCCGCTCTCGACGTCGCCTTCCGGGCCGGCTCCGTCACGGGATTCCTGGTGGTCGCCCTGGGCCTCCTCGCCGTGGCCGGGTTCTATTTCGTGACCGGCAACGTCGGCTCGCTCATCGGTCTCGGCTTCGGCGCCAGCCTGATCTCCGTCTTCGCGCGGCTGGGGGGCGGGATCTACACCAAGGCGGCCGACGTGGGCACCGACCTGGTCGGCAAGGTCGAGGCCGGCATTCCGGAGGACGACCCCCGCAACCCGGGTGTGATCGCCGACAACGTCGGCGACAACGTCGGCGACTGTGCCGGCATGGCCGCCGACCTCTTCGAGACCTACGCCGTGACGCTGACTGCGGCCCTCCTCGTCGGATCGGCCCTGGGGCTCGCCGGCTCGGCTCTGGCCTTCCCGCTCGTCCTCGGAGGGCTCGCGATCGTCGCCTCGATCGTCGGCAGCTTCTTCGTGCGGCTCGGCAGACGTGGCGACATCATGGGTGCTCTGTACAAGGGGCTCGCCGCGGCCGTCGTCACCTCCGGGATCCTCTTCTATTTCGCGACGCGCTACTTCTTCCACGCCGGCTCCCTCAAGATCTTCGGCGCGGCCGCGGTGGGGCTCGTGGTCACGATCTTGATGGTCGTCATCACCGACTACTACACGGCCTCGCGGTGCCGGCCGGTGAAGTCCATCGCCGAAGCGTCGGCGTCCGGCCACGGCACGAACATCATCATGGGCCTGTCGGTGGGCATGGAGTCCACGCTCCTGCCCATCATCGTCATCGCGCTCGGCATCCTGGGCTCCTACGCCCTGGACAGCCTGTACGGCATCGCGATCGCCGCGGTGGCGATGCTCTCGACCGCCGGCATCATCGTCGCCATCGACTCCTTCGGGCCGATCACCGACAACGCCGGCGGCATCGCCGAGATGACGTCACTCCCGAAGGAGGTGCGGCAGTACACCGACGCCCTGGACGCCGTCGGGAACACCACCAAGGCCGTGACCAAGGGCTACGCCATCACCTCGGCGGGGCTCGCCGCCCTCGTCCTCTTCGGCGGCTACGTGCAGCAGCTCGCCCGATTCGCCGACCACGCGGTCTTCAGCCTCGCGAATCCGTACGTCGTCGTCGGCCTGTTCCTGGGAGCCGCCCTGCCCTACTTCTTCGCGTCACTCGCCATGAAGTCGGTCGGGCGGGCTGCCGGCTCCATCGTCGAGGAGATTCGACGGCAGTTCCGGGAGATCGAAGGCCTGATGGAAGGCAAGGCGAAGCCGGAGTACGGCCGGGCGGTCGACATCGTGACGAGGGCCGCTCTGCGGGAGATGATCGTGCCGGCCCTGCTCCCGATCGTCTCCGTCCTGCTCGTCGGCTTCATTCTGGGGCCGGAGACGCTGGGCGGGTTCCTCATCGGCTCCATCATCTCCGGGCTGTTCGTCGCGATCTCGATGACCTGCGGCGGAGCGGCCTGGGACAACGCCAAGAAGTACATCGAGAACGGAGAGTACGGCGGCAAGGGCAGCGAGGCCCACAAGGCGGCCGTGACCGGGGACACGGTCGGTGACCCCTACAAGGACACCGCCGGTCCCGCGATCAACCCTCTGATCAAGGTCATCAACATCGTCGCCCTGCTCATCGTTCGCTTCCTGGTGCGAGGGTAGGCCTCGGAGGCCTCGCCCTCCCGCGGCCGCCCGCGCCCGGACCGCGGCGCGGACGCGATCAGCGTTGCTCCCCCCGATTCGCCGCCACATGTTCTTCCGGTAGAGACGCTCCCCTGCCCTGTGGGGCGGCCGCCCGCCGCGAGGAAACGCCCACCGATGCCCGAACGCGCCCGGGACGAGGCCGACAAGCTCCAGGCCGCGCTGTCCGTCGTCTTCGACGGCATGTTCGAGGGTGTGCAGGTCATCGACCCGCAATGGCGCTACGTCTACCTGAACGCCGCCGCGGCCGCGCACGGGCGCCGCTCTCCCGGGGATCTCGTGGGCCGCACGATGATGGAGGCGTATCCAGGCATCGAGGCCACGGAGATGTTCGGGCTGCTGGAGCGGTGCATGAAGGAGCGCACCCCCCAACGGATGCTCAACCGGTTCATCAACCCGGACGGGCACGCGGGTTGGTTCGACCTGCGCATCGAGCCGGTCCCCACGGGCGTCCTCGTGCTGTCGGTGGACGTCTCCGCGGAGAAGGCGGCCGAGGAGGAGCTGCGCCGGAGCCGGGAGCATCTGGCGACCGTGCTGAACTGCATGGCCGAAGGCGTGGTCTCCGCCGACGTCGACGGCCGCGTGACCGGCATGAACCCCGCGGCGGAGGCGCTCACCGGATGGTCCGAGGTCGAGGCGAAGGGTCGTCTGCTGGACGACTTGGTGAGCTTCGTGAACCAGCGGACCGGTGCGTCCGCCGACCATCCCGTGGCGACGATCCTTCGCGACGGCACCGTCGTCGGGTTCGCCAACGACACCGTGCTCGTGGGACGCGGCGGCAGGCGCACGCCGATCGCCAGCAGCGGCGCGCCGATGCGGGACGCCGAGGGCGAGGTGCGCGGGGTGGTCGTCGCGCTCAAGGACATGCGGGAGGAGCACGAGCTGTCCCAGATGCTGCATCACTCCCAGAAGATGGAGGCGGTGGGGCGGCTGGCGGGCGCCGTGGCCCACGACTTCAACAACCTGCTCACGGTGATCACCGGGTGCGCCGACCTCCTGCTTCAGGCGATCCCCGACGGCGATCCCCGGCGGGAAGACGCGCAGGAGATCCTGGCCGCGGGACACCGGGCAGCGGCCCTCACGGGGCAGCTCCTGGCGTTCTCCCGCAGCCGACCGTCGGAGTCGGAGGTCGTGGACGTCGCCGACGTGCTCTCCGGCATGCAGACGCTGCTGCGCCGGTTGATCGGCGAGGACATCGATCTGCTGATCAAGGTGGAGCCGGCGCTGTGGCGCGCCCGATTCGATGCGAGCCATCTCGAGCAGATCGTCATGAACCTGGCGGTGAACTCCCGCGACGCGATGCCGAACGGCGGCAAGCTGACGATCGAAGCGTCGAACGTCGAGCTCAGCGAGGAATACGCTCGCCTGCACGTCGACGCGCATCCGGGCCCACACGTCCTCGTCGCGGTCACCGACACGGGCCACGGCATGGACGCGGAGACCCGGGAGCGCATCTTCGAGCCCTTCTTCACGACGAAGCCACGGGGCCGCGGCACCGGCCTCGGCCTGGCGACGCTGTATGGAAGCGTGAAGCAGGCCGGTGGCAACGTCTGGGTGTACAGCGAGCCCGAACGGGGCACGACCTTCAAGGTCTACCTTCCCGGCGCGGCGGATCCTGCGGGAGAGCGCCCGGCCGCCGCACGGGCGGCGTCGGCGGCACCGCAGGAGCACGCGACGATCCTCCTCGTGGAGGACGAGCCCGCCGTGCGCAGGTTGATCCGCACGGTGATGGAGCGAGGCGGCTACCAGGTGCTGGAGGCGGGCGAGCCCCGCGAGGCCCTGCATCTCTGCGAAAGCCACCCCGGACCGGTCCACCTGCTCCTCACCGACGTCGTGCTGCAGACGATGCGAGGGCCCGACCTCGCAGCCCGGGCGCGCTCGCTGCGTCCCGGGCTGCGCGTGGCGTACATGTCGGGCTATACGGATGACGCCCTGGAGCACCAGGGCGTCGTCGAGGCCGGCGCCGTGTTCATCGAAAAGCCGATCACGCCGAGCGCGCTCCTGCGGCGCCTCCGCGATCTGCTGGCAGGAACCGAGCCGGTGCCGGGCAGCTCCCCGCGGCGCGCGACTCCCTAGGCGCCGCGGCCCCGGCGCAGCTCAGCCACCCAGGACCGCGCGCACTTCACGCGCGATCTCCAGGTCCTCGCGCGCCTCGATCACGAACGAGCGCACCCGCGACGTCGGCGCGCCGATCTCGCGGTCGGGCTCGGCTCCGGCGTTCGCCGCCGGGTCCAGCTCCACGCCGAGAAACGACAGGCCCGCCGCGGCGCGCTCCCTGACGACTGGGGAACGCTCCCCGATCCCCCCCGTGAAGGCGAGCACGTCGATGCCTTCCATCGCGGCCGCCATCGCGGCGATGCCGGCCCTGAGACGGTGCGCGTAGACGTCCAAGGCGAGGCGTGCCTCCGCGTCGCCTCGCCGCTCCGCCTCCAACACCACCCTCATGTCGGGGCTACCGGCCAGCGCGAGCAGCCCGGAGCGGTGCTCGAGAGCCGAGGCGAGCTCGGAGGGTGGCATGCCCGTGTGCTCCTCGAGCCAGAGCACCAGGCCCGGATCGACGGAGCCCGAGCGGGTCGCCATCACCAACCCCTCGAGCGGGGTGAACCCCATCGTGGTGTCGACCGACGCGCCGTCCTTCACGGCCGCGAGCGAGGCGCCGGCTCCCAGGTGACACGTGACGATCCTGGGTCCTGCGTCTCGGGCATCTCCGTCACGCGCGGACGCGATCTCGCCAGACCCACCCGCCATCTCCGCCGCCCGGCGCGACACGTACGCGTGCGACAGGCCGTGGAACCCGAACCGGCGCAGGCCCCAGCGCTTCCTCCACGCGGCCGGCACCGCGTACGTCGCTGCGGCGGCCGGGAGCCGGGCGTGGAACGCGGTGTCGAAGCAGGCCACGGCGGGCACATCCGGCAGGAGCCGGCCCACCAGCTCCAGCCCACGCAACGACTTGGGCTGATGCAGCGGAGCCAGATCCGTCAAGGCGCGCAGTCGGGCGACGACGCGCTCGTCGATGGGGGTGGCCTGGAGGAACTCGGTCCCGCCGTGCACGATCCGGTGGCCCACCGCGTCGAGCGACCCGGCCCGCTCCACCACGTGGCCCACGGCGTCCTCGTCCAGGCGCCCTCGCGGCGCGTCCAGCGTCTCCGACAGCGCGACGCGATCGCCTTCGAGCACCGAGAGCTTCAGGCTGCTCGAGCCCGCGTTGACGACCAGGATCCTCATCGGGCCCGGTCAGGAGCGGGCCCAGGTCCAGGCCCGGATCTCCGGCGCGTCCTCGCCGTGCTCGTACGCGTACGCGCGGCAGCGCACGCGCTCGTCCACCATCCGCTGGCGCAGGTGCGCGCACGTCGCCCCGAGGTCCGGCACGCGGTCGATCACGTCCATCACGAGGTGGAAGCGGTCGAGGTCGTTGCGCATCACCATGTCGAACGGCGTCGTGGTCGTGCCCTCCTCCTTGTAGCCGCGCACGTGCAGGTGCGCATGGCCCGTGCGTCGGTACGTGAGCCGGTGGATGAGCCACGGATAGCCGTGGTAGGCGAACACGATCGGCTTGTCGGCCGTGAACAGCGTGTCGAACTCCCGGTCGGAGAGGCCGTGCGGGTGCTCGCTCTCCGGCTGGAGGCGCATCAGGTCCACCACGTTGACGACCCGCACCTTGAGGGCGGGCAGCTCCGTGCGCAGGATGTCGGCCGCGGCGAGCGTCTCGAGCGTCGGCACGTCCCCGCAGCAACCGAGCACGACGTCCGGCTCGCCCGCGTCGTCGTTCGACGCCCACTCCCAGATGCCGATCCCGCGCGTGCAGTGCAGGATCGCGTCCTCCATGGACAGGTACTGCAGCTCGGGCTGCTTGCCGGCGACGATGACGTTCACGTACTGACGGCTGCGTAGGCAGTGGTCGGCCACGGAGAGCAGGCAGTTGGCGTCCGGGGGCAGATAGACGCGGACGAGCTCCGCCTTCTTGTTCACGACGTGGTCGATGAAGCCCGGATCCTGATGGCTGAACCCGTTGTGGTCCTGGCGCCAGACGTGCGAGCTGAGCAGGTAGTTGAGCGAGGCGATGGGGCGCCGCCACGCGATCTCGTTCGTGACCTTCAGCCACTTGGCGTGCTGGTTGAACATCGAGTCGACGATGTGGATGAACGCCTCGTAGCAGTTGAAGAGCCCGTGCCGCCCGGTCAGCAGGTAGCCCTCCAGCCAACCCTGGCACTGGTGCTCGGAGAGGACCTCCATGACGCGCCCGTCCGGGGAGAGCTGCTCGTCGACCGGACGGACCTCTGCGTCCCACGCGCGGGCGGTCTCCTCGAACACCGCCGTGAGCCGGTTGGACGCGGTCTCGTCGGGCCCGAAGAGGCGGAACGTGTCGGGGTTCATCCGGATCACGTCGCGCACGAACGTACCCAGGACGCGTGTGGACTCGGCGTACGTGGTCCCGGGCTGAGGGACCGCCACCGCGTAGTCGCGAAAGTCCGGCAGCGAGAGGTCCTGCAGAAGGAGGCCGCCGTTCGCGCGCGGGTTGGCGCTCATGCGGCGGTGGCTCTTCGGCGGCAGCTCCGCGAGCTCGGCCACGAGCGCGCCGTCCTCGTCGAAGAGCTCCTCGGGCCGGTAGCTCCTCATCCAGGACTCGAGCGCCGCCAGGTGGTCCGGGCTCGAGCGCACGTTCGCGAGCGGGACCTGATGCGCGCGCCACGTCCCTTCCACCGGGAGCCCGTCCACGGTCGCCGGCCCCGTCCACCCCTTCGGAGTGCGCAGGACGATCATCGGCCAGCGAGGCCGCTCCGTGCGGCCCTCCTTGCGCGCGGCCCGCTGGATCCCGGCGATCTCCTCGATCACCTCGTCGAGCACGGCGGCCATGCGCCGGTGCATCGCGGCGGGCTCGTGCCCGTCCACCCAGTGCACCCTGTGCCCGAAGCCCTCGAGCAGCGACGTCAGGTCGTCGTCACCGATGCGGGCCAGCACGGTCGGGTTCGCGATCTTGTACCCGTTCAGGTGCAGGATCGGCAAGACGGCCCCGTCGCGTGCAGGATTGAGGAACTTGTTCGAGTGCCAGCCGGTGGCGAGGGGACCCGTCTCGGCCTCGCCGTCGCCGACGACACAGCATACGAGCAGATCGGGATTGTCGAACGCGGCACCGTACGCGTGCGAGAGCGCGTAGCCGAGCTCTCCACCCTCGTGGATCGACCCGGGCGTCTCCGGCGCGACGTGCGACGGGATGCCCCCCGGGAACGAGAACTGACGGAACAGGGCCTTCAGGCCCGCCTCGTCACGGGTGATGTGCGGATAGACCTCGGTGTACGTCCCCTCCAGGTACGCGTTCGCGACGGCCGCCGGACCACCGTGTCCCGGTCCCATGACGTAGATCGCGTCGAGGTTCCAGGTGCGGATCGCCCGGTTCATGTGGGCGTACACGAAGTCGAGCCCCGGCGTCGTGCCCCAGTGCCCGAGCAGACGCGGCTTGACGTGCTCGGGCCGGAGCGGCTCCCTCAGCAGAGGGTTGTCGAGCAGGTAGATCTGCCCGACGGCCACGTAGTTGGCGGCCCTCCAGTACGCGTCGATCGCCTGCAGATCCTCGTCGCTCAACGACGTCCGCCGCTCTCCCGCCGCTGCGCCCGCATCCCGCGCTCGTCCGCCTGCCATCGCTCACCTTCCCGTTTTCGATCCGCCCCGGGCAGGAACGTGCTGAGGCCCTCAGAGGCCTCCACCCATGCCCGGGAGGCTCATCTTCGTGTAGCCCGCCGGCACCTCGAAGAGGGAGTCGGGCAACGACTCCTTCTCGATCTTGGTGGCGAGCAGCTCCACCGTGCCGTCGCGCACGACCTTGAGCGGACACGACTGGCCGATCACGCTCTCCCAGCCCCCGCCGGTCCGGCCTGCCGCACCCTGCCCGCCCCCCATGGGCAGGAACGCGCCGAGGTCCTTCGCCAGGCAGAGCGCGACGGTCGATCCATCGCTCTGGGTGACCGTGGCGTCCTCGCACTCGTGGCCGGCGATCGTCTCCTTCTTGCCGGTCCACGTCACCTTGGCGCCTGCGGTCGCGGAGTCCATCATGGCCCGGGCGCTCTCGGTGCCGCGCTCGAGGTACATGCGACGCATCGGGATCACCATGTCGACGACCTTCTTGGCGCCGCTCATGATCCAATACACGTCGCCGGCGGCGCTCGAGACGTCCCATCGCACACGGTCGCCCTTGATGGAGTACCGCATGGTCTGCTGCCTTCCGACCGCCCCACCGGGCTCGCCCTGCACCTGAAACGTCACGACGCCCTCGAAGGAGCCCTGGGCCGCGCCGGCCGAGGGTACCGCCGCGGCAACGGAGACGGCCGCCGCGAGCATCAACGAGATCCGCGCATCCATCGATGGACCTCCATCAAAGGGGAGACGGGCGGCAGCGCTCACCCGCACGTCGAGGTATGCCGCTCGGACCGGTCGCGTCAAGGTCCGCCGCCCTTGGCCGGCGACACCGAAGCTAAGCAGCACCGCCCCATGCTGGCTAGCCGCTATCCGGAATCATTCCTATTGCATTGCCGATAAGCCATGACATACCTTGGCGTGCTCGTCCCGTCTCGCCATGGCCGCGCGCCGCTCATGGGAGTCGAGGCGGTCGTCGTGTCCGTGCAGCGCTGGTCTCCATCCGTCGGCGGAGGTGTGGCATGCCCAAGTACCTGATCGAGCGGAACATCCCGGGCGCAGGCAGGCTCAGCGCCGAAGAGCTGCGCGGGATCTCGCAGAAGTCGTGCTCCGTCCTCTCCGGGCTCGGGCCTCAGATCCAGTGGGTGCACAGCTACGTGACCGCCGACAAGATCACGTGCGTCTACATCGCTCCGAACGAGGCGATGGTCCGCGAGCACGCGCGCCAGGGAGGCTTCCCGGCGGACCGCGTCCTCGAGGTCAGGACGATCATCGACCCGACGACGGCCGAGGATTCCACGGCCGCGGCCTGAAGGGCACGGTGCGGGGCGGCCCCAGGGCGCCCCGCACCCACTCCTCGCCCGAGCGGTCAGCGCGACGTCGCCTGCCGCCTGCGGTGGCGCTCGGCCAGGAGCGTCAGCGGCGTCCCGATCGTGAACACGAGGATCAGCGTCGCGATGAGGAAGAAGCCCAAGTGGAACGGGCGGGCGGCGACCCGACTCGCCGGGACCACGATGAAGCTCATCACGCACGAGACGAAGACGGCATAGAGCACGGCGGTCGCCGCCCGGCTCCTCCAGAGCAGCCGGATCCGCGGATAGACGAGGAAGAAGAGCGTCGTCCAGACGAGCGCGATGAAGTAATGGCAGGCGAGGCCCAGCACTGCCGTGGCGGCACCTCCGCGGAAGGCGCGCGCGCCCAGCAGGCCGCTCGCGATGTTCTGGAGCAGCAGGACGGCCGGGACGTGGGCGGTGATCCCGTAGTAGACGAGCGCGGCCACGATGTCGAGCGTGCCGGCCACCAGCCAGGCGACCGCGATCGCCGAGACCGTGCCGGCCGGCTCCGCCCCGCCGCGGCCCGTCCCGCGCCCGCTCGTCGAGGGAGGCGCTTCGCCGCGGCCCGCGGGGGTCCCGCC